>DATLIE010000281.1:0-4815 GCA_035539635.1 Burkholderiaceae bacterium
GCTCAGGACCTCGGCGCGTCGCCCTGGGTGGCGTTCTGGACCGTGACCGTGCCGCTGTCCAAGGCCGGCATCATCGCCGGCTCGATGCTCGTCTTCATTCCCTGCGTCGGCGAGTTCGTGATCCCCGAACTGCTCGGCGGCCCCGAGACTTTGATGACCGGCAGCGTGGTCTGGACCGAGTTCTTCTCGAACAACGACTGGCCGCTCGCCTCGTCGCTGGCGGTGTCGATGATCCTGCTGATCCTGGTGCCGCTGGCGATCTTCAACAAGTACCAGGCCGAGGCGCAGGAGGCCAGACGATGAAGCCGGGCGTGTGGTTCGGCCGCGCCTGGCTCGCCGCCGGCTTCGCCTTCCTGTACCTGCCGATCGTCGCGCTGGTGCTGTTCTCGTTCAACGACTCGCAGCTGCCGAACGTGTGGCGCGGCTTCACGCTCAAGTGGTACGCCGCGCTGGTGCAGGACGAGGAGATCCTGCGCGGCTTCTGGATCAGCCTGAAGATCGCCTTCTTCACCGCCTGCGGCTCGGTGGTGTTGGGCACGCTCGCGGCGTTCGCGCTGGTGAAGTACCGCCGCTTCAAGGGGCGCACGCTGTTCTCCGGCATGGTTAACGCGCCACTGGTGATGCCCGAGGTGGTGGTGGGCCTGTCGCTGCTGCTGATGCTGGTCAGCGTGCAGAATGCGATCGGCATCCCCGAGAAGGGCGCGCTGACGATCTGGCTCGGCCACCTGCTGCTGGGCATGGCCTACGCCACGGTGGTGATCCAGGCCCGCCTGCAGGACCTGAACCCGCAGCTCGAGGAGGCCGCGCTCGACCTCGGCGCGCGGCCGCACCAGGTGTTCTGGCTCGTCACGCTGCCGATGATCGGCCAGTCGCTCGCCTCGGCCTGGCTGCTCACGTTCACGATCTCGCTCGACGACGTGGTCCTGTCGGCCTTCCTCACCGGGCCGGGCGCCACGACGCTGCCCCTGGTCATCTTCTCGCGCGCCAAGCTCGGCCTGAATCCCACGGTCAATGCCGTGGCCACCGTCACGGTGGTCGTGGTGGCCATCGGCGTGCTTATCGCAAGCTATCTCATCGCCAACGCGGAGCGACGCCGCCAGCAGGAGCTGGCCGCCGCATTCCGAAGCTGAACCCACCCCGACCACCCGCACCGGAGCAAAACCGACATGAAGACAAGCACCCTCCGCCTCACCATCCTGGCCGCGGCCCTGTGGAGCGCCTTCCCGGCCCTGGCGCAGACCAATGCCGAGGTGCTCAACGAACTCCGGGCGCTGCGCGAGCGCGTGTCCGACCTGGAGCGCAAGCTGCAGGCGGCCGAGGCGGCCAAGCCGAAGGAAGGTCAGTGGGGCATGACACCCGAGCAGGCGCGCGAGCTGGCCCGCGTGACGGTGAAGACCGAGGCTACCGAGGACAACCTGGAGTCCTGGGGCATCAAGGGGCTGACGGTCTCGGGCTACATGGATGCGGCCTACATCTACAACCGGCGCCAGAAGCGCGCCGGGTTCCAGTTCCTCAACCGGCAGTCCGACGGCTTCTTCTACGACACGTCCTACATCGGGACCGCGTCGCTCGACTTCACGAAGGAGACCGACAGCGGCACGCGCTTCAAGCTGACGCTGAACCCGAACCGCGCGTCCGGCGCCGTGGTCGACGGCAGCAGCATCGTGCAGGAAGCGTCGATGTCGATCCCGCTGACCGACCTGCAGACGCGCCTGCTGGTCGGCCAGGTGCCCGACTGGTCGGGCTACGAGTACCAGCAGCCGACGCTGAATCCCTTCATCACGCACAACCTGCTGTTCGACTTCACGCTGCCGACCACCTACACCGGCGTGGGCATCGACTACACGCAGGGCAAGTGGTGGGCGCGCGCCATGCTCGCCAACGTCAACGGCAACGTGCTCAACCAGGGCGAGCGCGCGCCGGCCCTGGTCTACCGCGTCGACTACTCGAAGGGCGAATTCAACGGCTTCGGCTTCGCCGGTCTGCACGGCAAGACAACCAACTTCAACCTCTGTGCCGACGACGACTGCGAGAAGTTCCTGAAGACGAGCACGCACCTGTTCGAGGTCGACGGCTACTTCATCCGCGGCGACTGGACCGTGCAGGGCCAGCTCTCGTACGGCCAGCAGAAGCAGGGCTCGATCATTCCGGACGCCGACGGCAACTTCAAGACCGCAAAGTGGACCGGCATCTCGGGCCTCGTGGGCTACTACGTCACGCCGCGCCTGCAACTGCTCGCGCGCGCCGACTACATCAAGAACAAGACCGCCGGCGGCGGCCTGCTCGGCTACACCGGCTACTGGGACGCGTTCGGCATCGACGGCGGCTACGGCGACTACCGCAACGGCATCGGTCCCGACCCGACGCTCGGCTGCGAGGACCAGACCCTCGCCGGCTGCGACAAGGGCGCCAACCGCTACGCGCTGTCGGTCGGCCTGAAGTACGCCTTCAACCTGAACACGACGTTCAAGGTCGAGTACCGCCGCGACGGCGCCAACCTCCCGGTCTTCTACGACGTGAACAGCGGCAGCTACAGGAAGAACAACGACCTGTTCGGCGCCTCCGTCGTGGTCGCCTTCTGAAGGAGCCATCGCCATGGCCGCCGTCGACTGGCATGCCCGGGCACAAGGGACCGCCTTCGACGGCCGCGCGCTGATCGACGGGGTGCGCCGCGACCCGCTCGCCGGCGAAACCTTCGTCAAGAGTTCGCCGATCGACGGCCGCACCCTCGGCCCGGTGGCACGCGGCCGCGAGGCCGATGTCGATGCCGCGGTGAAGAGCGCGCGCGCCGCGTTCGCCGACGGCCGCTGGGCCGGCAAGTCGCCGGCCACGCGCAAGAGGCTGCTGCAGCGCTTCGCCGACCGCATCCTGGCCGCGAAGGACGAACTGGCCCTGCTCGAGACGCTCGACATGGGCAAGCCGATCCAGTATTCGTTGTCGGTGGACGTGCCCTCCACGGCACGCACGATCGCGTGGTACGCCGAGGCCATCGACAAGGTGTACGACGAGATCGCGCCGACGCCGGCCAGCGCGCTGGCGCTGATCACGCGCGAGCCGATGGGCGTCATCGGCTGCATCGTGCCGTGGAACTACCCGATGATCATGGCGGCCTGGAAGCTCGGGCCGGCGCTGGCCACCGGCAACTCGGTTGTGCTCAAGCCGAGCGAGAAGTCGCCCTACACCGCGCTGCGGCTGGCCGAGCTGGCCGTCGAGGCGGGCATTCCGCCGGGCGTGTTCAACGTCGTCCCGGGCTACGGCGCCGAAGCCGGCGAGGCGCTGGCGCTGCACATGGACGTCGACGCCATCGGCTTCACCGGCAGCACGCGCGTGGGCCGGCGCATGCTCGAGTACGCCGGACGCAGCAACCTGAAGCGCGTCTACAACGAGCTCGGCGGCAAGAGCGCCTTCGTCGTGTTCGACGACTTTGCCAATGTCGAGCGCGCGGCGAAGGCCGCCGCGGGCAGCCTGTTCTTCAACCAGGGCGAAAGCTGCAATGCCCCCTCGCGCGTGCTGGTGCACGAGAGCATCGCCGAGCGTTTCGTCGAGGTCGTCGCCGCCGAGGCGCCGAAATTCGCTGCCGCGGACCCCCTGGACGCCGGCACCGAGATGGGCGCGCTGGTCGACGAGGGCCAGCTGCGCACGGTGATGGGCTACATCGAGGCGGGCAGGAAGGAAGGCGCGCGCACCGTCACCGGCGGCACCCGCGCGCGCGAGGCCAGCGGCGGCTTCTACGTCGAGCCCACCGTGTTCGACCGCGTCGACAACGGCATGACCATCGCGCGCGAGGAGATCTTCGGCCCGGTGATGAGCGTGATCCGCTTCAAGGACGAGGCCGAGGCCGTTGCGCTGGCCAATGCCTCGACCTACGGGCTGCAGGCCAGCGTCTGGAGCGACAACGTCAACCGCGCCCACCGCGTGGCGCGCGCGCTGCGCGCCGGCACGGTGCACGTGAACCAGTACGATGAGGACGACATCACCGTCCCCTTCGGCGGCTACAAGCAGAGCGGCAATGGCCGCGACAAGAGCCTGCACGCGCTGGACAAGTACACCGAGTTGAAGACCACCTGGCTGCGCATCGACGCCGCCTGAACGGGCCATGAAAGCACTTCGCGACCAACTCGCCGCCCAAGGCGTCCACAGCCTGCTGGTGCAGTTCACCGACATCCATGGCGTCGCGCGCGGCAAGCTGGTGCCGCTGGCGCACCTGGACGACGTGCTCGCCATCGGCGCCGGCTTCTCGGGCCCATCGATCTGGGGCACGGGCCTGGCCCGCACCGGCGTGCGCTCCGAGTACTACGCGCGCGGCATCGCGAGCACGGCCCAGGCCCTGCCCTTCATGCCCGGCGTGGCGCGCATCGTCGGCGAGGGTTTCGTCGCCGGTGAACCGTTCGACGCCTGCCCGCGCCAGGCGCTGGCGCGGCAGACGGCCCGCCTGGCGCACAAGCACTGGACGCTGCAAGTCGGCATCGAGCCCGAGTTCTTCCTGCTCAAACGCGAGGGGACACGCTGGCTGCCGGTCGACGACCTCGACCGCCTCGACAAGCCGAGCTACGACCTCAAGAGCCTGGCGCGCCAGGCGCCCTTCCTGGCCCAGTTGCAGGACACGCTGCAGCGCTGCGGCCTGGACGTGCTGCAGATCGACCACGAGGATGCGCACGGCCAGTACGAGGTGAACTTCGCGCACGCCGATGCGCTGGCCAGCGCCGACCGGCTGATGCTGTTCAAGCTCGCCGCGCACACCCTCGCCGAGCAGCAGGGGGCGGTGTTCTCGATGATGCCCAAGCCCTTCGGCGACCAGCCGGGCAGCGGCATGCA
>DATLIE010000282.1:0-16447 GCA_035539635.1 Burkholderiaceae bacterium
GCCAGGATCGCGATGGACGCGGCGGCCGGGGTGAACGCGGCGAGCGCGCGGAACGTGGCGAAGGCCGTCGTGATGGTCGCCGTGGCGGTCGCCGCGGCGAGGGCCGCGACCAGCGCGAAGGCCGTGAAGGGCGTGAGGCGCGCGAGGGCAAGGAACCGCGTGAAGCCCGTGAGGGCAAGGAACCGAGGGAAGCCCGTGAGACGCGCGAACCGCGCGAACCACGCGAACCACGCGAGGCGCGCGAGCCGAGGGATGGCCGTGAAGGCCGCGAAGGCCGTCGCGATGCCCCGCGGCCCGACCGTGAGCGCGAGCCGCGTCCGCCGCGCGGCGAAGGCCGGCGGCAGGAAGCCCCGGTGCGGCCGGAGGTCGATGCCGAGGCGGTGTCACCCCAGTCGCTGGCGGACACCGTGCCGCTGGGCGATGCCGCCGTGGCGTCCGCGGCGCCGGACGGTGCCGACACCGGTGACCGCGAGGGCGCACGCCGCCGTCGCCGTCGCGGTGGCCGGGGTCGCAACCGCGGCGATGGAGCGCCTGGCAGCGACCTGCAGAACGGTGTCGACGAGGGCGTCGCGGAGGAAGGCGCCGAAGCCGCCGACGAGTCGACCGCCATGGTCGGCGACGTGCACGCGGCCGAAGCCGTGGTGAGCCCCAGCGCCGAGCCGGCCCGCGAGGCCGAGCCGACGCCCGATCCCGCGCCGGTGGCGGCCCGCCCCAAGGCGATCGCGCCGCCGGCACCCGAGCCGATCGTGGTCCCGCGCGTCGCCACGCGTGCCGAACCCTACGCGCTGCCGATCGACGCGTTGAACGAGGTGGCCAGTGCCGCCGGGCTCGAGTGGGTGCATTCGGACGGCGAGAAGGTGCGTGCCGCGCAGGCTGCGATGGCCGCCGAGGTCGCCGCGCCGCGCGTACCGCGCCAGCCGAAGCCGCCGGTCGCGCTGGATGACGGCCCGCTGATCCTGGTCGAGACCAAGAAGGACCTGTCGCAGATCCGCCTGCCGTTCGACAGTCACTGACCCCGCAGCGCCTGCCGTGCACCCGGGGGCTTACGGCAGGCGCTCGAGGGCGTGGGTGTACGCCGCCTCGTGCATCAGGTCGTCCCAGGCCTTCGGTGCGCTCTGCGGCAGCAGGTCAAGGCGGCGCGACTCGCTGGCGGCGTCGGCCTGCCAGCGGCCCCGCTCGAGCGCGGCTTGCAGGCCGTCAAGCAGCTCGTCGACCGGGCGGCCGTTGTCCACCTTGCTCTGGTTGCACAGCAGCACCAGGTCGCAGCCTGCGTTCAGCGCGGCGATGCCGCCTTCGACCGGATTGCCGGCGATGCGCGCACCCTCCATGCTCAGGTCGTCGCAGCAGATCGCTGCGGTGTAGCCGTAGCGCCCGCGCAGGATCTCCTTGAGCCAGCGCGCCGAGAAGCCCGCCGGGTATTCGTCGACCTTCGGGAAGGTGACGTGCGCTGGCATCACGCAGGTGATCGCGGTGGAGAGCCAGTCGTAGGGCATCGCGTCCTCGGCCAGGATGGCCTTGAGCGAACGTGTGTCGACCGCGCGTGCGACATGCGAGTCGGCGATCGCGTAGCCATGCGCCGGGAAATGCTTGGCACAGTTGTTCATGCCCGCGCGCAGCAGACCGAGCATGAAGCTTTGCGCCAGCAGCGAGGCCACGCGCGGGTCGCGGTGAAAGGCGCGGTCGCCGATCACCTCGCTGCGGCCGTGGTCGAGGTCGACCACCGGGGCCCAGGTCAGGTCCACGCCGCAGGCGCGCAGCTCGGCGCCGATCACGTAGCCCGAGGCCGTGGCCGCGTCCACCGCGCGCATCGCATCCTTCATCCACAACTCCCCGATCGTGCGCATCGCCGGCAGGTGCGTGAAGCCGTCGCGCCGGAAGCGCTGCACGCGCCCGCCTTCGTGGTCGATCGTGATCAGCAGATCGGGCCGCAACGCCTTGGCCTCGGCGCAGACCCCGGTGATCTGGCGCCGGCTCTCGAAGTTGCGCGTGAAGAAGATCAACCCACCGGTCAGCGGGTGCTGAAGACGGCGGCGGTCGTCGTCGTTGAGCGCGGTGGCGGCGATGTCGAGGATGACGGGGGCGTGGGCGGTGGTCATGGTGCTTGGGTCTCGACGACCACGAAGGCCGTTGCGTAGTCGGTTTCGTCGCTGACGCTGACATGGGCCACGAGGCGGCGCGCCTCGAACCAGGCAGCCAGCGCGCCGTGCAGTTGGATGCCGGGCTTGCCGCTGGCGGCCTTGACCACCTCGCAGGCACGCCAGGTCATCGGCGTGCGCAGGCCCAGCCCGATGGCCTTGGAGAACGCTTCCTTGGCGGCGAAACGCGTCGCCAGGTAGGCCAGGCCGCGTGCCTCGACGCGCGAGCGCCGGTCGCGCCAGACGCCGATCTCGTGCGGGCCGAGCACCTTCTCGGCGAAGCGTTCGCCACGGCGATCGAGCGCGCGTGCAATGCGCCGGATGTCGCAGACGTCGGTGCCGATGCCGTAGATCAAGCCGCGTACGCCCGTTGGATGCAGCGCTGGTAATCACGCACGGTCTCGGTGTAGCCGAGCTCGAGCGCGTCGGCGATCAGCGCATGGCCGATCGACACCTCCTGCACGCTGGGCACCGCGCACAGGAAGTCGGTGAGGTTGGCGCGGTTCAGGTCGTGCCCGGCATTGATGCCCAGGCCGAGCGCCAGCGCGGCGTGGGCGGCCACGGCGTAGCGCTCGACTTCGGCCGCCTGCTGCGGCGCGCCGTGCGCGGCGGCATAGGGCTCGGTGTAGAGCTCGATGCGGTCGGCCCCGATGGCGGCCACGGCGGCCATCGCAGCGGGATCCGGGTCCATGAAGAGGCTGACGCGCACGCCCAGGGCGCGCGCCTCGGCGACCAGCGGCGCGACGCGCGGCAGGTCGGCGACGGCCCAGCCGTGATCGCTGGTGAACTGGCCCGGTGCGTCGGGCACGAAGGTGGCCTGGTGCGGGCGGTGCTCACGCACGAAAGCCATCAGGTTGTCGAAGGGGTTGCCCTCGATGTTGAACTCGGCCTGCGGCCATTGCCGCAGCAGCGCGGCGAGTTCGGTCACGTCCTCGGCGCGGATGTGGCGCCCGTCGGGGCGCGGGTGCACCGTGATGCCCTGGGCCCCCGCCTCGAGGCACTGCGTGGCCGCACGCCGCACGCTCGGGATGCCGAGGTGGCGCGTGTTGCGCAGCAGCGCGACCTTGTTGACGTTGACCGACAGCGCGCAGCGCGCGTGGCGGTCGTGGGACTCGGGGGCCATCAGCGGATTCATCGGGACGGAGGGGTCAGGGATTGCAGCTCACGCACCAGGTCGCGGGTGCGCAGGGTGGCGCTGCCCAGATGGTACGCAAGCCATTGGCGCAACTGGCGCCGCAGGGCCGGCTCGCAGCCCCTGCAGGCGCCGCGCAGTGCCTCGACGTCGCGCGCCGACAGGGCGGCCTGCAGCGCCGCGCAGTCGCCGCCGGCCAGCGTGGCGTCCGCCTCGTGGGCCCCCGCCACCAGGCCGGCCTCGGGACGAAGCTGGTAGCGCCGCGCAGCGTCCACCGGCTCGAGCGTGGCGGTGACGTGCGCCAGGTCCGGCAGGTGGCCTGTCTCGGCCAGCAGCACGAGTTCGAAGGCGCGCAGCGCCGCCGCCTCGTCGGCGCCGCCGAGGCCGGGCAGCGTTGCGGCATAGGCATCCCACAGCGCCGGGTGCGGGTCGTCGCGCGCGAGCAGCTTGAGCAGCAGCTCGTTCAGGTAGAAGCCGGCCAGCAGCGCGTCGCCACCGCGCGGGGCCGGGCCGCCGGCCCACTCGGCGCCGCGCAGGTTGTGCACCTCGCCGGCGGACTCGTCGTGCGCCGGGCGCGAGAACGAGATGGCGATGCGCTGGAAAGGCATCAGCACGGCACGCAGCTGCGAGGTCGGGCGCTTGGCGCCCTTGGCCGCCACCACCACACGCCCGGCCTCGCGCGTGAAGAGGTCGACGATCAGGCTCGACTCGCTCCAGTCGTACTGGTGCAGGACATACGCCGCCATCGGTACCGCGGCACTGCGCGACCTCATGCTGCCTTGCCGAGTGCGTGCAAGGCGTCGAGCGTGCTGCGGCAGGCGGCCTGGTCGTCAGCGGGGAGCCGTTCGAACGCCACCTTCGCCGCCGCGACGTGATGGTCGCGCGCGGCTGCATCGCCGCGGGCGTGCTGCACGCGCGCGATCGCCTCGTGGCCGTAGACATGCTCGAACGGCGCCGCGTCGTTGCCGATGCAGGCGCTCAGGCATTGCGCGGCATGGTGCAGCGCGTCCTCCGCGCGCCCGGCCGACAGGTGGGCGAGCGCGAGGCAATAGTCGGCGCGCTGGACCTCGAGCCAGGTGCCAGCACGCGACCAGTGCACCCGGCTGGCCGCGGCGATGTCCAGCATGGCCGCAGTCTCGGCGGCGCTGCGGGCCGCGCCGAGGTCGTGCAGCGTCCAGGCCATGTTGTTGCACGCCATGGCCAATGGTTTGTGGTCGGCCGGTGTGGCGTCGGGCAGATCCGCCAATTGCTGGCGCGCACACGCCAGCAATTCCAGGGCACGCTCGCTCTGGCCGCGGCCCACGCACAGCGCGGCGGCCGCGGCCAGAGCGCGCACCGACTCGGCCGGCGCGAGGCTGGCCGAGGGCAGGTTGCGCGCGAGGTCCAATGCGGCGCTGCCCACGCGCAGCTCGGCGGCGGCAACCCCGTCCTGCGCGAGCGCGTGACCCGCGAGTGCGCTCAGCCGCCACTGCGCGTCGTCGAAACGGCCCAGGTGCTCGCCCAGCAGGTGCACGACCAGGCGCACCAGGGCACCGATCTGGGCCGGCGTCGTCGGTGCGGGCGTCAGCGTCTGCAGGCGCCGCGCGACGGCTTCGGGCTGGTCGGCGTGGCCGGCCCAGGCCTGAGCCATGAAGGCCTCGAAGGACGGGGCGACGGTCGCAGCGTCATTCGTAGCCATAGCTGCGCAGATGTTCCTCGTTGCTGGCCCAGCCCGTGCGCACCTTGACCCACAGCTCGAGAAAGACCTTGGCTTCGAGCAGGCGCTCGAGTTCCTGGCGCGCCTCGCTGCCGATGCGCTTCAGGCGCTCACCCCCCTCGCCGATGATCATGCCCTTGTGGGCTTCGCGCTCGACAACGATGCTGGCCGCGATGCGGCGCAGCCCGCCCTCTTCCTCGAACTTGTCGATCACCACCGTGGAGCTGTACGGCAGTTCGTCGCCGGTGAGGCGGAACAGCTTCTCGCGGATCAGCTCGCTGGCAAGGAAGCGCTCGCTGCGGTCGGTCAGGGCTTCTTCGTCGTAGAACCAGCCCTGCTCGGGCAGGTGCGGCGCCACGATCTCGAGCAGGCGCTTCGCATCGGGCTCCCTGGTCGCGGACAGCGGCACGAACTCGGTGAAGTCGCGCCGCTCGCGCATCGAGGCCAGCCAGGGCAGGATGTCATCGCGGCGCTTCACCATGTCGAGCTTGTTGGCCACCAGCAGCACCGGTTTGCCCTCGGGCAGCAGCGCCAGCACCTTGGCGTCGTCGAGCGTGAACTTGCCGGCTTCGACCACGAAGAGCACCACGTCCACGTCGGACAGCACGCCGCGCACGGTGCGGTTGAGCGTGCGGTTCAACGCGCTGCCGTGACGCGTCTGGAAACCCGGCGTGTCGACGAAGACGGCCTGCGCCGCGCCTTCGGTACGGATGCCGGTGATGCGGTGGCGCGTGGTCTGCGCCTTGTTCGAGGTGATGCTGATCTTCTGCCCAACCAGGGCGTTGAGCAGCGTGCTCTTGCCGACATTGGGCCGGCCGACGATGGCCACCAGGCCGCAGCGTTGCGGGACGGACGCGCTGTCTTCGGCCATGGTCAGGCGCGCAAAGGCCCGTCTGGCCGGTCGCTGGCCTTGAGCCGGTCGAGCATGTGACGCGCCGCGTCCTGCTCGGCCGCGCGGCGCGACTTGCCCTCCCCGCGCTCGGCCAGACCGAGCGCGGCGACCGCACACTCGACGTCGAACGTCTGCGCATGCGACTGGCCGCGCGTGGCGACGATGCGGTAGGCCGGCACGGAGAGCTTGCGGGCCTGCAGCCACTCCTGCAGTTCAGTCTTCGGGTCCTTGGACCAGTTGTCGATCCCGGTGCCGGCGATGGTGTCGCCGAACAGGTGCTGCACCAGCGCCTGGGCGCTCGCGTAGCCGCCGTCGAGAAAGGTGGCGCCGATCACCGCTTCGAGCGCATCCGCCAGGATCGACGGCCGCATGGCGCCACCGCCGCGCGCCTCGCCCTCTGACAGCCGCAGCACCTCGGGCAAGCCGACGGTCAGCGCGACGCGGGCCAGGCTGTCCTCGCGCACCAGGTGAGCGCGGACCCGCGTCAGGTCGCCCTCGTCGGAACCGGCGAAGCGCTCGTAGAGCAACGTCGAGATGGCGGTCTGGAGCACCGCGTCGCCGAGGAACTCCAGCCGCTCGTTGTGCTCGGTGCCCGCGCTGCGGTGGGTCAGCGCGCGCAGGAGCAGATCCGGGTCAGCAAAGCGCAATCCCAGGCGCTGCTGCAGGGCGATCAGGAGCGGATCGGCCATCCCGATGCGACGGCGCCCTCGCTCAGTTGGCCCGGCCTTCGCCGGAGTACTTGATCAGCAGGTACACGGGTTCGAAGATCGGGACTTCCTTGTCGTAGGCGAAGCGGATCACGATCTTGTCGTTTTCCTTCGTCACCACGAGGTCCTGGCCGCTGATGCTCGAGATCGAATACTCGATGTCCTTCTGGCGGTCGAACGCCTTGCGCGCCTCGGCCACCGTGCCGGGCTGGTCCTGGGCGATCTTCTTGACCGCGCGCAGCACGGTCGTGTATTCGTTGATCGTGGGCAGTACGCGCACCACGATCAACGCGACGAACGCCACGATGATGGCCCAGATCAGCAGGCCGATCAGCGACAGGCCCTTCTGGCCCCGGGTTGACGGTGTACGCAGCATGAATCGACTCTCCGACGGTCAGCGGAAACCGCCGATACGGCCGAGGTTACCGAAATTCATCCACACGAAGAAGGCCCGGCCCACCAGATTGCGATCGGGCACGAAGCCCCAGTATCGCGAATCGATGGAATTGTCACGGTTGTCGCCCATGACGAAGTAGTGCCCCGGCGGCACCTTGCAGGTGACGCCCTCGGCGCTGTAGCGGCAGGCCTCGCGGTTGGGAAAGCTCTCGACACCGGACACGAAAGGGGGGCGGTCGGCGCGCAGCAGGATGCGGTGGTTCACCGGCCCCAGCGTCTCGTTCTTCTGCTGCGTGTAGCGCTGGCTGTCTTCGTCGTAGTAGTCGGGCAGCGCGCCGGTGGCGACCGGCTGGCCGTTGACGCTCAGCGTCTTGTTCAGCCAGGCCACCTCGTCGCCGGGCAGGCCGACCACGCGCTTGATGTAGTCGATGCGCGGGTCGGGCGGATAGCGAAAGACGATCACGTCGCCGCGCGCCGGGTCGCCGTTGGCGACGATCTTCCTGTTGATGACCGGCAGCCGCACGCCGTAGTTGAACTTGTTGACCAGGATCAGGTCGCCCGACTCCAGCGTCGGCAGCATCGAGCCGGAGGGGATCTTGAACGGCTCGAACAGGAACGAGCGCAGCAGGAACACGACCAGGATCACCGGGAACAGCCCGGCGGTCCAGTCCAGCCACCAGGGCTGCATCAGCAGCCTGCCTCTGGCCTCTTCGACATTGCCGTCGACCTGCGCGATGCCCTGCTTGGCCAGGTCCGCGCGGCGCGATGCATGCTGCGCCTCGAGCACCGCCGCCGCCTTCTCGCGCTGCGGCTGGAAGTGGAAGCGCTCGGCGAGCCAGTAGCCCAGCGTGACCACCGTCAGCAGGAACAGCAGCAGCGCGAAGTCGCCGATCCAGTGGCCGAGGAACCAACCGCCGAGGTAGACCACCAGCGCAGCGTACAGCGCGGCAGTCAGCGTGCCCATGAAACCCATCAGTCGTCCACTTGAAGAATGGCCAGGAAGGCTTCCTGCGGCACCTCGACGGTGCCGATCTGCTTCATGCGCTTCTTGCCGGCCTTTTGTTTTTCGAGCAGCTTGCGCTTGCGCGTGATGTCGCCACCGTAGCATTTTGCCAGCACGTTCTTGCGCAGGGCCTTGATGTCTTCGCGGGCGATGATGTTGGCGCCGATGGCGGCCTGGATCGCCACGTCGTACATCTGGCGCGGGATCTGCTCGCGCATCTTGGCCGCCACCGCGCGGCCGCGGTACTGGCTCTGCGCGCGGTGCACGATCATCGCCAGCGGGTCGACACGGGCACCGTTGATCATGATGTCGACCTTGACCACGTCCGCCGCCCGGTACTCCTTGAACTCGTAGTCCATGCTGGCATAGCCGCGCGAGACCGACTTCAGCTTGTCGAAGAAATCGAGCACGATCTCGGCCAGCGGCAGCTCGTAGGTCAGATGCACCTGCTTGCCGTGGTACGACATGTTCATCTGCACGCCGCGTTTCTGATTGGCCAGCGTCATCACCGGGCCGACGCAGTCCTGCGGCATGTAGAGCTGCACCGTGACGATCGGCTCGCGGATCTCGCGGATGCGGCCGAGGTCGGGCATCTTGCTCGGGTTCTCGACCTGGATCACCTCACCGTCGTTCAGCTCGACCTCGTAGACCACGCTGGGCGCAGTGGTCACCAGATCTTGGTCGAACTCGCGCTCCAGCCGCTCCTGCACGATCTCCATGTGCAACAGACCGAGGAAGCCGCAGCGAAAGCCGAAACCCAGCGCCTGGCTGACTTCGGGTTCGTAGCGCAGGCTGCTGTCGTTGAGCTTGAGCTTCTCGAGCGCGTCGCGCAGCTGGTCGTACTCGCTCGCCTCGGTCGGGTACAGCCCGGCGAAGACCTGGGGCTGGATCTCCTTGAAGCCAGGCAGCGGCTCGGTGGCCGGACCGGCGTTGTTGGGCAGCTTCTTCTCGAGCGTGATCGTGTCACCGACCTTGGCGGCCTGCAGCTCCTTGATGCCGGCGATCAGGAAGCCCACCTCGCCGGCGCGCAACTCGTCGCGTGGCTCAGACTTGGGCGTGAAGACACCCAGTTGTTCGAGCGGGTAGACGGCATTGGTGGCCATCATCCGGATGCGGTCGCCGCGCCGGAGCGTCCCGTCGACCACGCGTGCCAGCATCACGACGCCGACGTAGTTGTCGAACCAGCTGTCGATGATCATCGCCCGCGGCGGACCGTCGGGCAGGCCGCGGGGAGCCGGCATGCGCTGGATCACCGCCTCCAGGATCTCGTCGATGCCCATGCCGGTCTTGGCCGAACAGGGAATGGCCTGGCTGGCGTCGATGCCGATAACGTCCTCGATCTCGCGCTTGGCTTCCTCGGGGTCAGCCTGCGGCAGGTCCATCTTGTTGAGCACTGGGACGACCTCGACGTGCAGGTCGAGCGCCGTGTAGCAGTTGGCCACGGTCTGCGCCTCGACCCCCTGGCTCGCATCCACCACCAGCAACGCCCCCTCGCAGGCGGACAGCGAGCGGCTGACTTCGTAGCTGAAGTCGACGTGGCCCGGCGTGTCGATCAGGTTGAGGTTGAAGACGCGGCCGTCCTGGGCCGTGTACTTCAGCGCCGCCGTCTGCGCCTTGATCGTGATGCCGCGCTCGCGCTCGATGTCCATGGAGTCGAGCACCTGCTCCTCCATCTCGCGATCACTCAGACCCCCGCAGCGCTGGATGATCCGATCGGCCAGCGTGCTCTTTCCGTGGTCGATGTGGGCAATGATCGAGAAGTTGCGGATGTGGTCCATCGAAGACATAAAAAAAGGCGCGTCGAAAAGGGGACGCGCCTTCCAACAAAACGTATGGCAACTGCTTGTTGGGCTTTCATTCTAGCCAAAGCCCCCCGGCCGGAACCCGCGCCAACCCTCATTTTTTCGTCGTTGCAGGGTACCAACAGGGCCAAACCATCAACAGGTTGTCCACAAACCCTTGTGGACGCCTTGGGGACAGTCTTGTGGGCAGTGACTACCCTCGGCCGGCGCTTGGAAAGCCTCAAAACTTGACGGCGATTATAGGCGCGGCCATGCCGAATCCCTGCTTGCCGAGCCGAGAAAGTCTGTGAACGCTCACGACGGGCTTCATAGGACTGCGATCGCAGCATTCCACCAGGCGGAAAGGCCCGCGACGGGTCAACGCGGAGCCGGACGGATCACCAGGTAGTTGGTCCAATCGCCGCGCCGGACCATCACGCTCGCGGGCTTGGTCTTGTCGAGCTTGGCCACCTGGGCATTGAACTGCTTTGCATCGGCGACCTCGGCGTTGTCGAGTGTGACGATGACGTCACCCTCGCGCACTCCGGCCCGCGCGGCCGCACCCTCGACGGACTCGACGCGCACGCCGCCACGCAGTTTGAGCTCCTTCTTCTGTGCCTCGGTCAGGTCCGACACCGCCAGGCCGATCGCGGTCTTCGCCTGCGGCGCCGCCGGCGGCTCGCTGCCTTGCGCCACGCGACGCGGACGATCCGGCTCGAACTCGACCACGGTCACGGCAACGTCGCGCGTCTGGCCGCGGCGAAAGAGTTGCAGGCTTGTTTTGGCACCGGGCTTGGCGGCGCCGATCAGGCGCGGCAGGTCGCCGGACTTTTCCACCGCCTTGCCGTCGACCTTCAGGATGATGTCGCCAGGCTCGACGCCCGCCTTGTCGGCCGGCAGCCCCGCTTCGACGCCCTGCACCAGCGCACCGCGCGGCGCACCCAGGCCGATGGCCTCGGCCACCTCCTTGGTCACGGCCGCGATCGTGACGCCGATGCGGCCGCGGATGACGCGTCCGTTGGTGCGCAGCTGATCGGCCACGCGCATCGCCTCGTCGATCGGAATCGCGAAACTGATGCCCATGAAGCCGCCCGAGCGGCTGTAGATCTGCGAGTTGATGCCGACCACCTCGCCCTTCATGTTGATCAACGGGCCGCCAGAATTGCCCGGGTTGATCGCCACGTCGGTCTGGATCATCGGCAGGAAGTCGCCGGTGTCGCGCTGCTTGGCGCTGACGATGCCAGCCGTCACCGTGTTGTCGAGGCCGAAGGGCGCGCCGATCGCCATCACCCAGGCGCCGACCTTCAGCGCGTTGACGTCACCCACCTTCACCGCCGGCAGCCCGCTCGCGTCGATCTTGACCACCGCCACGTCGGTGCGCCGGTCGGCACCGATGATGCGGGCCTTCAGCTCGCGCTTGTCGGTCAGCGTGACGATCACTTCGTCGGCGCCGTCGACCACATGGGCATTGGTCATCACGTAGCCGTCGGGCGTCAGCACGAAGCCCGAGCCGACGCCGCGCTGCTGCGGCTCGTTGTCTTCCGGCTGCTGCGGCCCGCCGCGGCGCGGCGGCGTGCCGCGCTCGTTGGGCAGCGGAATGCCGAAGCGGCGGAAGAACTCGCGCATCTGCTCATCGATCTCACCGCCGCTACCCGCCGCGCCCGCACGCACGCGCTCGGAGGTGCGGATGTTCACCACCGCGGGGCCCACGCGCTCCACGAGTTCGGTGAAGTCGGGCAGCTCCCGGGTCGCGACCTGCGGTTGCGCCACGGCCGGCCTTGGCGCGAAGTGAATGGACAGCGCGGCCAGGGCCACTGCCGCGGCCGCAAACGCCCAGCGACGGGTCTTGATCGAAAGCGAGGACGGTTGGGTGCTCATGTAGGGCTCGGGGGTCCAGATTCAGGGGATATGACTACAGCGCGCGACGGGCGGCAGCCGATGACGTCGTCAGCGCCGTCGCTCCAGCGCCTGGGCAAACTGCTTGAGCGTGGCCATCGGCACGTCGCCCATCACCGTGACCCAATGGCTTGAACCGACGGGCTGCATCCAGGTGTGGGTGGCCCCGGTGGTTGCGCTGCCGAGCCGGTGGCGGTCGACCTGCAAGGGCTCGATGAAGAGCGACACATGGGTCAGCCCATCGGTGAACACAGCTTGCACCACGTCGGGCGCGGCCGGTGACTGTGAGGTGCCCGCCGTCGTTTCGAGTTGGCGCTTGATGCAGCTCTTCAGGTGGAAGCCCGGCAACGGCACCTTCAGCTGCCAGCCCTCAGCCTCGAGCTCGGTGCGCTGGTGCACCGGTTTGAGCACCCGCCATCCGTCCAACTGCTTCAGGGCAGCGCTCACCGATTCAGGCTTGGCCTTCGCCCCGATCGTCAGGTCGCTGAACGCGCTCGTCTCGAGCACGCGGCCGTCGGCCGCCAGCACGTCGGCGCGCAACAGCAGACCCGTGCTCTGCTCGGACCACAAACGCTGGGCAAAGCGGTGCCCGTCGCGCGGGCGCAGCAGGAATACTGCGGCTTCGTGGCCGGCCAGGCGGCCCGGGCCTTCGGCCAGCAACTCGTAGCGGTCGAGCAGTTGATCCTCGCTGCCCTTGAGCAGCGCCGGGAAGGGCGGGATCGACTCGCGCTGCTCGATGCGTGCCACCTTGGCCGCCGGCCACAGCGTGAGGGTTTGGTCGTTCTTGCGCAGCACGCGGCGCGGCTGCCCGTCGAGCATGTCCACCCGCTCATAGGACTGCACGCCCTCGCAGTAGTGGGTGATGCGCGAACTGGAGATCGCACCTGCACCGGTGACGACGAGCGTGCCCTGGTAGTTGCGCTGCGCTGCGGCGATCTGCACCCGTTGCAGCCACTGGCGCGCCTGCGGGGCGGGCACCGGGTCACCGCCGGCCCGCGAAGGCATGGCGCCGAATGCGGCCGCCGCGCCCACCAGCACGGCGGCGCACCGTTGCCACGGCCAGCTCGCGGCGACTGGCATTCAGCGCCCCGGCCCCGCCGCCGACGCGTTGCGCACTTCGCCGCGGGGAGCGCCCGGCGCGAAGGTGTTGGCGTGCTGCCGGTGCGCCGCGAGGTACCGATCGAGTTCGTCGCTGCGGATCAGCGTGGCGCTCTCCGGCACGAGGGGTGCGGCCTCCAGAGCCGAGGAGCCTGGTGCGGGCGATGTCGAGACCCGCACCGCCGCGTCCGAGGGCTGGGTCGTGCCCCGCGCGAATCGGTCGCCGCCATCGCCTTCGGGCACGCCCGATCGCGTCACGACCAACGCCGCCGCCACCGCGACGAAGCCGGCGGCCACCGCCGCGGGGGTCATCCAGGCACGCAGGCGCCGCGCGCGCGGGGGCGGCAAGCCAGCCGATGTCGGCCGCGGGGCCAGCAGCGCCGGCTCGTCCGCCAGACGCACCCTCAGCCGGGCGACGAAATCCGCGTCACGCGCAGGTTCGCAACGGTGTTCATCGCTGCGCAGCAGGTCGCCGATCAGATGGTAGGTGTGCCAATCGTCGCGCGCCGACGCGTCGCTGCGCCAGGCGCGGCAGGCCTGATCGACCGCACTGCGGTCGCCGTCCATCAGGGCGGACAGCGCGGCGCGCATGGGATCGGTGGGTTCTCGGTCTTGCATGGTGTCAGGCTTTGCGTTTCAGGTTACCAACGTTCGCCCTCTCGGGTGCCCAGCAGCGGACGCAACCTGGTTGCGATCGCTTCGCGGGCACGAAAGATCCGTGAGCGCACGGTTCCGATAGGGCAATTCATCACGTCGGCAATCTCTTCGTAGCTCAGGCCCTCGATTTCGCGCAGCACGATGGCCTGACGCAGGTCCTCGCTCAGCGCGTCGATGGCGGCGTTGACCGTCGCGGCGATTTCCTTGCTGGCAAGCAGCGACTCGGGCGTGGCGCCGTCGCTTAGTTCGTTCTCCACCCGGGAAGGTTCCTCCCCATCATCCGTAGAAGCGAGGGCCGATTCGTTGATCAGCGGGTCCCGCCTCCGTTCCACCAGGGCCTTCTTCGCCGTGTTCACGGCAATGCGGTACAGCCAGGTGTAGAAGGCGCTGTCGCCCCGGAACTGAGGCAGGGCCCGGTAGGCGCGGATGAAGGTTTCCTGGGCGATGTCCTGCACCAGGTCGGCATCGCGCACCATGCGCGACACCAGGCGCTCGATGCGCCGCTGGTACTTGACCACCAGCATCTCGAAGGCGTGGACCTCGCCGCGCTTGGCGCGGTCGACCAGCAGGGCGTCGGCGTCCGCCTGTTCCGTCATGGCGTTCTCATGCGGGCGGCGCGTCGGAGGAAGGATCGGCCGGGCGGCGCGAATATAGCGCGGCGCGCAACGCCGGCCACGGGCCATGGGTTTGGCGCCGCGACAGGGCGATCCAGCGGTGCCTTGCAGGCCCCTTCGAAAAGCGCAGCAGCATCCAGCGCCCCAGGTCGATCTCGACCTGGACGTCGCCGTCGCGGCCCGCCCACTGCCAGCGCCGGCCATCCCAGTCCAGCGTACCGGGCGCCTGGCACTGCCACGACCAAGCGGCCGCCACGAGGGCGCCCGAGACGCCCGCCGCGAGCCCGATCCAGGGCACCACGGCGGAAAGCCCGGCCTGAAGGGCCAGCCACGCCGAGAGGTTGGCCGCGGCAGCCCCGCCCACGCACGCCGTGAACGCCACCCAACCGCCACTGCGCCCGAGCGTCACGCGCACCGGCGGCGCGGCATGCACGAATGGATCTCAGACGCGGCGGAACAGCAGCGTGCCGTTGGTGCCGCCAAAGCCGAAATTGTTCTTGGCGGCGACGTCGATCTTCATCTCGCGCGCCGTGTTGGCGCAGTAGTCCAGGTCGCACTCGGGGTCCTGGTTGAAGATGTTGATCGTCGGCGGGCTCACCTGGTGGTGCACCGCCAGCACCGTGAACACCGACTCGATGCCACCGGCGCCGCCCAGCAGGTGTCCGGTCATCGACTTGGTGGAGTTGACGACCAGCTTCTTCGCGTGGTCGCCGAAGGCGAGCTTGATGGCGTTGGTCTCGTTCAGGTCGCCCAGCGGTGTGCTGGTGCCGTGGGCATTGAGGTATTGCACCTGGTCCGCGTTGAGGCCGGCGTTGCGCAGCGCCGCCTTCATCGAACGCTTGGGGCCGTCGACGTTCGGCGCCGTCATGTGGAACGCATCGGCACCCATGCCGAAGCCGGCCAATTCGGCATAAATTTTCGCGCCACGCTTCTTCGCGTGCTCGTACTCCTCGAGCACCAGCACGCCACCGCCCTCGCCCAGCACGAAGCCGTCGCGGTCCTTGTCCCAGGGCCGTGACGCGGTGGCCGGGTCGTCGTTGCGCGTGGACAGCGCGCGTGCGGCCGCAAAGCCACCGATGCCCAGCGGCGACACCGTGCTCTCGGCACCGCCGGCCACCATCACGTCGGCGTCGCCGTACTCGATCAGGCGCCCGGCCTCGCCGATGCAATGCAGTCCGGTCGTGCAGGCCGTGACGATCGCCAGGTTCGGGCCCTTGAAGCCGTAGTGGATCGACACATGGCCAGAGATCATGTTGATGATCGAGGCTGGCACGAAGAAGGGCGAGATGCGGCGTGGGCCGCGCGTGCGGTACTCCTCGTGGGTGGCCTCGATCATCGGCAGGCCGCCGATGCCCGATCCCACCATCACGCCGATGCGCTCGCCCTCGTCTTCGGAGAGCGCGTCGCCGGTCTTCAGGCCCGCATCGCGCACCGCCTGGATCGACGCCGCCATCCCGTAATGGATGAAGGTGTCCATGTGGCGGGCTTCCTTGGCCGGGAAGTAGTCCTCGACGTTGAAGCCCTTGACCTCGCCGGCAAAGCGACAGGCCAGCGCCGACGCGTCGAACTTCGTCACGTTGGCGATGCCCGAGCGCCCAGCCAGCAGGTTCGCCCAACCTTCGGCCACGCTGTTGCCCACCGGGCTGATCAGCCCGAGGCCGGTGACGACGACGCGACGGCGGCTCATGCCGGAATCAGGCCGCCTTCTGGTGCGACTTGGCGTAGTCGATTGCCAACTGCACCGTCGTGATCTTCTCGGCCTCTTCGTCTGGAATCTCGATGCCGAACTCGTCCTCGAGGGCCATCACCAGTTCGACCGTGTCGAGCGAGTCTGCGCCGAGGTCGGCAACGAAAGCCTTCTCGTTGGTCACGTCGGCTTCAGGCACGCCGAGCTGCTCGGCAACGATCTTCTTGACACGGGCTTCGATATCGCTCATTGACTCCTCCAGGAGTGGGGGGAAACGCAAAAACGGGGCGGATTCTACGCGGGCTCAGTTCATGAACATGCCGCCGTTGACATGCAGCTCCGCGCCGGTGATGTAGCCAGCTTCAGGAGAGGCCAGGAAGGCGACGGTGGCCGCGATCTCCTCGGGCGTGCCGAGCCGGCCGAGCGGGATCTGCGCCATCAGCGCGGCCTTCTGCGTCTCCGGCAGGTGTTCGGTCATGTCGGTGGCGATGAAGCCCGGCGCGACGCAGTTGACGGTGACGTTGCGGCTGCCGAGTTCGCGTGCCAGCGCGCGGGTCATGCCCGCCACGCCGGCCTTGGCGGCCGCGTAGTTGGCCTGGCCGGGGTTGCCTGAGGCGCCGACCACCGAAGTGATGTTGACGATGCGGCCGTAGCGCTGCTTCATCATGGTGCGCATCACCGCGCGGCTGGCGCGGAACACGGCCTTCAGGTTGGTGTCCTGCACCGCATCCCAGTCGTCGTCCTTCATGCGCA
>DATLIE010000283.1:0-2181 GCA_035539635.1 Burkholderiaceae bacterium
CGTCGGGCAGCACGAGGTGGTTGTCGGGGCTGCCGATCAGCGTGAACGGACGCACGCTGCGCCACGAAGAAGAATCGCGCGTCGCGCTGGGCGACCGCGTGACCATCGGCAGCTACGTGCTCGAAGCCGCGAGTGCAAGCCAGGCCCCACCGCCTGCGATCGCCGAGGCCCCCATCACCGAGCCGCTCACGAAGCCACCGGCCGCACCGATCACCGAGCCGCCGCTGTCGCAACTCGTGTCTGCTTCGCCTGTGGCATCGAACCGCGCGTCGGCCCCGTCGATCAGCGCGCTGCTGCCCACCGCATCGCCGGCCTCCGATGTCTTCGCGGACCTGTTCGGCGAAGGCGCGCTGCCTCTTGGTGATGCACCGCCCGAGAAGACGGTCGCGATGCCGACCTTCGCGCCCGCGCCGGTGAATGCGCCGGCCCCTGCGCCCTTGCCTGCACCGCCGCCGCCACCGCTCTCTTCCACTTCTGCAGCGCCTTCCACGACCACGCAGGTCTCCGCGCAAATGCCCTCGGCCGCCGACTGGGACGCCATCCTCGCGAACGCACCGCGCCGCGCCGACGACGCCGCAGCGCCCATGCCCGACCCGCTGGCGCACGAGCCCTTCGCCCTGCCCTCGCAGGCGCAACGCAACCCCGTCGATCCGCTCGCCGGGCTGGACCCGCAGGCGACGCAGGGCCTGTCGGACCTCGCGCTCAAGCGCAGCATGGACCCGCTCTCCTTCTTCGCCGAAGACCGCGATGCGCCCTCGCCGCTGTCCGACCCGCGCCCCACGGCGCTGACGCAGGACAACCCGCTCGACGACGTGCACCCGGCCATGGACCTGATCGCACGGCCGCCGGCCGCGACGTCGGGCCACAGCCTCGCGAACCATGCGCGCGAGATGACGTCGCAGTTCAATCCGCCGCAGCCGGTGGCAGTTGCGCCATCGGTCGTCATGCCGGAGCCTGTGGAAGAGGCTGTGCCGGTTGAAGAGGAGCCCGTTGTTGTCGCAGCGCCGGAGATTCCTGTCGCGGTGACCGAACCGGCCGCGCCTGAGGAAGCGCCGCCTGCCTTGCCCGTCGCTGCAGTCCCTGCGCCAGCGCCGACCTCGCCACGCGCCCCCTCTTCCGGCGACGACCTGTTCAAGGCGTTCCTCGAAGGCGCCGGCGTACCCGAGATCGCGGGCCAGCAGCCGCTCGATGCCGAGGCGATGCGCCACCTCGGCCGGCTGATGCGCGCCTTCACCGACGGCACCATCGAGCTGCTGTCGTCGCGCGCGATGCTCAAGCGCGAGGTGCGCGCCGAGATCACCATGATCGTGGACGAAGAGAACAACCCCTTCAAGATCCTGCCCAACGGCCGTGCCGTGCTGATGCAGATGTTCGGCGCGCGCATGCCCGGCTTTCTCACGCCCGAGGCCGCCGTGCACGATGCGCTCGGCGACCTGCAGTCGCACCAGCTCGGCATGGTCGCCGGCATGCGTGCCGCGCTGCTCACGCTGCTGCATCGCTTCGATCCGGGCGGCCTCGACAAGGCCACGCCGCACGACGGCGGTCTCGGCGAGAAGTTGTTGCCCGGTGGTCGCGAGGCGCGGCTGTGGCGCCAGCTGAAGCAGCTGCACGCCAGCACCACCGCCGCCGTCGAGGACGACTTCCAGGCTGTCTTCGGCCGCGCCTTCCAGCAGGCCTACGACCGCGAGATGGAACGCTTGAAGGAAGCGCGCCGTGCTTGAAGCCACCCACGCCTTCGCCGTGCCCATCTCGACCTCGCAGTTCTCGTGCGTGGGCGAACGCAGCGGCAACCAGGACGCCATCGGCTACCACCTGGACGAACGCAACGCCTGCTTCGTCGTGAGCGATGGCGTCGGCGGCCACGCGGGCGGCGAGCTGGCCTCGCGCATCGTGGTCGACACCGCGCTCAACACCTTTGTCGACCACCCGTCCGTCGCGGCCGAAGACATCCGCCATGCGGTGAAGGAGGCCAACGACGCCGTGCTCGCCAAGCAGCGCGAGCTGGCCGACCAGAACCGCATGAGCGCCACCATCGTCTCTCTGTTCGTCGACCGCGCCACCGGCGAGGCCTGCTGGGCCCACGTCGGCGACAGCCGCCTCTACTGGTTCCGCCGCGGCGCGCTGATGCAGCGCACCGAAGACCACAGCCTGTCGGAACGCTCGGGCGAAGCCGCCGCGGGC
>DATLIE010000284.1:0-3353 GCA_035539635.1 Burkholderiaceae bacterium
AGCGCGCCGCGGCTGTTGTTGAAGCCGCCGATGATCGCGGCGAAGAAGGCCTTGGTGCCGAGCGACTCGCCCATGTCGAACTTGGCGAGATACGTCGGCGTGACCAGCAGCGCGGCCGCGCAGGCGAGCACCGCGTTGATCGCGAAGGTGTAGAAGATCATGCGCGGCACGTTGATGCCGAGCACGGTGGCGCAGAACACCGAGAGCGCCACCGCCTGCATCGCGCGGCCGGTGACCGTCTTGTTGAGGTAGGCCTGCGTGCCGAGCACCAGGGCCAGTGCGACGACCAGGGTGCCGATGTCCGCCAGCGTCACGTTGACGCCGGCGATCGTGAACAGCTTGTCGGCGAACATCGACGGGAAGGGGTGCGCCTCGGCGCTGTAGCCGGCACGGATGCCGTTGCGCGCCGCGATCGACAGGCCGATGGTGGCCACCACGATCGGCATCAGCCCGAACTTGAGCAGCGGGTCGGCGATGCCACGCTTGAAGGCCCAGCCCAGGACCACCACCGCCACCAGGCAGCTGGCCAGGAAGGCGAACGGCAGTGGGAAGCCCATCGCGCCGAAGGCCAGCATCATGAAGGCCGGCAGCATGACGAACTCGCCCTGGGCGAAGTTGATCGTGCCGCTGGCCTGCCAGAGCAGCGTGAACCCGAGCGCCGCGAGCGCGTAGATCGCGCCCGTGGCCATGCCGGAGATCAGCAGTTGGAGGAAGTCGGTCATGGCCGTGTGCTCGGTCGAGGGGCTCGCCGAGCTTGTCTCCTGAGTTGTGGTTCGGGCGCGCTGAACGATAGGCAGGGCCCCTAGGGCCGGCAAGCGGTATCTTCCAGTGGCGCGCGATAATCGCGCACCCTGCGCGCTCCGTGAGCGCTCTGCGGGTTTGTACTGAGTTTGCGTCCGATGCCTGCCTTCGCCACTGCCGAGCCGATTGCGCGCCGCGACCTGATCGACGGCCTGGGCAGGGGCCTGCGCCTGATCGAGGCCTTCGACGACGAGCACCCGCAGCTCACGCCGAGCGAAGCGGCGTCGCGTGCCGGCCTGACGCGCACGGCCGCGCGGCGCTACCTGCTGAGCCTGGTGCACTTCGGCTACGCGGCCACCGACGGCAAGCAGTTCTGGCTCGCGCCGCGGGTGCTGCGCCTGGGCCAGAGCTACCTGGAGGCGGCGCGCCTGCCGCGGCTGCTGCAGCCCTTCATCCAGCGCGCGTCGCAGCAGAGCGGTCACACGGTCAATGCCAGCGTGCTCGACGACCACGAGGTGGTGTACATCGCGCGCAGCGCGTCGCCGCGCTGGCTGACGATCGGCTACGCCCCGGGGGTACGCGTGCCGGCGCACGTGGTCACGCCGGGCATCGTGATCCTGTCGATGCTGGGCGAGGACGCGCTCGACGCCTGGCTCGCGCAACACGCGTTCACCGCGTTCACGCCGCAGACCATCGTCGACGCCGCACGCTTCAAGGCGCAGGTGCTCGAGGCGCGCTCGCTCGGCTACTGGCACTCCGAGCAGCAGCTCGATGCGGGCCTGCGCGGCATGTCGGTGCCGCTGATCGACCGTCGCGGGCGTTGCCGCGGTGCAATCGGCATGACGGTGCCGATGCCGGCCTACCGCAATGGCGAGCACATGATCGAGACGGTGCTGCCGGTGCTGCACGACATGATGCAGGCCCTGCGCCCGGTGCTCTGAGGCCTGCGCGGGAGCGCTTGACGCGCCTCAACCCGTGCACGCAGCGCGCGGCCTAGAGTGACGGCAAGCCATCGACCGGGGAGTCCGTCGTGATCAAGAACCTGCTGGTGCCTCTGGACGGCACCGAATTGTCCGAACGTGCCATGAGCGAGAGCATCGCGCTGGCGCGCCAGCTCGGCGCGTCGATCGTCGGCTTCATCGCCGAGCCCGACATGCCGCTGCCGAACATGGCGACCAACCCGCGTGCCTACCAGCGCGAATCGGCGGCACACGAGGTCGCCACCGACACGCATGCGCATGCGCTGCTGTCGAACTTCGGCGAGCGGGCACAGGCCGCGGGCGTGTCCTTCAGCGGGCGCCATCAGCGCACCGACGCGATCGACGCGGCGATCGCCGGCGTGGCCGACGAGCTCGACGCCGCGATGATCGTGATGGTCACGCACGGCCGCGGCGCCTTCGCCGGCCTGCTGTTCGGCTCGCACACCCGCAAGGTGATGGAGCGCACCAAGGTGCCGCTCCTGGTGCTGCACTGAGCCTGGCCGCTCAGGCCTTGGCGGCCTGCACCGCGCTGACGGCCGCTCGCAGCGCGAGCAGGTAGCTGTCGACGCCAAAGCCGCAGATCTGGCCCTTGACGATCTCGGCGAACACCGAGACGTGGCGGAACGGCTCGCGCGCGTGGATGTTGCTCATGTGCAGCTCGACCACCGGGCAGGTCAGGATCGCGAGCGCGTCGCGGATCCCGTAGCTGTAGTGCGTCCAGGCGCCGGCGTTGATGAGCACCGCGTCCTTGCCTTCGGTGTAGGCCTTGTGGATGCGGCCGCACATGTCGCCTTCGCTGTCGGTCTGGAAGCTCTCGACCTCGGCGCCGAGTTCCTTGCCGAGCGCCTGCAGCTGCGCGTCGATCTGCGCCAGCGTGATGGTCCCGTACTGCTTCGGGTCGCGCTTGCCGAACATGCTGTGGTTGATGCCGTGCAGCATCAGGATCTTGAGTGCCATGGCCTTGTCCTCGTCAATGGATCGTCATTCTCGCCGTCACTTGATCGGCGGGCGCGGCAGCACCGCGTCGCCGGGCGCCATGACCAGCGTGTGATCGAGCGAATACCACGGCGCAGGCACGTCGGGATGCTCGGGGTGTGGCTCGTCGTGGCGCTCGAAACGGCCGACCAGCGCCTCGGTGACGCCGAACTGCACGTCGCTCGCCAGATTCGGGTCGTCGTCGGCGTAGATCTGCGTGATCAGCGTCTTGTAGCCGGGCTTGAACACGAGCGCGTGCACATGGGCCGGGCGGTAAGGGTGGCGCTGTTGCGCCTTCAGCAGCTCACCGACCACGGTATCGATCGGGATCGGGTAGCCCGCGGGCTTGATCGAGCGGAAGGCGATGCGGCCGTCGGCGTCGGTGATGAACTTGCCGCGCAGGTTGTGGTCGGCCTGCCGCTCGTCCTGGTTCTCGTACAGACCCTCGGCGTTGCAATGCCAGATGTCGACCTCGGCATCGGCCACCGGATGGCCTTCGCGGTCGACCACGTGCAGCGTGGCGAAGAGGGCATCGCCGGCGGTTGGCGAGCGCAGCAGGCTGCCACCGTGGTCGGTGCGCGGCGAGTGCATGCGCCAGAACGGGCCGAGCAGGTTCTGCGACGTGGTCGCGCGTTCGGCGTCGGTGTTGTTGAGCAG
>DATLIE010000285.1:0-2846 GCA_035539635.1 Burkholderiaceae bacterium
ACGGAGACCCTCCGCGCCCATCCGGACAACATCCAGAAGCCGGCATCGCAGATGGCGAAGCTGATCTGGTACTACACGCCGACCGGCTCGTCGACTGCGGCACCGATCGGGCAATGTGCGTCGGCCACCACGCCGAACGGGGGCCCGCTTGCCGGCACTCCGTGCCAAGTGGGCCCGGGCATCTGCTACACAGACAAGACCGCCCCCTCGGCCAACCTGATCGGCGTGTGCGTCTGGACGTTCATCAACACCCGCAACGGGCTGATCCGTCCGATGCTGTGATGCTGAAAGGGGGCCCGGCTGGTGGGCCCCCGCGAACTCGCTCAACCGGCGGATGCCGGCTGAGCGAGTTCAGCCGCAAAGTCGGCTGCGCGCTTCGCGAAGTAGCGATCTCCCTTGGCGTTGAAGAGCGCCAGCGCGTTGTGGGCCGCCTGAGCGGCCTCGCCGTGCCGCCCGGCCACGTGCAGCACCGAGGCCAGCGCAAACAACGCATCGCCTTGGAAGCCAGGCGCTTCGGACTCGGCGAACAGCGCCACGGCCGCGCGCGCCAGCGCCTCCGCCTGCTGAAAGTCCCCTGCGCGCGCAAGGATCGGCGCGCGAACGGCGCGCCACAGCGCCTGCGTGAGGACGTCGTCCTCCGCAGTGATCTTCTCGGCCATGATCGACAGTTCTAGCGCTTCGGCATCCCGGCCCTGGTCGCGCACCAGCTTCGCCAGCAGCGCGGCCATCGTCGAGAGAAAGAAGGTCTCGCCCTTCTGCTCGAGGAAGGCGTAGTCCGCACGGATCTCGCGCTCGGCCATCGCCAGGTCGCCGCCCCTCAGCTCCACCAGTGCCACGTCCATCGCCGTCGACGCGGCGCCCAGCGCCTGCCCGAGGTCGCGCAAGGTCTCGCGGCTGCGCCGGTACAGCGATCGGGCCACCTCGAGTTCGCCGTTCATCGCGCGCAGCTGTGCCAACTGGCACATCACGACGCAGGACACCTGCCGATCGTTGATCTCGCCGGCCAGCAGGCGTTCGCACTGCTCGATGGCTTCGGGCACGGGTGTGGCGCCCAGCGGGGCGACGCTCGACAGGAAGCCGCCGATCTTTCCGATCACGCGGCTGCTGCCCGCGAGCCGCGCGTGCTCCAGCGCCCGCTCCGCGGCATCGCTGGCCAGGCTGTAGCGGCAGGCGTTGCCATGGGCCAGCATGATCAATCGCCAGGCCATCGCGAGTTCGTTGTGGGCGTCTTCGAGTTCGAGGCCGGGGATCAGGCTGCGTGCCAGTTGCTCCGTTTCCTTGCTCCAGTCATGCGCCTCTCCGCTGAACAGCCCGACGTAGGGCCGGATTAGCTGCGCCTGCGCATGGACGAGGCCCAACTGGGGGTGGCGCGCGGCCACCGCAATGCAGGCATCGAGCACATCACGCGCCTCGGCGAAGCGACCGAGCCCGATCAGCGTTTCGCCATAGTCCGGAAGCAGCGCGATGCGGCTCGGCTCCTGTTCGTCGAGCATGCCCAGCGCGCGCTGGAACAGGTTCTCGGCAGCGTGCGCGTCGCCGCGCCCGAGGGCGCGCCGCGCCGCGCCGGACAGCCGCTTGGCCCCATCGCGCCCGACGCCCTGGCCCGTCTCGTCGAGCGGGCCCAGCTCCTTCAGGTAACGGTGGGCCTGTTCGAGGTGGTACCCGAGGATCTCCTCGAATTCGAGCGCCCGATCACGGTCGGCGTTGATGCGATCGCACCACTGCACGAAGCCGACGTGCAGGTTGGCGCGCGTGCGCTTGAGCAGTCCGCTGTAGACGGTGTCGCGCACCATCTGGTGGCTGAAGCGGTAGATCGGCTCGGCTTCGACGGCACGCGACAGCCGGATGAACTGCTTGCGCGTCAGCGTGGCCATGTGCTCGCCGACCGCGCCGCGCACGGCCTCCGGTGCCAGCGATTGCACGGCGGGCTGGGCGAACTCGAGCCCGATCACGGCCGCGGGTTCGACGGTGGCGCGCTCCGCGCGCCCGAGCTTGTCTAGGCGCGCTTCCAGCAGCGCGTGAATCGTCGGCGGCACGACGATGTCGGCCCTGTCGTCGGCACGCACCCATTGGCCGTCGCGCTCCTGCAGCGCTCCGCTGTCGATCAGCATCGACAGCATCTGCTCGGCATACAGCGGATTGCCCTCGGAAGCCGCGACGATGCGCGACACCACGTCGGCCGGCAGCTGCGCCGAGCCCAGCAGGTTGGACACCACCTGCGCCGACGCGGCCTCGCTCAGTGGCTGCAGCATGACCCGCGTCGATTGCGTCGAGTTGCCCCACTGCGGGCGCTCCTCGAGCAGATCGTGGCGCGAGGTCGCGAGCAGCAGGATCGGCGCGGACTCGGCAGCCGCCAGCACATGCTCGAGCAGGTCCAGGAACGCGGGCTCGGCCCAGTGGATGTCATCGACGAAGGCCACCACCGGGCCCTGGCTCGCCAGGATCTCAAGCACCTTGCGCGCAGCCCAGTACACCTCCTGCAGCGGGAACTGGTTCGACGTCAGCCCGATCGCGGCCGCCAGCCGGTCGACCACGTCCTGGTCTCCGATCTGGGCCAGCATCTTGGCCTGCGCCTGTTCCGGGCTGTCGTCGTCGCGAATGCCGGCCATGCTCATCATGTCGCGTAGCGGCCAGAACGTGATGCCCTCGCCGTAGGCGAGGCAGCGGCCGCGCACCACGCGGGCGCCGACGGTCACACGCTCCAGCACCTCGTGCACCAGCCGCGACTTGCCCACGCCCGCGTCGCCGACCACGGTCAGCATGCGCACCGCCCGCCCGTCGACCACCTCGCGGTACACCTCGGCGATCCGCGCCAGTTCCGTGTCGCGCCCGACGATCGGCGTGTC
>DATLIE010000286.1:0-6233 GCA_035539635.1 Burkholderiaceae bacterium
CGGCGCGACAACACGACGTTGTTGCGCTTGCGGTCGAGCTTGATGACCTTGAACTCCATCGTCTTGCCTTCGAACGGCGTCAGGTCCTTGACCGGGCGCGTGTCGATCAGCGAGCCGGGCAGGAAGGCGCGGATGCCGTTCACGAGCACCGTGAGGCCGCCCTTGACCTTGCCGTTCACGGTGCCGGAGACGAAGTCGCCCGATTCGAGCGAGGTCTCGAGGGACAGCCACGACGCGAGGCGCTTGGCCTTGTCGCGCGACAGGATGGTGTCGCCGTAGCCGTTTTCGATGGCGTCGATGGCCACCGAGACGAAGTCGCCGGCCTGGACCTCGACTTCACCTTGATCGTTCTTGAACTCTTCGATCGGAACATAGGCCTCGCTCTTGAGGCCTGCGTTCACCACCACGAAGCTGTGCTCGATGCGCACCACCTCGGCGGTGATGACCTCGCCCGCGCGCATCTCGCTGCGCTTCAGGCTTTCTTCGAACAGGGCGGCAAACGATTCGCCGCCGCCGGTGGTGGCGGTTTGGGTTTGGGACATGTGGGTGTTTCCTGCGCCGGCGGAAGAGGAGGGGTGTGATGCCGGCAGATGCCACGCGAGTGGCGGTTAGGTTGGACATTCATCGCGGCGGGGCGCCGCGGTGGGCTTACTTGACGAACTCGCTGCGCCGCTGGCTCCACCACCCGAGCACCTGATCCACCGACTGGTCGATCGTGAGCGCGGAGTTGTCGAGCCGCTTCGCATCCTCGGCCGGCTTCAGGGGCGCGACGGCGCGGGTGCTGTCCCGCAGGTCGCGCGCCTCGAGGTCGGCGCGAAGACTGTCGATATTAGCCGAAATCCCCTTTGAAATCAATTGCTTATGCCGCCGCTCGGCGCGTTGGGCGGCACTGGCCGTCAGGTAGACCTTGAGCGCGGCGTCGGGAAAGACCACGGTGCCCATGTCGCGCCCATCGGCCACCAGGCCCGGCGCGCGGCGGAACGACAGTTGCAGCTCGTGCAAGGCGCGGCGCACGGCCGCCAGGGCGGACACCTGCGACGCGGCCAGGCCCACGGTTTCGGCCCGCAGCGCGTCGGTCACGTCCTCGCCGGCCAGGCGTACGCGGCCGGGCTCGAAGGCGAGCGGCAGCGTCGCGGCCCGCGCCGCGATCTCGGCCTCGGGCAGCGGGTCCTGCTCGAGCAGGCCCTCGCGCAGCGCGACCAGCGCCGTGACGCGGTACAGCGCGCCGGAGTCGAGCAGCCCATAACCCAGGCGCTCGGCCACGGCCGCGGCCAGCGTGCCCTTGCCGGAGGCCGTAGGCCCGTCGATCGTGATGACGGGGACGTCCTCGCGGCGCGCCAGGGTCAGGGAGAACAGCGCCTCGAAGTAGTCCGGAAAGGTCTTGCCGACGCATTTCGGGTCCTCGATGCGCACCGGCACGCCGCCAAAAGCCGCCAGCGAGGCGCACATCGCCATGCGGTGATCGTCGTAGGTGTGGATCGTCGCCGCCTGCCAGCGGGCGGGGGGTGTGACCCGCAGCCAGTCCGGGCCTTCGTCGACCGCAGCGCCGAGCTTGCGCAGTTCCGTCGCCATCGCGGCCAGGCGGTCGGTCTCCTTGACGCGCCAGCTCGCAATGTTCGTCAGCGTGCAGGGGCCGTCGGCGTACAGCGCCATCACGGCCAAGGTCATCGCGGCGTCGGGGATGTGGTTGCAGTCGAGCGTGATCGCGCGCAGAGGCCAGGCGCCGCGGCGCACCTCGATCGCGTTCGCCTCGGTGCGGATGTCGGCGCCCATGGCACGGGCGGCATCCACGAACCGGATGTCGCCCTGGATCGAGTCGTGGCCCACGCCTTCGATGCGGATCACGCCCTGCGTCGCGGCGATGGCGCCGAGCGCGACGAAATACGAGGCCGAGGAGGCGTCGCCCTCGACATGCACCGTGCCTGGCGAGCGGTAGGCACTGGCAGCCGGAATGGTGAAGCGCCGCCAGTCCTCGCGCGCGACCGCGATGCCGAAGCGCGCCAGCAGCGCGAGCGTGATCTCGACGTAGGGCTTGGAGATCAGCTCGCCCTCGACCTCGACCGTGATCGCACCCTCGTCGCTGGCCAGCGGCAGCGCCAGCAACAGCGCGCTCAGGAACTGGCTCGACACGTCGCCGCGCACGCGGATCGGCCGCGACAGGTCGAGCGGCTGCGGGCCGCTGACGGCCAGCGGCGGATAGCCCGGCTGGCCGAGGTCGTCGACGCAACAGCCGAGCCGGCGCAGGGCCTCCACCAGGTCGCCGATCGGCCGCTCGTGCATGCGCGCGACGCCCTCGAGCACGAAGCGGCCGCCCTGGCGTGCCGTCAGGAGTGCCAGCGCGGCGGCGAGCGGCCGCATGGCGGTGCCGGCATTGCCGAGGAAGAGCCTGGCCTCGCGCGTCGCCAACCGTCCACCCAGGCCACGCACATGCGTGATGCGCGGGCCTTGCTCGATGCCGCAGCCGAGCGCCGCCAGCGCGTCGAGCATCACGCGCGTGTCGTCGGAATCGAGCAGGTCGTGGACCTGGGTGCTGCCGGCGGCCAGGCCGGCCAGGAGCAGCAGTCGGTTGGAGATGCTCTTCGAACCCGGCAGCCGCACCGTGCCGGCGGCGGTCGCGAGGGGAGGCAGATCGAGGAAAGGCAGCGCGTACACGGCGGCGATCAGCGCGAACCGGGCGTCTTCGCGCCCGAGCTCATCTGCCAGTTCGCGCGCGCGTCCGCCGACTGGCGGATCAGGTCCTCGAGCGCCTCGCCGTTGCCCGAGCGGATGACGTGCTCGATCGCGTCGAGCGTGTGACGAAAGCGCAGCGACTGTTTCAGAATCTCCTCGCGGTTGGAGATCAGGATGTCGCGCCACACCGCCGGGTCACTGGCCGCGATGCGCGTGAAGTCGCGAAAGCCCGGCCCGGCCAGCGACAGGAAATCGTTGCCTGCCGGCTGTCGCGCCACTGCGCTGAAGTAGGCGAAGGCCAGCAGGTGCGGCAGGTGGCTCACCGCCGCGAATGCCGCGTCGTGGTTGTCCGGCGACATCTTCAGCACCTGGCAGCCGATTGCGCTCCAGACGTCGGTGGCCTTCTGCACCAGCACCGGGTCGGTGCTCGGCAGCGGCGTGAGGATGACCTGGCGCCCCTGGTACAGCGCGGCGTCGGCGTGCTGCACGCCACCGGCTTCCTTGCCGGCGATCGGGTGCGCAGGCACGAAGTGCGCAACGCGTTCCTTGAGCACGCGACGCGCGGCGTCGACCACGTCGCGCTTGGTCGAGCCCACGTCCATGAACAGCACGCCCGGGTCGACCAGGTGGCGGATCGCGCGAAAGGTGGTCTCGGTCGCCGCCACCGGCACTGCGATCAGCACGATGTCCGAGCCCGAGACCGCGAGCAGCGCCGATTCGGCCGCGTCGTCGATCACGCCCAGCTTCTTCGCGCGCTCGGTGGTCGAAGGCGACTTCGAGTAGCCGATCACCCGCTTGACCAGCCCGCCGCGCTTGAGTGCGAGCGCGAACGACCCGCCCATCAGGCCGCATCCGATCACGCCGAGCTGGTTGAACATGGTCATCGCCCGCTGGGCCGCCCCAAGGGCGATGAACGCCCCCTCGGGGGGCAGAGAACGAAGTGAGCGTGGGGGCTCATGGTGCTAATGCGTGTCGAGGGGGTAGGTGCCGAGCAGCTTGTAGAACGCGCACGCGCTGCGCAGTTCCTGCAAGGCCTGGGCCACCTTGACCTGGTCCGGGTGGCCGTCGATGTCGATGTAGAAGTAGTACTCCCACTGGCCCGAGCGGGCCGGCCGCGACTCGAAGCGTGTCATCGACACCCCGTGCTGCTTCAGCGGCACCAGCATGTCGTGCACCGCGCCGGGCTTGTTCGGCACCGACACCACGAGACTGGTGCAGTCGTGGCCCGACGCGCGCGGCTGCGGATGCTTCTCTGGCAGCGCCACGACGGCGAAGCGGGTGCGGTTGTGCGGGTCGTCCTGGATCGCCGGCGCCAGTGTGTGCAGGCCGTACTCGCTGGCCGCACGCTCGCTGGCGATGCCGGCCAGCGACGGGTCCAGCGAGGCCAGGCGCGCACCCTCGGCGTTGCTGGCCACCGGGCGCCGCTCGACCTGCGGCAGGTGGTCGTTGAGCCAGGTGTGGCATTGCGCCAGCGCCTGCGGGTGTGCGCACACGGCCTTCAGGCCGTCGACGCCTTCGACCTTGCGCAGCAGGTTGTGGCGCACGTACAGGCTGGTCTCGCCGACGATGGTCAGCGGCGTGTTCAGGAACAGGTCGAGCGAACGCGCAACCACACCCTCGGTCGAGTTCTCGACCGGCACCACGCCGAAGTCTGCGGCGCCGCCACTGGCCGCGCGGAACACCTCGTCGATGCTGCTGCAGGGCACACGCACGATCGAACTGCCGAAGTAGCCGAGCGCCGCCAGTTCACTGAAGGTGCCGGTCGGGCCCAGAAACGCCACACGCAGCGGGGCTTCGAGCGAGCGGCAGGCCGACATGATCTCGCGCCAGATCGGTGCCACGCTGTCGGTGGCGAGCGGCCCGGGATTCGCGGCCTTCAGGCCGTCGATCACCTGGGCTTCGCGCTCGGGCCGGAACACCGGAGAGCCCTCGCGCTTCTTCAACTCGCCCACCTCCAGCGCCAAGGCCGCACGGCGGTTCAGCAACTCGAGCAGTTCGCGGTCGACCGCGTCGATCTGGGCGCGCAGGCTGCCCAGGTCGGCGCGAGGATGTGCGGGCTCCGTCATCGCGTTTCGCGCGGCCTCGGTCTCACTTCTTCTTCGGGGTGGCGCCACTGGCGGGCGCGGCTGGGGCCGCCGACGCGGCCGGCACACCGAGGCGCTTCGCGATGGTTTCTTCCAGAGACTTGAGCTTGCCGTCGACTGTGCCCTTGGTGTCGGCGACCACCTTGTCCGCGACTGCATTGCCCAGTTCGCGATCGAGCTGCGAGAACTTGCGCGACGTCGGCGACTCGAGCCAGGCGATCACCTGTTTGAGCTCGTCTTCGCTGAACTTCTCTTCGTACATCGGGCCGGCGACCGCCGGCGCGAGTCGCAGCGCACGCTCGCGCAACAGCGGCTCGATCTCGTCGTGAAACTTCTTGACGTCGCCCTGGATGTCGCGGCCTACCGCTTCGCGCCTGTCGGCCGGTACGCGCGGCATCCCCTGGCCTGCCGCTGAGAGCACCCGCTGAGACACCTGGCCCGCCAGCGCGCGGCCGACGTTCTCGATGCCCTGCTGCTGGATCTGCAGCAGCTTGGCGACCAGTTCCTTCTTGGTCTGGGCCTGCGCGCCGACGGCCGCGGCCAGCGCCAGCACTACGAATAGGGTACGTGCCTTCATTTGCCTGCTCCAGGTTCACTACCGTTGCCGTTGTCGTCGGCGTCGCTCTCGACGATGCGCTGCAGGCCCGAGAGCTTGGTGCCGTCGTCGAGCGCAATCAGGGTCACGCCCTGCGTGGCGCGGCCCAGCTCACGGATCTCGGCCACGCGCGTACGCACGAGCACGCCGCGGTCGGTGATCAGCATGATCTCGTCCTCGGCGCGCACCAGCGTGGCCGCCACGACGCGGCCATTGCGCTCGCTCTGCTGGATCGCGATCATCCCCTTGGTGCCGCGGCCGTGCCGCGTGTACTCGATGATCGACGTGCGCTTGCCGTAGCCGTTCTCGGTGGCCGTGAGCACCGATTGCGTCTCGTCCTCGGCCACCAGCATCGCGATCACGTTCTGACCCGGCTCGAGCATCATGCCGCGCACGCCGCGCGCATTGCGCCCCATCGGCCGCACGTCGTCTTCGTCGAAGCGCACCGCCTTGCCGCCGTCGGAGAACAGCATCACGTCGTGCTTGCCGTCGGTGAGGGCGGCGCCGATCAGGTGGTCGCCCTCGTCGAGGTCGACGGCGATGATGCCGGCCTTGCGCGGGTTGCTGAACTCGTCGAGCGCGGTCTTCTTGACCGTGCCGAGCGCGGTGGACATGAAGATGAAGTGGTCGGCCGGGAAGCTGCGGAACTCGCCGGTCAGCGGCAGCACCACGGTGATCTTCTCGCCCGACTGCAGCGGGAACATGTTGACGATCGGCTTGCCGCGGCTGGCGCGCGCGCCCTGCGGCACCTCCCACACCTTGATCCAGTAGACGCGCCCGCGGTCGCTGAAGCACAGGATCCAGTCGTGCGTGTTGGCGATGAAGAGCTGGTCGATCCAGTCCTCTTCCTTCATCTGTGTCGCCTGCTTGCCGCGGCCGCCGCG
>DATLIE010000287.1:0-5127 GCA_035539635.1 Burkholderiaceae bacterium
CCAGGTGGCCGGCGTGTCGGGCTCGGCGCGGGCAGCCAGTGTCAGCCCTGCGCGGTGCAACCAGCGTGCGAAGCATTGCTTCTCCACGGGTTGCTTCAGGACCGCCATGCCTTCGTCGGTCTCGAAGTTCCAGGGCAGCGCGTTGCGCCGCACCAACGCCTGGCTGCCGGTGGCGAGAACGCGCTGCGCGTCGAGCAGTTGGTCGCTCGCGCGATCGAACTCTGACTTTCGCCACAGCAGCACCGCCAGCTCGATGCGCGAGAGGATGGAGCCGCGCTCGGCACTCAGAAGGTAATCCTGCTCGGCGCCGATCAGATCACCCGTCTGAACCCGTGCATAGGCGCGTGCATTCAGGTAGTGATCCGGCGCCACCGGATTGAGGTCGCGATCGAGCGCCCGGTTCAGCAGCGGCAGGGCTTCCGCAAACTGGCCAGCCCGCATCGCGAGGTGGGCCAGGTAGAAGTACGCCTCGGGCAGCTGCCCTCCCGTGAGCGCGATGGCTTCCTTGATCCGGGCGCGCGCCTCAGCCTGGGCGCGGGGGTCGGATTCCGGATCGAGCAACACCAGCTGCGCCGCGAAGAACATCAGGTCGGGATCACCGGGGGCGGCCGTCCTGAGAGCCTGGACCTTCGCCGCGAACTTCTCGGGTGAAAAGCCCTCCGCTTGTTCGAGCTGCGCGCCCAGAAGGGCCTTCTCGAGCGCGAAGCAGGCGTTGCGCCGGACCCAGGCCTGGCACAGGGGCTGCAGCGCATCGACCGCATCGCTCGCGCGTCCGCTGCGCAGGGCTTGCAGGGCCATGGACACCTTGCCGTCGACAACAGTCACCGCGCTGGACCAGCTTGCGACTGCGGCCGCCGTCAGTGCCACCGCGCCGAGCATGCTGGCCCAGACACGGGGTTGCTGCCACCACAGGGGATCTCGCAGCAGCTCGCCGACGCGATCGATCCAGCGGCCGTCGGTCAAACGCCTGAGACGTTTGCGCAAGCCCTGGGTCACCGCCGTGTAGTACTCGTCCGGTGTCTTCCAGTCCGCCAAGGGGCGCGCGCCGGCGGGCAGGGCCTGCAGGTGGCCGAACGCCATGTTCTGCCAGGCACATGCGCGAAGGATGATCGGAATGACGATGGCTCGGTCGGCCGGGTCGGCGTTGCGCTCCAGCGCACGCGCCAGCTCCTTGCCGTAGCAATACTGCGAGTTGATGAAGTCGGCCGAGATGAGCAAGAGGATCACGTCAGCCTGGTTCAGCCGCGTTGCGATCACATTGGCCCAGTCGTCGCCGCCATCGATGTCCCGGTCGTCCCAGGCCCGCACCAGGCGCTCGCGCTCAAGTGCGGCCATGTGAGCGCGCAAGGCTGCGCGCAATGTGTCGTCCACGTGCGCGTAGGAGATGAACACCTGCGCGCCAGACGGCGGTGGCTCCGGTTGAGCGGGAGTGGTGTCGGGCATGCGTGCGCAGCCTGCGGATTCCGGGGCGATGCGTGATCCATTGTCGCCATCGAGGCGGGGCCTGGGCGCGGCAAACTGGGGGTGCCTTGGCGGCTCCAGCCGACCGGGCCATCACGCGCGGCGTGCAAAATGGGGGTTCAAGCAGAGTCTCACTCCCCCACACAACGAGGTGAATCACGCCATGGCGATGGATGTCGTCGACTACGAGATCAAGGGCTCCGAGATGCAGTTCGTCGAGGTCGAACTCGACCCAGGCGAGGCGGCGGTCGGCGAAGCCGGCAGCATGATGTTCATGGACGCGGGCATCGGCATGGACACGGTGTTCGGCGACGGCTCGGCCAACCAAGGCGGCTTCTTCGGCAAGCTGCTCGGCGCGGGCAAGCGCCTCGTCACCGGCGAATCGCTGTTCACCACGGTCTACACGAACAACGCACGCGACAAGCAGCGCGTCGCGTTTGCGGCGCCGTATCCCGGCAAGATCATGCCGATGGACCTGAAGCAGCTCGGCGGCATGCTGATCTGCCAGAAGGATGCCTTCCTGTGCGCCGCGCGCGGGGTGTCGCTCGGCATCTACCTGCAGCAGAAGATCGGTGTTGGCTTCTTCGGCGGCGAGGGCTTCATCATGCAGAAGCTCGAGGGCGACGGCCTGGCCTTCGTGCATGCCGGCGGCACGGTGATGAAGCGCGAACTGCAGCCTGGGCAGACGCTGTTCATCGACACCGGCTGCGTGGTGGCGATGACGCCGAACGTGAACTTCGAGATCCAGTACGTCGGCAAGATCAAGACGGCGCTGTTCGGCGGCGAGGGCCTGTTCTTCGCCAAGGTCACCGGCCCCGGCACGGTGTGGCTGCAGAGCCTGCCGTTCTCGCGCCTGGCGTCGCGCGTGTTCGCGGCGGCGCCCCAACGGGGCGGCTCGCGCGAGGAGGGGTCGGTGCTCGGCGGCGTGGTCGGCGGAGGGTTGCTCGGCGGCATCCTCGGTGGCGACGACGAGTAACGCGCGCCTTGTCGCCGGCGCCTTGCTGGCGCTGGCCTGTGTGAGCGCCGCGGCCACGGAACCGCCGGTGCTGCTCGAAGCGCTGACCTGGACCGAACTGCGCGACCGCGTGGCCAGCGGAACCACCATCGCGCTGGTGCCGATCGGCGGCACCGAACAGAACGGGCCGCACATGACGCTGGGCAAGCACAACGTGCGCGCCCGCGTGCTGGCCGAGCGCATCGCGCGCCGGCTCGGCAACGCCGTCGTGGCGCCGGTGGTGGCCTACGTGCCCGAGGGCTCGATCGACCCGCCGACCGAGCACATGCGCTATCCCGGCACGATCAGCGTGCCGCCGGCCGCCTTCGAGGCCATGCTCGAGTCCACCGCGCGCAGCCTGCAGCGCGCCGGACTGACCCACGTGGTGCTGCTCGGCGACCATGGGGGCTACCGCCGCAGCCTCGAGCGCGTCGCTGCCCGTGTGCCCAAGGTGCACGCACTGGCGGCCTACTACGACGCGTCGAGCGTGGCGCTGGACCGTGCGCTGCGCGCCCACGGTTTTGCGGCGGCCGACATCGGCCAGCACGCGGGCCTGGCCGACACCTCGCTGATGCTGGCGATCGACCCGGCACAGGTGCGTATCGACGTGGCCCGGGGTCGCCCCCCCGGCGCGGCCGACGGCGTGTCGGGCGACCCGCGCCGCGCAGACGCGCGCTGGGCGCAAGAAAGTGCCGATGGGATCGTCGAGCGTTCGGCCGCAGCGATCCGCGAGCGCGTGGGCAAGCCACAATTCGGCCCTCGCCCCTGACCTCCCGAAGAGACGCCCTTGAACGCTCCCAAAATGCTCGCCCTCGCCGGGGCGAGCGCGGCCGCCCTGGCCCTCGCGTGGACCGCGCTGGCGCAGTCCGGCGCGCCAGCCGCAGTGCCTGCCTCTGCACCTGCCGCCGCACCGGTGCCGGCCGCCCCGGCCATCGCCACCGTGCCTGGCATGCCGGCGGTCGTCGATGCGAAGAACCTGTACAGCGAACAGGCCGCCGGCAAGGTGGTGCCTGCCATCGCCGGCGACCTGCCGCGCATCTACGTGCCCAACCTGCGCGGCCACGACGTGCATGTGATCGACCCGGCCACGATGAAGGTCGTCGATCGCTTCAAGGTCGGCCACAGCCCTCAGCACATCGTGCCCTCATGGGACCTGAAGACCCTGTGGGTCACCAACAATGCCGAGCGCCGCTTCGACGGCAGCCTGACGCCGATCGACCCCAAGACCGGCAAGGCCGGCCCGGCGATCGACGTCGACAACCCCTACAACTTGTACTTCACGCCCGACGGCAAGAGCGCGGTCGTGGTCGCCGAGGCGCGCAAGCGCCTGGACTTCCGCGACCCGACGACGATGGCGCTGCAGTACTCGATCGAAGTGCCAGGCTGCCCCGGCGTCAACCACGCCGACTTCTCGATCGACGGCCGCTACGCGATCTTCACCTGCGAGTTCGCCGGCACGCTGGCCAAGATCGACCTGGCCGAGCGCAAGGTGCTCGGCTACGTCAAGCTGACGATGCCGGCCACGCGCTTCAAGTCGGTCGCGATCAAGCCCGGACAGGTCTGGGAGCCTGGCGAGACCGAGTTGTGCACGGTCAAGAAGGGCATGCCCCAGGACATCCGCATCTCGCCGGACGGCAAGCGCTTCTACATCGCCGACATGCACGCCGACGGCGTGCACGTGATCGACGGCGAGTCGTTCACCCAGGTCGGTTTCATTCCCACCGGCGTGGGCGCGCATGGCCTGTACCCGAGCCGCGACGGCAAGCAGCTCTACGTGGCCAACCGCGGCTCGCACTTGATCCATGGCGCGCGCAACGGCAGCGGCAGCGTGGCGGTGATCGAGTTCGCTACCGAGAAGGTGGTGGCGCGCTGGGGCATTCCCGGCGGCGGCAGCCCCGACATGGGCAACATCAGCGCCGACGGCCGCTACCTCTGGCTGGCCGCGCGCTACGACGACGTCGTCTACCGCTTCGACACGCAGGCCAACGGCGCGGTGCAGCTGGTCAAGGTCGGCGCCGAGCCGCACGGCCTGACGGTATGGCCGATCCCCGGCCGCTACTCGCTCGGCCACACCGGGAACATGCGGTGAGGTTCGGCCTCGTCATCGTCGGCGACGAGATCCTGTCGGGCAAGCGGCGCGACGGGCACATGCCCAAGGTGATCGAACTGCTCGGTGCACGCGGACTGGCGCTCTCCTGGGCCCGCTACGTCGGCGACGACCGGGCGCTGATCACCGAGGCGCTGACGCATGCCTTCGGCAGCGGCGACATCGTGTTCAGCTGCGGCGGCATCGGGGCCACGCCGGACGATCACACCCGCCAGTGCGCGGCCGCGGCGCTGGGTCGCGAGCTGGTGCTGCATCCGCAGGCCAAGGCGCTGATCCTCGAGCGCATGGCCGACGTGGCGCGCGAGCGCGGCGAAGCCTACGAGCCCGAACGCGACGACAACGTGCACCGGCTGAACATGGGCGTGTTCCCCGCCGGCGCCGAGATCATCGCCAACCCCTACAACAAGATCCCCGGCTTCTCGGTCGGCGACGTGCACTTCGTGCCCGGGTTCCCGGTCATGGCCCACCCGATGATCGAGACCCTGCTCGACACGCGCTACCGCGCGCTGCACGGCTCGCAGGCGCAGTCCGAGCGTTCGGTGATCGTCTTCGGCGCGATGGAGGC
>DATLIE010000288.1:0-2985 GCA_035539635.1 Burkholderiaceae bacterium
GCCGGCGACGGCTGGGGCGCCGCCGAAGGCGGCACGCGCGGCGGCGCCGACGCCGCGGCAGCGGACATCACCGACGTGCGCGACCGAGCCAGTCTCTTCGCCGCGCTGGCGCCCCACGCGGGACCGCCGCGGCCGCGCATCGTGCGCGTGCACGGCCGCATCGACCTCGCGAGCGATGCGGCAGGACGCACACTCGGCTTCGAGGACTTTCGCGACCCCGACTTCGACCTCGAGGCCTACGCGCGTGCTTTCGACCCCAGCACCTGGGGCCGGCGCCCTCCGGCGGGACCACTCGAGCAGGCGCGCCAGCGGTCGGCCCGACGCCAGGCCGCGCACACCGTGCTGCGAGTGCCTTCGCGCACCACGCTCATCGGCGTCGGCCACGATGCCGCGCTCGTCGGTGGCATGCTGTTCCTCGAGAACGTCGACAACGTGATCCTGCGCAACCTTCGCATCGCCGACGCCTACGACCACTTCCCGCAATGGGACCCGCAGGACGGCGAGGCCGGCGAATGGAATTCCGACTACGACAACGTCTCGCTGCGCGGTGCTACGCATGTCTGGGTCGACCGGTGCACCTTCGACGACGGTGATCGACCCGACGCGTCCGCACGCACGCTGCTCGGCCGCCGCATGCAGCACCACGACGGCCTGCTCGACATCACGCGCGGCTCGAACTGGGTCACCGTGTCGTGGAACCATTTGCGCCACCACGACAAGACCTCGCTGGTCGGCGGCAGCGACGGCCATGCAGCTGGCGACGCTGGACGACTGAAGGTCAGCTACCACCACAACCTCTGGGAGCAGGTGAAGTCGCGCACGCCGCGCGTGCGCTTCGGTGAGGTGCATGTGGCCAACAACCTCTACCTGGTGGGTGAGGCCACGGATGAGACTTACGTCTACTCGATCGGCCTCGGCCACGAGTCGCGGGTCATCAGCGAGCGCAATGTCTGGCAAGCGCCGGCCACGGTCGGTGCCGCGCGGCTCGTCGCTCCGTTGAAGGGCTGGCGCTTCGTCGATCGCGGTTCCTGGCTGAACGGTGCGCCGGTGGACCTGCTGCCCGCGCTGCGGGCCGCACACCCCGGCGTGGCGTGGTCAGAGGAGGTCGGCTGGACGCCGGCCTTTGCCGTTGGCCTCGACCGGGTCGAAGACGTGACGGCCAAGGTGCGCGAGGCCGCTGGAGCCGGCCGCTGGGCCGCCGTGCCGCCTTAAGCCCTGGACTTGAGTCGACCGTCCTCAGCGCGGACAATCCACTTGCCCTGAAACACCAGACCGAAACAACCGAAACATATGGATGACGATGGCTACGACAGCCGGCAGCCCGAGTCCGTTGCCGCGGTCCTGAAGGTTTTCGCCATCCTGCAGGCGCTGGCCGAACGCAACGAGACCGGCATCTCCGAGCTCTCGGTGCGCCTGGCGATGCCCAAGGCCACCGTCTACCGCTTCCTGCAGACCATGAAGACCCTGGGCTACGTGCGCCAGGAGCCCGACAGCGAGCGCTACGGTCTGGGCGTGCGCATGTTCGAACTGGGGGCCAAGGCGCTGCAGTACCCGGACCTGGTCGAACTGGCCAAGCCGCACGTGCAGCGCCTGTCGGACGTGACCGGCGAGACGGTGCACCTGGCCACGCTGATCGACAGCGAGATCATGTTCGTGCACAAGGTCGACTCACGCCATGCGCTGGCCATGTACTCACGCGTCGGCCGCCGCGCGCCCCTGCACTGCACGGCCATCGGCAAGGTGCTGATGGCCTGGGAGGCTCCGGCGCGGCGCGACGAGGTGCTCAAGGGCTGCGACTTCAAGCGCTTCCTGCCCAACACGATCACGCAACGTGAGGAATACATCGTCGAGCTTGAGCGCACGCTGGCGCAGGGCTACGGCAAGGACCGCGAGGAGTTCAACGACCACATCTGCTGCGTCGCGATCCCGATCTTCGACCGTCTCGGCCATGTGGCGGCGGGCATGAGCATCTCCTTTCCGACCTTCCGCTACGACGAGGCGCGCGAGCCCGAAGTCGTGGCGATCCTGCGCGAGGCCAGCCGCCAGATCTCCGTGCAGCTCGGCTGCACCAACTTCCCGCTCGCAGCGCCTGTGCCAGCGCGCTGACCCCGCTCAGCCCACGGGCAGGGCGCGCCGCCACTGCATCGCCTCGGCCAGATGCAGCGACCGGATGCGCTCGCTGCCGGCCAGGTCGGCGATCGTGCGTGACACTTTCAATATGCGGTGCAGGCCGCGACCCGTCCACCCCAGGCGCTCCGCCGCGCGGTGCAGCAGGTCGCGGCCGGTGCTGTCCAGCGCACAGTGGCTGTCGATGCCGGGGGGCGTCAGCTCGGCGTTGCTGCAGCCCTGGCGCTCGATCGCGCGCTGCCGGGCCGCCTGCACGCGCTGGGCGATCACCGGGCTCGGCTCGCCGTCGCGCTGGCCCATCAGCTCGCCGGGCTTGACCGCCGGCACCTCGACCTGCAGGTCGATGCGGTCGAGCAGCGGCCCCGACAGCTTGCCCTGGTAGCGGGCCACCATGTCGGGCGTGCAGCGGCAGCTGCGGCCGCTGCCAGCGGCCGCGCCGAGCCAGCCGCAGGGGCAAGGGTTCATCGCCGCGACCAGCTGGAAGCGCGCCGGGAACGAGGCGTGCCTTGCGGCGCGCGAGATCGTGATGCGGCCGGTCTCGAGCGGCTCGCGCAGCGCCTCGAGCGCGGCGCGTGGCATCTCGGGCATCTCGTCGAGGAAGAGCACGCCGCCGTAGGCGAGCGAGATCTCGCCTGGCCGCGGCGGCGAGCCGCCCCCCACCAGGGCCGGGGCGGTGGCGCTGTGGTGCGGGGCGCGGAAGGGCCGCACCTTCCAGCGCGCGGGGTCGAAGGCGCCGGCCAGGCTGGCCAGCGCCTTCGACCCCGCGCGCTGGCAGGTGCGGCCCTTCCGCGCCCCGCACCACAGCGCCACCGCCCCGGCCCTGGTGGGGGGCGGCGCGCCGCCGCGGCCAGGCGAGAT
>DATLIE010000289.1:0-10182 GCA_035539635.1 Burkholderiaceae bacterium
TATGCGCGCGACGTGGCCGACACCGAGCGCTTCCTGCGCGGCGACACGCAGGAGGTGCTCGACGACCTGCAGCGGCGCATGGCGGGCCACGCCGAGGCGCTGGAGTACGAGCAGGCGGCCGCCGTGCGCGACCAGATCGGCTCGCTGTCGCGCGTGCTGCACCAGCAGTCGGTCGACGAAAGCAGCCTCGCGGCAGCGAGCCGGGACGTCGACATCCTTGCGGTGCGCTTCAAGGGCGGGCGCGCCTGCGTCAACCTGGCGATGGTGCGCGGGGGGCGCCATCTGGGTGACCGGGCCTACTTCCCGACCCACGTGGAGGACGCGGCGGCCTGGGCCGAAGGCGTGGACCCGGAGGTGGCCGTGCTGGAGGCGTTCGTCGCCCAGCACTACCTGGAGGGCTTCGTGCCGCCCCAGCTGGTGACGAGCCATGCAGTCGATCCGTCGCTGCTCGACGCCCTGACGCAACACAGCGGCGTGAAGGTCGGCGCGACGCACCAGCCGCGCGAGCAGCGCCGCATCTGGCTCGAGATGGCGGCCAACGGTGCCGAGCTGGCACTGGCACGCCTGCTGGCCGAGGAGGGCTCGCAGCGCGAACGCACGCGCGCCCTGGCCGAGGCGCTGGGGCTGGACGTGGCGGACCTCGATACGCTGCGCATCGAATGTTTCGACATCAGCCATACCGCGGGTGAGGCCACGCAGGCAAGCTGTGTGGTGTTCGAGAACCACCAGATGCAACCCGCGCAATACCGCCGCTTCAACATCGACGGCATCACAGGCGGCGACGACTACGCCGCGATGCGCCAGGTGCTGATGCGCCGCTACGCCAAGCTGGCCGAGGCGCTGGCCAACGGCGGCGAGAGCGTGCGCGCGCCCGACCTGGTGTTCGTCGACGGCGGGCGCGGGCAGGTCGCGATGGCGCGCGAGGTGTTCGCCGAACTGGGTCTGGACCTGTCGCTGATCGTCGGCGTCGAGAAGGGCGAGGGCCGCAAGGTCGGCCTGGAGGAACTGGTGTTTGCCGACGGGCGCGACAAGGTGACGTTGCCGCCGGACTCGGCCGCGCTGATGCTGGTGGCGCAGATCCGCGACGAGGCACACCGCTTCGCGATCACCGGCATGCGCTCGCGTCGCGCCAGCGTGCGCACCGGCGGCAGCAAGCTCGAGGACATTCCCGGCGTCGGGCCGAAGAAGCGCGCGCGCCTGCTGCAGCGTTTCGGCGGCGTGCGCGGGGTCAGCCATGCGAGCGTCGACGACCTGGCCAGCGTCGACGGCATCTCGAGGCCCCTGGCCGAGGAGATCTACCGTGCCCTGCATTGACATCCGCCGCACCACCGTGATGCTGGCTGCCGCCGGCCTGCTCGCCGCCTGCTCGATGCCGCGCATTCCGGGCATCTCACCGTCCGGCTCGGCCGGCGCGCGCGCCTGGGACGACTACAAGGTCCAGGTCGGGCATCGCCTGGTGGCAGCCAATCCGAATGCCACCTACACCGGCGCGGTGCCCGAGCCGCTGCTTGCGATCCCCGTGCTCGAAGTCGAGCTCAACGGCGACGGCAGCGTGCGCCGGGTGACCGTGCAACGCCACCCCAGCCAGGCCGGCGACACGGTGCAGCTCGCGGTCAACGCGGTGCATCGCGCGGCGCCGTTCGGCGACGTGTCGCACCTGCCCAAGCCCTGGCGCTTCAGCGAAGCCTTCCTGTTCCGCGACGACCGGCGCTTCAAGCCGCGCTCGCTGGACCTGTAATCCCGAGGCGCGCGCCGTGCCGCCGCCAGCGGCTACGATGGCGCCCATGTTCTTCAACCTGCCGACGCTGCTGACCTGGGCGCGCATCGTTGCGATCCCGCTCATCATCGGCGTCTACTACCTGGACCTGAGCCTGCGCACGCAGAACATCGCGGCGACCTCGATGTTCGTGCTGTTCGCGCTGACCGACTGGCTCGACGGCTACCTGGCGCGCAAGCTCAACCAGACATCGGCCTTCGGTGCCTTCCTCGACCCCGTGGCCGACAAGATCCTCATCTGCGCCGCGCTGCTGGTGCTGCTGAAGCTGGGGCGGGTGGATGCGCTGGTGGCCCTGGTCATCGTCGGGCGCGAGATCGCCATCTCTGCGCTGCGCGAGTGGATGGCCCAGATTGGCGCCTCGCGCAGCGTCGCGGTGCACATGCTGGGCAAGGTCAAGACGGCGGTGCAGATGGTGGCGATTCCCTTCCTGCTGTTCGACGGCACGCTGTTCGGCGTCATCGACACCCATCTCTGGGGCACCGGCCTGATCTGGATCGCAGCCGTGCTGACGGTATGGTCGATGGTCTATTACCTGCAGAAGGCGCTGCCGGAGATCCGAGCCAAGGCGCGATGAACATCGCGCCCTCCCGGGACACGCGATGAGCGGCAAGGCTTCCGATTCGCAGCGCGACGCGCTGCTGGGCGCCATGCCGGCGGTCTTCGTGTTGATCTGGAGCACCGGCTTCGTGGTCGCGCGCTACGGCATGCCGCATGCGCCGCCGCTCGGCTTCCTGGCGCTGCGCTATGCCTTGTCGGTGCTCGCCTTCGGCGCCTGGATCGCGCTCGTGCGCGCCGCCTGGCCGGTGGGCCGTGCGCAGTGGGGGCACCTGGCGGTCAGCGGGGTGCTGATGCATGCGGGCTACCTGGGTGGCGTGTGGGCGGCCGTCAAGCTCGGGCTGGGGGCCGGCACGGTGGCGCTGATCGTCGGCCTGCAGCCCGTGTTGACGGCGGTTTGGCTGTCGGCCAGCGGCAGCGCGCATGCGATCGCCGCGCGCCAGTGGCTCGGCCTGCTGCTCGGATTCGGCGGCCTCGTGCTCGTGGTCGGGCACAAGCTCGGCGCCGGCGAAGTGACGGGCGGCAATTTCGCGCTGGCGGCGTTCGCGCTGCTGTCGATCACCGCCGGCACGCTGTACCAGAAGCGCTTCGTCCAGCCTTGCGACGTGCGCACCGCCAATGCGGTGCAGCTCGCGGCGGCGCTGATCGTGACCGCGCCGCTGGCCTGGATCGAGGCCGGCACCTGGCAGATGCATCCCGAACTGGTCGGCGCGATGGCCTGGTCGGTGCTGGTGCTCACGCTGGGCGGCAGTTCGATGCTCTACCTGCTGATCCAGCGCGGCGCGGCGGCCAAGGTGACGAGCCTGCTCTACCTGGTGCCGCCCTGCACCGCGGTGCTGGCCTGGCTGCTTTTCGGCGAGGCGCTGTCGGCGCAGGTGCTGGCGGGCATCGCGGTCACCGCGGTGGGCGTCTCGCTCGTGGTGCGCGGCGGATAATCGCGGCCGTGTTCGCCGGCTTCGAGACCCAAGACGTGCTGCACGAAGGCGTGCGCTTGCGCGTGCGCCGCGCCGGCTCGGGGCCGCCGCTGCTGCTGCTGCACGGCCACCCGCAGACCCATGCGATGTGGCACCGCGTCGCGCCCGCACTGGCCCAACGGCACAGCGTGGTGCTGATGGACTTGCGTGGTCGTGGCGATTCGTCGCGGCCGCCGGCCAGCGCCGACCATGCGCTCTACAGCAAGCGCGCGATGGCCTCCGACGCGCTGGCCGTGATGCGTCACTTCGGCCATGCACGCTTCGCGGTGCTGGCGCATGACCGCGGCGCGCGCGTCGCGCACCGGCTCGCGCTCGACCATCCGGATGCGGTGACGCGGCTGATGCTGCTCGACATCGCGCCGACGCTGGCGATGTACGAGGGCACGACCGAGGACTTCGCGCGTTCGTACTGGCACTGGTTCTTCCTGATCCAGCCCGCGCCGACGCCCGAACGGGCGATCGAGTCCGACCCCGCGGCCTGGGTGCGCGAGGGCATGGGCTCGCGCTTCGCTGGCCTCGGCCCCTTTGCGCCTGAGGCGCTGGCCGAGTACGAACGCTGCCTCGCGCTCCCGGGCAGCGCCACGGCCGTGTGCGAGGACTACCGCGCCTCGGCCACGATCGACCTCGAACACGACCGCGCCGACCGCGCGGCCGGACGGCACGTGTCGCAGCCACTGCGCGTGCTGTGGGGTGCGCAGGGCGTGGTCGGGCGCTGCTTCGACGTCATGGCCCTGTGGCGCGCCGCGGCGGAGAACGTCAGCGGCCAGGCGCTTCCCTGCGGCCACTACATCGCCGAGGAGCTGCCGGTGGCGCTGCTCGACGAGACCTTCACCTTCTTCGGAGACGCACCATGAGCAAGCACCGCATCGCCGTGATCCCGGGCGACGGCATCGGCAAGGAAGTCATGCCCGAGGGCGTGCGCGTGCTCGACGCCGCGGCGCGCCGGTTCGGCATTCCGATCGAGACGCAGGAGTTCGACTTCGCCAGCTGCGACTACTACGCCAAGCACGGCCAGATGATGCCGGACGACTGGAAGGACACGCTGGCCGGTTTCGACGCCATCCTGTTTGGTGCCGTCGGCTGGCCCGCCACGGTGCCGGACCACGTGTCGCTCTGGGGCTCGCTGATCAAGTTCCGGCGCGAGTTCGACCAGTACGTCAACCTGCGGCCGGCGCGCCTGATGCCGGGCATCCGTTCGCCGCTGGTGGACCGCCAGGGCCAGCCGCTGAAGCCGGGCGACATCGACATGATGATCGTGCGCGAGAACACCGAGGGCGAGTACTCGAGCATCGGCGGGCGCATGTTCGAAGGCACGCCGCGCGAGTTCGTGATCCAGGAGACGGTGATGTCGCGCACCGGCGTCGACCGGGTGCTGAAGTTCGCCTTCGAGCTGGCGATGACGCGGCCGCGGCGCAAGCTCACTTCGGCCACCAAGAGCAACGGCATCTCGATCACGATGCCGTACTGGGACGAACGTGTGGCCGAAATGTCGAAGGCGTATCCGCAGGTGACCACGGACCGCTTCCACATCGACATCCTGACCGCGCACTTCGTGCAGCGGCCGCAGCAGTTCGACGTGGTGGTGGCGAGCAACCTGTTCGGCGACATCCTGTCCGACCTGGGCCCTGCGTGCACCGGCACGATCGGCATCGCACCCTCGGTGAACATGAACCCGACGCGCGAGTGGCCCAGCGTGTTCGAGCCGGTGCATGGCTCGGCGCCGGACATCGCGGGCCAGTTCATCGCCAATCCGATCGGCCAGATCTGGTCGGCCGCGATGATGCTGGACTTCCTCGGCCATCGCGACGCCCACGATGCGGTCATCCGGGCGATCGAAACGGTGCTCGATCCCGCATCCGGTGCGCCGCGCACGCCGGACGTGGGTGGCAACGCACGCACCGGCGATGTCGGACGGGCGGTGGCGGAGGTCTTGACCCAGGTCTAGCCACGAGGACTGCACGCGCGCCTAGAATCGCGCTCCCGGATCGGGTGTGCCGCCTTGACAGTGCGGGGGCAGCACGGCTGTAATGAATCCGCCCGGCCGAGTGCAGCACGCTCGTCGCCACCCGCCCAGAACCAGCGCCACGGCGCCACCGCAAGACGATTGAGGGGACCTCCACGTGAACAAGACGGAAATGATCGACCACATCGCCAAGCAGGCCGACATCTCCAAGGCCGCGGCGACGCGGGCCCTGGAGGCTTTCATCGGTGGCGTGAAGGGCACGCTGAAGAAGGGCAACAGCGTGTCGCTGGTCGGTTTCGGCACGTTCGCAGTGAGCAAGCGCGCCGCGCGTGCGGGACGCAATCCGCGCACCGGTGCGGCGATCAAGATCAAGGCGGCCAAGGTGCCGAAGTTCCGTCCCGGCAAGGCGCTCAAGGACGCGCTCTGAACCGGGCGTCCCGGCCCGGTGCACCGGGTGCTTAGCTCAGTTGGTAGAGCGGCGCCCTTACAAGGCGTAGGTCGGCGGTTCGAGACCGTCAGCACCCACCAGTTTCAAGAAGGTCGGCTCGGCTAGAATGCCGCGCCCAGGATGATGCGGCCGCTTCGAGCGGCCGCGGTCCTTTGGGCACCCTGCATTGATCCGCGTTCGCGCAAAGGTCCCGCCCCATGTTCGAGTTCGTCCGCACGCACAACCGGCTGCTGTTCTTCGTGCTGGTGCTGCTGATCTTCCCGTCCTTCGTGTTCTTCGGCGTGCAGGGCTACAGCCGCTTCGACGACGAGAACACGGTGGCGGTGGCGCGCGTGGACGGCCACAAGATCACGCGCGCCGAGTGGGACGCCGAGCACCGGCGCCAGATCGAGCAGGCCCGCGCGCGCATGCCGGGGCTGGATGCCAAGTTCTTCGACGCGCCCGAGGTGCGGCGCGAGACGCTCGAGCAGCTGGTGCGCGAGCGCGTGCTGTTCGCCGCCGCGATGCGCGGCCACCTGTCGGTGAGCGACGAGCGGCTGATGCGCGAACTGCAGAACATTCCGCAGCTGGCCGCGCTGAAGCGGCCCGACGGCAGCTTCGACGTCGCGGCCTACAAGGTGATGGTCGAGTCGCAGGGCCGCACGGCCGAGAGCTTCGAGGCCTCGCTGCGCCAGGACATCTCGTTGCGCCAGGTCACTGCCGCGGTCTCGGAGACGGGGGTGCCCGTGGCCGCGGCCGGCCGCGCCGCGCTCGACGCGCTGCTGCAGCAGCGCGACGTGCAGGTGCTGCGCTTCGACAGCAAGGACCAGGTGGCCGGCCTGGCGCCGACCGACGCCGAGCTCGCGGCCTACCACAAGGCACACGAGAACGGGTTCCGCACCATCGAGCAGGCGCGCATCGAGTACGTGCTGCTCGACGCCAAGGCCCTCGAGCAGGGCGTGGCGGCGCCCGAGGGCGAGCTGCGCAAGTTCTACGAAGAGAACATCTCTCGCTACACCACGGCGGAGGAGCGCCAGGCCAGCCACATCCTGGTGGCCGCGCCGAAGGACGCACCGGCCGACCAGCGCGCGAAGGCCAAGGCGAAGGCCGAGCAGGTGCTCGAGCAGGCGCGCAAGAGTCCCGCCGCGTTCGCCGACCTGGCGAAGAAGAACTCCGACGACACGCTGTCGGCGCCGCAGGGCGGCGACCTCGGCTTCAACGGCCGCGGCGCATTCGCCGCGAAGGCGCAGGAGGACGCCATCTTCGCGATGAAGGCGGGCGAGATCAGCAACCTGGTCGAGAGCGAGTTCGGCTACCACGTGATCAAGCTCGACGCGGTGCGTGGCGGCCAGAAGAAGCCGTTCGAAGCGGTGCGTGGCGAGATCGAGGCCGAGCTGAAGAAGCAGCTGGCGGTCAAGGAGTTCGCCGCCGCGGCCGAGCAGTTCAGCAACACCGTCAACGCGCAGAGCGACAGCCTCGCCCCGGCGGCCGACAAGCTCAAGCTCAAGGTGCAGACGGCCACCGTGCAGCGCACGCCGGCGCCGGGCGCGACCGGGGCACTCGCCTCGGCCAAGCTGCTCGAGGCGGTGTTCTCGGCCGACACGCTGAAGAACAAGCTCAACACCGAGGCCATCGAGGTCGGCACCAGCCAGCTGGCTGCGGCGCGCGTGGTCGAGCACCTGCCGGCGCGGGTGCAGCCATTGGCGGAGGTGCAGGCGCAGGTGCGCGAACGCGTGATTGCCGAGCAGGCGGCCGCGAAGGCGCGCGCGGCGGGCCAGGCGCGCCTGGCCGAACTGCAGAAGGCGGACAACACGGCCGGCCTGCCGCCGATGGCCACGGTGTCGCGCAGCAACCCGCAGGGCCAGCCGCGCGAGGTGGTCGATGCGGTGCTGCGTGCCGACGCGGGCAAGCTGCCGCAGTGGGTGGGCGTGGATCTGGGCAACGCCGGCTACGCGTTGGCGCGCGTCGCGGCGGTCAAGCCGCCGGCGGCCGAGGCGCCCGAGATGGCACAACTGCTGCCGCGCGTGAGCCAGGCCTGGGCCGCGGCCGAGGCGCAGGCGTACTACAAGGCGCTCGAGCGGCGCTTCAAGGCCAGCGTGGACACGGCGGCCGTGGCCGGCGCGGCCTCGGCCGCGGCGCCCAACTGAGGCATGCCGCAAGGCCGCTCGCTATAATCGTGGCCTCTCTACGGTGGCTGTAGCTCAGTTGGTAGAGTCCCAGATTGTGATTCTGGTCGTCGTGGGTTCGAGTCCCATCAGCCACCCCAGCTCTTCCTGATCAACGGCTCCTCTTGCGAGGGGCCGTTTTTCTTTTGGGCTTTTTTGGCGCGAGGATCAGGCGCTCCAGTTCCTCGAAGGCCTCGCCGGTGTAGACCGCGATGCGTTGCAGGTGCGGCAGCGTGGCGTGGCAGCCGGTGAAGCCGAAGGCCATCTGGCCCGCGTAGCTGTGGCAGGTGATGTTCAACGCCTGGCCGTGCGTCACGATCGACACCGGGTACGTGGCCAGCAACTCGGCGCCGCGGAAGTACAGCGGCTTGTCGGGCCCGGGCACATTGCTGATCGTGACGTTGAACACCGGCCGCGCGCGCCCGCCCAGGCCGGTGAGCAGGGCGAGGATCGTTGGCCCCATCAGCGCCACCGTGTACTGCGTCATGGCCGCGCGCGGCAGGCTTTGCACATGCTCCTTCGCGGCGCGAACCGAGGTGCGGACGGCCGCAAGGCGTTCGAGCGGGTCGTCGATGTCCGTGCCGAGCGTGGCGATGATGAAGGTGATCGCGTTGCCGGTGCCTTCGTCGTCCTTGGGCCGCACCGACACCGGGATGCCGGCGGTCAACGCCGCGTCGGGCAGGTCGCCGCTGTCGTCGAGGAAGCGGCGCAGCGCGCCGCCGCAGGTGGCGAGCACCAGGTCGTTGATCGTGCAACCGGCGGCCGTGGCCAGCGCCTTCATGCGCTCGAGCTCGAACTGCTGGGTCGCGAAGCGGCGCTTCGCCCGCACGCGGCCGTTGATGATGGCGCCGGGCGCCCCGAACGGCACGCGCAGGTCGGTGTCGACATCCTTGGTCAGCCGCAGCATCTTGGCGAAGGCCAGCAGCAATTGCGGCACCGTGCCGACCTGTCCGCGCAGCGCGGTCAGCGCGCCCGCCAGGGCGTTGCTGAAGCTCGGCGCGTCGGTGTCGCGCTCGGGCTTGCGCGCGCCGGCACCGATGGCCCAGAACGGCGGAGCGTCGAGGCTCCTGGCCGGGTCGGTGCTCAGCACGCGTTGCAGCAGCTTGACACCCGACACGCCGTCGATCAGCGAGTGGTGCATCTTGATGTACATCGCGAAGCGCCCGCCTTCCAGGCCCTCGATCAGCGTGCATTCCCAGGGCGGGCGCGACAGGTCCAGCGGCTGGCTGTGCAGGCGCGCGATCAACTCGCCCAGTTCACGCTCGCCACCGGGATTGGGCAGGGCCGTGTGGCGCAGGTGCGCTTCGAGATCGATGTCGTCGTCCTCGACCCAGTAGTGCACCGGACTCTTCAGCAGCAGGTGCGACTTCAGGCGCCGGTTCCACGGCGGCGCGAACTTGCGCTGCTTGCGGAAGTCGGCCATCCAGCGCCGCAGCAGGTCCGGCGGCGCGCCTTGCGGCAGGCGAAACGGCATCAGCGCGCCCACGTGCATCGGCGTGTCGCGCGACTCGGTGTACAGCCACGAGGCGTCGAGCGGATTCAGGCGCACCGTCGTCATGGGGTCTCCTTCGTGTGGGCCCAAGCCTAAAGAAAAAAGCCCGGGCGCGCGGCCCGGGCTTGCGATGAGATGGATCGCCGCTCAGTGCATCACTTCGACGCTGCCGGCGCGGGAGCCGACGCAGCCACCGTGGCGGCCGGCGCGGCATGCGCCTTGTCGGCCGAGGCGCCCGCGGGCAGCAGCGGCACGATCAGCAGCGCCACGATGTTGATGATCTTGATCAGCGGGTTGACGGCCGGGCCGGCGGTGTCCTTGTAGGGGTCGCCCACGGTGTCGCCGGTCACGGCCGCCTTGTGCGCCTCGCTGCCCTTGCCGCCGTGGTGGCCGTCCTCGATGTACTTCTTGGCGTTGTCCCAGGCACCGCCGCCGGTGCACATGGAGATCGCGACGAACAGGCCGGTCACGATGGTGCCCATCAGCAGGCCGCCGAGCGCGGCCGGGCCGAGCACCAGGCCGACCACGACCGGCACGATCACCGGCAGCAGCGACGGGATCATCATTTCCTTGATCGCCGCCTTGGTCAGCATGTCGACCGCCGTGCCGTACTCGGGCTTGGCGGTGCCTTCCATGATGCCCTTGATCTCCTTGAACTGGCGGCGCACCTCGACCACCACCGAGCCCGCGGCGCGGCCGACGGCTTCCATCGCCATCGCACCGAACAGGTAGGGGATCAGGCCACCGATGAACAGGCCGACGATGACCTTCGGGTCGCTCAGGTCGAAGCTCACGCTCATGCCGCGGCCTTCGAGCGAGTGCGTGTAGT
>DATLIE010000290.1:0-5494 GCA_035539635.1 Burkholderiaceae bacterium
ACTACACGCACTCGCTCGAAGGCCGCGGCATGAGCGTGAGCTTCGACCTGAGCGACCCGAAGGTCATCGTCGGCCTGTTCATCGGTGGCCTGATCCCCTACCTGTTCGGTGCGATGGCGATGGAAGCCGTCGGCCGCGCCGAAGAGGTAGGGGATGAGGCCACCGATGAACAGACCGACGATGACCTTCGGGTCGCTCAGGTCGAAGCTCACGCTCATGCCGCGGCCCTCGAGCGAGTGCGTGTAATCGGCGAACAGCACCAGCGCGGCCAGGCCGGCCGAGCCGATCGCATAGCCCTTGGTCACGGCCTTGGTCGTGGTGCCCACCGCGTCGAGCGGGTCGGTCACGTCGCGCACGCTCTTCGGCAACTCGGCCATCTCGGCGATGCCGTACAGGCCGGCCAGGTTGTAGGCGACCAGGATGGCGATGCAGACGAAGATCACCGGCCAGGCGGTCGAGCGCATCGACACGCCCAGACCGGCAATGATGTTGGTGCCATGGCCGGTGGTCGATGCCTGTGCGATGTGCTGCACCGGCGAGTACTGCGTGCCGGTGTAGAACTCGGTGATCCACACCATCGCCGCGGTCAGCACCAGGCCGACGGCGCAGGCGCCGAACAGCTTCATGTGCGTGCCGGCGCCGAGCGCGTCGGCCGGCATCACGGCGGTGGTAACGAACCAGAAGGCGATCAGCGACAGCACGCCCGAGACGGCCAAGCCCTTGTACAGCGCCGGCATCACGTTCTTCATGCCGGGGCTGGCCTTGACGAAGCCGCAGCCGATGATGGAGGCGATGATCGACACGCCGCCGAGCACCAGCGGGTACATCACGGCGGCCATTGGCGCCGTGCCGACCACCAGCGCGCCGAGCGCCATGGTGGCGATCAGCGTCACCGCATAGGTCTCGAACAGGTCGGCCGCCATGCCGGCGCAGTCGCCGACGTTGTCGCCTACGTTGTCGGCGATCACGGCCGGGTTGCGCGGGTCGTCTTCCGGAATGCCGGCCTCGACCTTGCCGACAAGGTCGGCGCCGACGTCGGCGCCCTTGGTGAAGATGCCGCCGCCCAGGCGCGCGAAGATCGAGATCAGCGACGCACCGAAGGCGAAGCCGAGCATGGGCTTCAAGACCGAGGCCAGGGTCTTGTCGGGCGTCATCTGGCCGTTGCTCGTGATGAACCAGAAGAAGATGCCCACGCCCAGCAGGCCCAGGCCGACCACCAGCATGCCAGTGATGGCGCCGCCCTTGAACGCGACATCGAGCGCCGGGCCGATGCCCTTGGTGGCGGCCTGCGCGGTGCGCACGTTGGCCCGAACCGACACGTTCATGCCGATGAAGCCGCAGGCGCCGGACAACACCGCGCCGAGCACGAAGCCCGCGGCGGTGGTGCTGTCGAGGAAGACGGCGATCAGGATCGCCAGCACCACGCCGACGATGGCGATCGTCTTGTACTGCCGGGCCAGGTAGGCCGCGGCGCCTTGTTGCACGGCTCCCGCGATCTCCTGCATTCGGGCGTTGCCCGCGTCCTGCTTCAGGATCCAGCTGCGCTGGATGAAGCCGTACACCACTGCGGCCAGGCCGCAGGCCAGCGCTACGTACAGCGCCATCGTCGTTGTCATGAAGGTTGCTCCTAGGATGGGATTCGCTTCGTTCTAGGGTTGCCCGGTGGTCCCGGAACCGCCCGCGATGCTACGCGACGCACGTGCGTGGCCCTGCCGTGGCTTTCCCCGTGTCGCGCCGCGTCGGCTTCGCGCAAGCCTCGCCCTCTAGAATCCGGGTAATCCCTGAACCTTCGCTGACAGCGACGCACCATGAGCCTGCACAACGTGACGCCCGGCGCCAAGGCGCCCGACGAGTTCAACGTGATCATCGAGATTCCGATGAACGCCGACCCGATCAAGTACGAGGTCGACAAGGGCAGCGGCGCGATCTTCGTCGACCGCTTCATGACGACCGCGATGCACTACCCGTGCAACTACGGCTACGTGCCGCGCACGCTGGCTGACGACGGCGACCCGGTGGACGTCCTCGTGATCACGCCGTACCCGCTGACTCCCGGCGTGGTGGTGACCTGCCGGCCCCTGGGCGTATTGAAGATGGACGACGAAGCGGGCGGTGACGCCAAGCTGCTGGCGGTGCCGATCGACAAGGTGCTGCCGATCTACTCGCATTGGACGAAGGCCGAAGACATCAACCCGATGCGGCTGAACGCGATCCAGCACTTCTTCGAGCACTACAAGGATCTCGAGCCCGGCAAGTGGGTCAAGGTGATCGGCTGGGACGGCCCGCAGGCGGCGAAGCAGGAAATTGCCGACGGGCTGGCGCGCTACGGCAAGGCCTGAGTTCTGAACGGGTTGCGCTCGTTCAGTTCGTCGAGGTAGGCCTCGACGCCGGCGCCTTCGCGCGCCAGGAAGTCCTCGACCGCCGAGGCAAAGCGCGCATCGGCCAGCCAGTGCGCCGACCAGGTGCGCACCGGCAGCAGGCCGCGTGCCATCTTGTGCTCGCCCTGGGCGCCGCCTTCGAAGCGTTGGTAGCCGTTGGCGATGCACCACGCGAGCGGCTGGTAGTAGCAGGCCTCGAAGTGCAGGCAGGGCACATGCTCGATCGCGCCCCAGTAGCGGCCGTAGGCGACCTGGCGTTCGGGGTCGAGGGCGATCAGCGAGGCGGCAATGCGCCGTTCGCCGCGCAGCGCGACAAACATCAGCCAATGCGCTGGCATGGCGCGTGCCATCTCGCGGAAGAAGGCGCGCGTCAGGTAGGGCGTCGAGTGGTGTGCGCGGTACGTCAGCGTGTAGCAGCGGTAGAAGAAGTCCCACAGTGGCTCGTCGATCGCGCCACCCTCGTGCACTTCGAAGTGCACTTGCGACTCAGCGACGCGGCGCCGCTCCTGGGCGATCTTCTTGCGCTTCTCGCGCTGCAGGCTGCTGCGCAAGTCGTCGAAGTCGGCGTAGGGCCGGCCTTCGCGCTGGATCCAGTGGAACTGGACGTTCTCGCGCAGCATCCAGCCGGCGCGTTCGCAGGCGGCACGGTCGGCGTCGGACAGGAAGAGCAGGTGAGCCGACGACAGGCCGGCGCGTTGCGCGAAGCTGCGCAGCCCCAGCAGCAGCGCATCGCGCGCCGCATCGTCGCGCGCCAGCAGGCGCGAACCCGGCACCGGCGTGAACGGCACCGCGCCGAGCAGCTTGGGGTAGTAGGGCAGGCCATGGCGCTGGTAGGCGTCGGCCCAGGCCCAGTCGAACACGTACTCGCCGTAGGAGTGCGACTTCAGGTACAGCGCGGCAGCGCCGTGCAACTCGCCGCCGCGTTCGACCGTCAGCCATTGCGGCGCCCACCCGGTGTCCGGCGCCGCACTGCCCGACGCGTGCAGCGCGGCGAGGTACGCGTGGCGCATGAAGGGCGTGGGCGCGTCCTGTGCGTCGAGCAGCCGGTTCCACGCGCTCGCGTCGAGCGACAGCGGATCCTCATGGAGGCGAATGACATAATCGTTCGACTGCAACTCAATGCGCTCCGCAGCAGGGATGTTGAAAGTCGCGCTCGCCCAGATCAACGCCACGGTGGGCGACCTCGCGGGCAATGCCCGCAAGATCATCGAGGCCGCGCAGCGCGCGCACGCGCAAGGCGCTTCGCTCGTCGTCGCACCCGAACTCGCATTGACGGGCTACCCGCCGGAGGATCTGCTGCTGCGTCCGGCCTTCATGCAGGCCTGCACCGAGGCCCTCGCGGGCATGGCGCGTGAACTCGCCGCGTGCAGGGGCTTGCATGTGCTGGTGGGGCATCCGCATCAGTTCGGCGATCGCGGCGATGTTAGGACCAAGTCCACGGCCACGCCGCTGCGCTTCAATGCGGCCTCGGTGCTGACAGGGGGAGCGGTCGCGGGCACCTACTGCAAGCGCGAACTGCCGAACTACCAGGTGTTCGACGAGCGACGCTACTTCGCCTCGGGACGCGATGCCGGGCTGGCACCGCTGGTGTTCGAGGCGGCCGGCACGCGCGTGGGCGTGTTGATCTGCGAGGACGCGTGGTTCGAGGAGCCGGGACAGGCGGCCAAGGCGGCCGGCGCGCAAATGCTGGCGGTGCTGAACGCCTCGCCGTTTCACGTCGACAAGGCCGAGGAGCGCGAGGCGCGCATGGCCGAGCGCGCGCGCGCAACCGGCCTGCCGGTGGTGTTCTCGCACCTCGTCGGTGGCCAGGACGAGGTGGTGTTCGATGGCGCGTCGTTCGCGGTGGCCGCCGACGGTGCGGTGCGCATGCGCGCACCGAGTTTCGAGGAAGCCGTGGCGCTGGTGGAGATCGACGGCGGCATGGCCCGTGGCGAGCTGTGCCCGTTGCCGTCGATCGAGGCCCAGGCCTGGTCCGCACTGGTGACCGGCGTGCGCGACTACCTCGGCAAGAACGGCTTCCCAGGGGCGATCATCGGCCTGTCGGGCGGCGTCGATTCGGCACTGGTGCTGGCGATCGCGGTCGATGCGCTCGGCGCCGACAAGGTGAGGGCGGTGATGATGCCGTCGCCGTACACCGCCGACATCTCGTGGATCGACGCGCGCGAGATGGCCAGGCGCCTGGGTGTGCGCTACGACGAGATCCCGATCGCGCCGATGTTCGATGCCTTCCGCACCAGCCTGGCGCCGCAGTTTGCCGGCCTGGCCGAGGACGCGACCGAGGAGAACATCCAGGCGCGCATCCGCGGCACCTTGCTGATGGCCCTGTCGAACAAGACCGGCCGCATCGTGCTGACCACGGGGAACAAGAGCGAGATGGCCACCGGCTATTGCACGCTCTATGGCGACATGGCGGGCGGCTTCGCGGTGATCAAGGACGTGTCCAAGACCCTCGTCTACCGCCTCGCGCGCTGGAAGAACGCGCAGCCGACACGGCGTGCCGACGGCACGGTCGGGCCCTGGATGCCCGAGCGGATCATCACGCGCGCGCCGTCGGCCGAACTGCGGCCGGACCAGACCGACCAGGACAGCCTGCCGCCGTACGACGAGCTCGACGCGATCCTGGCGCGCTACATGGAAGAGGACCAGAGCGTCGACGACATCGTGGCCGCCGGCTTCGAGCGCACCACGGTGGAGCGCGTGGCGCGCCTCATCAAGGTGAACGAGTACAAGCGGCGCCAGGCGCCGGTCGGCATCCGCATCACGCACCGTGCGTTCGGACGCGATTGGCGGTACCCCATCACGTCGAAGTTCCGTGCTTAAATCGACTCAGTGCCATCCACGGAGCCCGCGTCATGAAGCAGATCACCGCGATCATCAAGCCGTTCAAGCTCGAGGAAGTGCGCGAGGCGCTGGCCGACGTGGGCGTGTCGGGCCTGACGGTGACCGAGGTCAAGGGCTTCGGGCGCCAGAAGGGCCACACGGAGCTGTACCGCGGCGCCGAGTACGTGGTCGATTTCCTGCCGAAGGTAAAGGTCGAGGTGGTGGTGAAGGACGGCGACGTCGAGCGCTGCATCGAGGCCATCGTCAAGGCGGCGAAGACCGGGAAGATCGGCGAC
>DATLIE010000291.1:0-6738 GCA_035539635.1 Burkholderiaceae bacterium
GGCATCAGCACGCGCTTGCCCGGCGACAGGATCTTGGCCGTCTCGCCCATGAAGCGCACGCCGGCCACCACCAGGGTCTGGGCCGCGTGGTCGCGGCCGAAGCGCGCCATCTCCAGCGAGTCGGCGACGCAGCCGCCGGTCTCGAGGGCGAGGTCCTGCAGGTCGCCGTCGACGTAGTAGTGCGCGACGAGCACCGCCTTGTGCTGCGCGAGCAGGGCCTTCGCACGCGCCTTCATCGTCGCGCGCTCGCCCGGCGTCGACACGGCGGGTACGCGCGCCCAGGCATGCGCGACGCGGCTCTCGCCCTTGGCGTCCTGGCGGGTGTAGTCGAAGAGAACCTGGCTCATGGCAGCACCGGATTAGGTGATGCCGGCATGGTAGCCCTCAGCCGAGATTGCGTTCGGCCTCGGCCAACTTGAACTTGAGCAGCGCAAGGTTGGCGTGGTGGCGCTCGAGGCGCGCGAACAGGAACTGGTCCGGCCGCCGCATCAGGGGGCGCACCAGGTGGTAGCACGTGCCGCAGGCCACGGTGAACTCCTCGAGCGACCCGGGCAGGCCCATGTCCTCGTGCGCCTTGCGGTGCGCGCGCAACAGCGGGGCCAGGGCGGCGGCGGCGCGTGCCAGGTCGACGCCGCCGCTGCGCGACTCGCCGGCCAGCAGGTCGCCGTCGTTGGCGTCGGCCAGCGCCGCGCCGAGCACGCCGTCGGTCATCGACAGCATGCGCAGCTGGCGCGCGACGTTGCGTGCATCGACCGCGGCCGGGTCGGCGCTCGGCTCGGTGCTGCCTTGTTGACGGTCCCAGGCCGCGAGCAGCGCGTTCCACACCGACGAGGTGCCGGTGAGCGGCTCGTCGATCACTTCCACGTGGCACCGGCTCGGCCAGTCGAGGCCAGCGATCTTGCTCGCAATCCACACCTGGTTCGGCGGCAGCAGGAAGAGCAACGAGTCGCAGTGCCACGTGGGCTCTCGCACAGCGGTGCGCAGTGCCGCCAGCATGGCCTCGACTTCGTCCTGCACCATCGGACCGACGATCACTGCGGCCATCTGGCTGCGCTCCATCAGCACGAACGGGATCGCGAGGTTCTCGCCCTCGGCGACGCGCAGGTCGGCGTGGTAGATCTTCAGCGTGGCATCGCCGCGGCGCGGCACCACGGTGCGCTCCAGCGTCGCCAGCACGCGCAGCGACGCCTGCTCGCGCAGGTGCAGGCGCTCGACGGGCTGGCCGGTGGCATCCGACAGCGCCTTGATGACGCCCGGGGCCCACAGGCGCGCCGGGTCGAGCAGGGTGATCGTGCGCACGTCGGCGGCGTGTTGCGCGCTCGCGAGGTGGCTGCGCATGGCTGCCGCGGGCGAGCCGGTGATGAACAGGTCCTGCTGGTGGCGATCGAGCATGCGTCCGTCGTCGGCCAGGCGCGTGTCGGTGCTCTCGAGCACCGCGGTGGCGGCGAATTCGGGCATCACGCCGCCCGGCTTCATGGGCGTCGTGACCAGTTCTCCGAAGAGCGACTTCAGCATGGAGCGAACGGTAGCCCCTTTGAGACCCGGACGGGTGCCTACACGCAACGCGAGTGCCCCCGAGGAGAGGTTGAGTGACGACGTTCACCAATTGAAACGCTTTGGGCCTTGCAGCTCGCCCAAATCGCGATCTGCGGGCCCCTCGTTAACATCAACCGATGGAAAGACACGCTCCCCATCCGATCCACAGGGCCACGCCATGAGCGGGGCGACTGCAACGTCCCGGCTAGCGGGTCACGCGCTGGTCGAGGCGCTGGTGGCGCAGGGCATCGACACCGTGTTCGGCGTCCCGGGCGAGAGCTACCTCGCTGTGCTGGACGGGCTGCACGAGCACCGCGAACGCATCCGCTTCATCGCCTGCCGCCACGAGGGCGGGGCGGCGTTTATGGCCGACGCGCAGGGCAAGCTGGCAAGCTGGCCTGGGGTGTGCTTCGTGACCCGGGGTCCCGGCGCCAGCAATGCGGCGATCGGCCTGCACACGGCGTTCCAGGACTCGACGCCGATGGTGGTGTTCGTCGGTCAGGTGGCCAGCGACCAGCGCGATCGCGAGGCGTTCCAGGAACTCGACTACCGCCAGGTCTTCGGCCCGGGCACGCTCGGCATGGCCAAGTGGGTGGCCGAGATCCAGCACGCCGACCGCCTGCCCGAGTACGTGGCACGCGCCTTCCACACGGCGATGCAGGGCCGACCCGGTCCCGTGGTGCTGTCCCTGCCCGAGGACATGCTGACGACGCCGACCGCGGCCCCGGTGTTGCCGCGTGCGCAGCCGGCCTTGTCGTGGCCGGCGCCGGGGGCTTTGCGGGACCTGCGTTCACTGCTGCTGGCGACGCAGCGTCCACTGGTCATCGTCGGCGGATCGTGCTGGAGCGCCGAGAGCACGCGCGCCTTCGAACGCTTCGCCGAAGCCTGGCAACTGCCGGTGGCGTGCGCGTTCCGCTTCCAGGACAGCTTCGACAACCGGCACCCGCAGTACGTGGGCGATCTGGGCACCGGGGTGAGCCCGAAGCTCGCGGCGCGCGTGCGCGAGTCCGACCTCGTGCTGGCGGTGGGCGTGCGGCTGGGGGAGATGACGACCGGCGGCTACAGCCACCTGGTGCCGCCGCGACCGGCGCAACGCCTCGTGCACCTGCATCCCGGGCCTGAGGAACTGGGCCGGGTCTATGCCGCGGACCTGCTGCTCCAAGCCTCGATGGCTTGCGCGGGGCAGGCGTTGCAGACGATCGATGCGCCGGCCGCGCTGCCCTGGCGCGCCTGGACCGAGGCACTGCGCGTCGATTACGAAGCCAACCTCATCGCCGCGGCCGTCGAGCCGCTGGACATGGCGGCGATCGTCAAGTCGATCCAGCGCCTGGTGCCTGAGGACACGGTCTACACCAACGGCGCCGGCAACTTCAGCAACTGGCTGCACCGCTTCACGCGCTACCCCGGACGGCACCTGCACGGGCGAACCCAGCTTGCGCCGACGTCGGGGGCGATGGGCTACGGCGTGCCGGCCGCGGTGGCGGCGTCGCTGCTGTACCCGCAGCGCACCGTCATCAACCTCGCGGGCGACGGCGACTTCCTGATGACCGGCCAGGAACTGGCCACCGCCACCGCCTTCGGCGCCGGGCGGGGCCGCGGCAAGCTGGTCAGCGTGGTCGTCGACAACGGCAGCTACGGAACGATCCGCATGCACCAGGAGCGCGAGTACCCGGGGCGCGTCAGCGGTAGCGACCTGATCAACCCCGATTTCGCAGCCCTGGCACGGGCCTACGGCTGGCACGCCGCCAGCGTCGAGCGCACCGCACAGTTCGAACCGGCCTTCGCGGACGCGATGGCAGCCGACCGGCCGAGCCTGATCCATGTGCGGCTGGACACCGACGTGATCTCGCCGCGCACGACCATCGGCGCGATACGCGAGGCGGCGCGCAAGCGCTAGACGCCGACCGGGCGGGCCGTGCAGGCCGCGCTGCGGGCTACTTGCAGTCGCTGGCGACGATCGCGCGAGCGCGCTGCATCTCCTCCGCGCGGCCCTTGTCGTCGAGCACCTCGCGTTCACCCTTCTCGTTCGTGCGCGTCAGGCGCAGGCCATCGTTGAGCGCGGCGAGGTGATTGCGTGCACGCGCGCAGTTCTCGGCGCGGGAGGCGGCGTCCTTCTCCTGCACGAGCTTCTGCTGGGCGACCTTCTCGTCGTCGGCCCGCTTGCGGCGTGCCTCCAGTTCCGGGTCGACGCCCTGGGCCGGGCGCGCGGCGCTCGCGGCCGCTTCGGGCGTCTTGGCCGTCGCCGCGGGCGGCACGGCACGGCCATTGCGCCGCACGTCGGTCGGGCGCTCGAGGATTGCCGTGCCGGGCACCGACGCCGGCGGCGGCATGTCGCTGATGTGCATTTGACCCGACGCGTCGCGCCACTTCCACTGCGACGGCGACGACTGAGCCCAGGCGATGGTGGCCAGGGCGGCGAGGCTGAGGGCGAGGGCGGTTCGGCGCATGGCGGCGGTCCACAGGTGGGTTCGCGCCAGTGTAGGGCGCGGCATCCCCCGCAAGCCGGGACGAATGTCACGCTCCGTATAATCCGCTTTTGCGTCCGGAGCCTTTTGAACCATGCGCCTTCTCGGCAAAGCGCTCACCTTCGACGACGTGTTGCTGGTGCCGGCGTTCTCCCAAGTCCTGCCGCGCGATACCAGCCTCGCCACCCGCCTGTCGCGCCGCATCACGCTGAACCTGCCCCTGGTGTCCGCGGCGATGGACACCGTGACCGAAGCCCGCCTGGCGATCGCGATCGCGCAGGAAGGCGGCATCGGCATCATCCACAAGAACCTCACGGCCCAGCAGCAGGCCAGGGAAGTGGCGCGCGTCAAGCGCTACGAGTCCGGCGTGCTGCGCGACCCGATCACGATCGGACCCGACACCCCCGTGCGCGAGGTGATGACGCTGGCGCAGCAGCACGGCATCTCGGGCTTCCCGGTGCTCGAGGGCAAGACGGTGGTGGGCATCGTCACCAATCGCGATCTGCGCTTCGAGACGCGCATGGACGTGCCGGTGCGCGAGATCATGACGCCGCGCGAGCGCCTGGTCACGGTGCGCGAGAGCGCCAGCCTCGACGAAGGCAAGGCCTTGATGCACATGCACAAGCTCGAGCGCGTGCTGGTGGTCAACGACGCCTTCGAGCTGCGCGGCCTGATGACGGTCAAGGACATCACCAAGCAGACGAGCTTTCCCAACGCCGCGCGCGACCAGCACGGCAAGCTGCGCGTCGGTGCGGCGGTCGGCGTGGGCGACGGCACCGAGGAACGCGTCGAGGCGCTGGCCGCAGCCGGCGTCGACGCGATCGTGGTCGACACCGCGCATGGCCACAGCGCTGGCGTGATCGAGCGCGTGCGCTGGGTCAAGCGCAACTATCCGCAGATCGAGGTCATCGGCGGCAACATCGCTACCGGCGAAGCTGCGTTGGCGCTGGTGGAAGCCGGTGCCGACGCCGTCAAGGTGGGCATCGGGCCGGGCTCGATCTGCACCACGCGCATCGTCACCGGCGTGGGCGTGCCGCAGATCATGGCCATCGACAACGTGGCCAAGGTGTTGCGCGGCTCGGGCGTGCCGCTGATCGCCGACGGCGGCATTCGCTACTCGGGCGACATCGCCAAGGCCATCGTCGCCGGCGCCGACTGCGTGATGATGGGCAGCGCCTTCGCCGGCACCGACGAGGCGCCGGGCGAGACGATCCTCTACCAGGGCCGCAGCTACAAGAGCTACCGCGGCATGGGTTCGCTGGGCGCCATGGCCAAGGGCAGCGCCGACCGCTACTTCCAGGAAGGCGACGGCGGCAACAACCCGAACACCGCCAAGCTGGTGCCCGAGGGCATCGAAGGCCAGGTGCCCTACAAGGGCTCGGTGGTGGGCATCATCTTCCAGATGGCCGGCGGGCTGCGCGCGTCGATGCACTACTGCGGCTGCGCGACCGTTGCCGACATGCAGACCAAGGCCGAGTTCGTCGAGATCACCTCGGCCGGCGTGCGCGAGAGCCACGTGCACGACGTGCAGATCACCAAGGAAGCGCCGAACTACAGGACCGAATGACGACGTCGCTTGCCGCCGACCTGCATGGCCGCCTGACCGGAAGGAAGGCGGCCATGTTGTTTATCTCGATCACCGTCCTGCTGGACATGATCGCGATCGGCCTGATCATCCCGGTACTGCCGCACATCGTCGGCACGTTCACGAACTCGAACGAGGCGCAGACCTTCTGGTTCGGCGTCGTCGTCTTCACCTTCGGCCTGGCCAACTTCTTCGGCTCGCCGATCCTTGGCGCGCTGTCGGACCGCTTTGGTCGCCGGCCGGTGCTGCTGATCGGCATTGGCGGCCTCGGCATCAGCTTCATCGTCACCGGGCTGGCGACCGCGCTGTGGATGCTGATCGCGGTGCGCGTGTTCTCGGGCGCGATGCAGGCCAACGCCGCGGTGGCCAACGCCTACGTCGCGGACATCACGCCGCCCGAGGAGCGGGCCGCGAGCTTCGGACTGCTCGGGGCGATGTTCGGCATCGGCTTCATCCTCGGCCCGGTGATCGGCGGCCTGCTCGGCGCGATCGACGTGCACTGGCCGTTCTTCGCCGCCGGCGCCCTGGCGCTGCTGAACTGGCTCTACGGTTATTTCGTGCTGCCCGAGTCGCTGGGCCACGAGCAGCGGCGCGCATTCGAGTGGCGACGCGTGCATCCGTTCGCCTCGCTGCAAGGGCTGGCGCAGTTGCAGGGCGTGGGTCCGCTGGTCTGGGTGATCGGCCTGTCCTCGCTGGCGCAGTTCGTGCTGCACACCAGCTGGGTGCTGTACACACACTTCAAGTTCGGCTGGGGGCCGGCCCAGGTCGGCTGGTCCTTGTTTGCCGTGGGCGCGATGATGGCGCAGGTGCAGGGCGTGCTGCTCAAGCACCTGCTGGCGCGCTTCTCGCCGCGCCGCATCGCCGCATTCGGCCTCGTGGTCGGCAGCCTGACCTACCTCGGCTACGGCCTGGCCACCGTGGGTTGGGTGGTGTTCATCGTCATCGTCGTCGGCACCCTGCTTGGCGGTGGTGCCCAGGCCGCGATCCAGAGCCTGATCTCCAACGCCGCCGACCCGCGTCACCAGGGACAGACCATGGGCGCGGTAGCCTCGCTGAACAGCCTGATGGCCGTGGTCGCGCCGGTGTTTGGCACCGCATTGCTCGGCCTGGTGTCGCACCGACCGCCGGGCGACGTGATGATCGGTCTGCCGT
>DATLIE010000292.1:0-3406 GCA_035539635.1 Burkholderiaceae bacterium
CAACGGGAACAGGCGCGCCGCCTTGGCGCCGTCGCCGGCGCCCAGGTCCACCAGCGTGCGGCCGCGGCCCAGCGCGTACGCCGCCGCGGGGGCCGGGGTCCCCCCGCCGGGGCGGTAGACCGGATCGAGCGGGTTGCAGCCGAGCAGGTGTTTCAGGTCGGTGAGGATCAGCTCCTGATGTTGCTGCTCGTGCTGCAGGCCGAGCTCGACCAGCGCCCGCACCTCGTCGCCCGGATCGCGTGCGAGCAGGCCGGCCACGCGTTCGTCGACTGCGCGCCGGTAGGCCATGACTTCTTTGAGCCCCGGCCGCGTGACGAGCCCGCGCTGAGGGCGCGGATGCTGCTCTCCCACGCCCTGGTAGTAGCTGTTGAACAGCACGCGAAAGGCCGCGTGGTGGGGCTCGAAGCCGGGCTCGAAGCGCTCGAGGACGAAGGTCTCGAAGAACCAGGTCGTGTGCGCGAGATGCCACTTGGTCGGGCTCGCGTCCGGCATCGACTGCACCTGCGCGTCGGCCTCCGACAGCGGCGCGGCCAGGGCGACGCTCTGTGCGCGCACCAGCTCGTAGCGCGCTTGCAGGGCCGGGGCGGGGGGCTGCATCGGCCGATGATAGGCGCGCGAACCGGGCACGCCGCCCGCTTCCGAAACGCCTGCTGACACTGCGCTGTCAGGAAGGCCCGTACACACTCGACGAAGCGGATCCGATCGCGTACACCCTCGAGCCCATGACCTCCCCAGCGTTTGCCTTCGGTGAGCGCCGCGCCAGGCCGCGGCAGCCCCAGTTCGTGCAGGCCCACGACCCGCAGGCACCCGACCTGCGGGCCGAGCTGGTGGCGGGCCTGAGCGCGGGCGCGCCGTCGATCGCGCCCAAGTTCTTCTACGACGCGCTGGGCTCGCACCTGTTCGCGGCCATCACCGCGCTCGACGCCTACTACCCCACGCGCACGGAAGCCGCCATCCTCGGCGCGCGCGGTGCCGAGATCGCCGACGCGCTGGGCCGCGGCCGCACGCTGGTGGACCTGGGCGCCGGCGACGGCGCCAAGGCGGCGCGCCTGTTCCCGTTGCTGCAGCCCTGCCGCTACGTGGCGGTGGACATTTCGGCCGACTACCTGCGCACGGCGCTGCACCGGCTGCAGCGCGAGCACCCGGCGCTGGCGATGGTGGGCGTGGGGATGGACTTCTCGCGCCGCCTCGACCTGCCGCCCGAGGCCGGCGCCGACCCGCGCACGCTGTTCTACCCGGGCTCGTCGATCGGCAACTTCACGCCCGCCGAGGCGCTGCAGTTCCTGGCCCGCGCGCGCGCCGCCGCACCGGGCGGCAACCTGCTGATCGGCGTCGACCTGGTGAAGGACACGCACGTGCTCGAGGCCGCCTACGACGACCCGCAGGGCGTCACCGCCGCCTTCAACCTGAACCTGCTGGTGCACGTGAACCGCCTGCTCGGCAGCGACTTCGCGCCGCGCGAATGGCGTCACGTGGCGCATTTCGACGCCGCGGCGTCGCGCATCCGCATGCACCTGGAGGCACGCCACGCGCTGGTGGTGCGCTGGCCGGGCGGCGAACGGGCCTTCGCGGCCGGCGAGCGTATCCACACCGAGAACTCGTGCAAGTACAGCGTCGAAGGCTTCGACGGCCTGCTGCGCACCGCCGGCTACACACGCACGCGCGCCTGGACCGACGAGCGCGCGTGGTTCGCCGTGTTCGCCGCGGCCTGAGGTGGCCCCGGGCCGCCGTCGAGGTTGACGCGATCGGGGCATGATGGCGGGGTGAACATCCCCGCCCCCGAACCCCGCCTCACCTCGCTGTCGCATGGCGGCGGCTGCGGCTGCAAGATCGCCCCCGGCGTGCTGTCCGAGATCCTGAAGGGCACGAGCGCGTTGCCCGTGCCGCCGGAACTGCTGGTGGGCATCGAGACCTCGGACGACGCCGCGGTGTACCGCCTGAACGACGAGCAGGCGCTCGTCGCGACGACCGACTTCTTCATGCCGATCGTCGACGACCCGTTCGACTTCGGCCGCATCGCCGCCACCAACGCGATCAGCGACGTCTACGCGATGGGCGCGCGGCCGATCATGGCGCTGGCGCTGGTGGGCATGCCGATCAACGTGCTGTCCACCGCGACCATCGGCCGCATCCTCGAAGGCGGGCAGGCGGCGTGCCGCGAGGCCGGCATCCCGATCGCCGGCGGCCACACGATCGACTCGGTGGAGGCGATCTACGGCCTCGTGGTCATGGGACTGGTGCATCCGCAGCGCGTGAAGCGCAATGCCGACGCGGGCGTCGGCGACCGCCTGGTGCTCGGCAAGCCGCTCGGGGTCGGGGTGCTCTCTGCGGCGCTGAAGAAGGAGCGGCTGGGTGCCGAAGGCTACGCGCGCATGGTCGCCACGACGACCCGCCTGAACACCCCCGGCCCCGACCTCGCCGCGCTGCCCGGCGTGCACGCGCTGACCGACGTGACCGGCTTCGGGCTCGCCGGCCACGCGCTCGAACTCGCGCGCGGCGCGGATGTCGCGGTGGCGATCGACTGGACGCGTGTGCCGCTGATCGAGGGCGCGCGTGCGCTGGCGGGACAGGGTTTCGTCACCGGCGCGTCGGGCCGCAACTGGGGGGGCTACGGCGCCGACGTGGCGCTGCCCGACGACTTCGCCGCCGAGGACCAGGCGCTGCTGACCGACCCGCAGACCAGCGGCGGCCTGCTCGTGGCCTGCGATGCGGGCGCGGTCGATGACGTGCTCGCGGTGTTCCGACGCCATGGCTTCGACGCTGCGGCGGACATCGGCGAGGTCGTGGCCCACGACGGCGGCGCGCGCCTGCGCGTGCGGACGTGAGCGTGTCTCGGGCCCTGCTGACGTCGATGCAGGATCCGGCCACGAGCCGGCTCGTCGCGCTCGACCTGCCTGCGCCGCTGCCGGAAGGGCGCGTGCGCGTGGCCGTGCGGCGCGTCTCGCTGACGACCAACAACGTGACCTACGCGCTGTTCGGAGAGCGCATGCAGTACTGGCGCTTCTTCCCCAGCGGCGAGGCTGGGTGGGGCATCGTGCCGGTGTGGGGGTATGCCGACGTGGTGGCGAGCACGGTGCCCGAACTTGCCGTCGGCGAGCGCCTGTACGGCTACTGGCCGCTGGCCGAGCAGGTGGACCTGCAGCCGCAGCGCGTCTCGGCGGCGTCGTTCGTCGATGCCTCGGTGCACCGCGCCGACCTGAGCCCGGTCTACAACCGCTACCTGCGTTGCGCCGCCGACCCCGGCCACCGAAGCGCCGACGAGGGCGCGCTGGCGGTGGTGCAGCCGCTGTTCGGCACGGCTTACCTGCTGGCCGACTTCATCGCCGACAACGGCTTCTTCGGCGCCAGGCGCGTGGTGTTCTCGAGTGCGTCGAGCAAGACTGCCTACGCCACCGCCTGGTGCCTT
>DATLIE010000293.1:0-14289 GCA_035539635.1 Burkholderiaceae bacterium
GGGCGCCATCTTCCCTCGCCGCCGGTCCGGTGAGCCGGGCCGTTCGTCGCCGACAGGTGCCGATTCCCGCCGTGCGCGTGAGATTCAGCACGCGCCGCAGGGCGTGCCTTGTGTGCGTGGCTCGCAGGTGCGGACCCGGCCCATGATCGACACCACGTGCCGCAATTCGCGGCCCGACGGTGTCGCCATGCAGACCGTGCCGCCGGGCACGGTGGTCCCGTTGCCGGGGGTGAAGAGCATCGATTGCACGTTGGCAACCAGCGCGACCCCCCGGGCACCGTCGTAGCCGGACTTGATGAGTTGGGCCTCGCCCTGGCACTGCGCGACGCCACCGTCCGCGCACGAGCACTGCGCGCGGTCGCCGGTGTGGACGACGTAGCACTGAGCGCCGCCGGCAGTCGTGTAGAAGCTGATGCGCACCCCTTCGTTGCGTACCACGGCCTCGCTGCGCACGTAGCGCAGGTCGGTCGCGACCTCGGCCGCCAGACCCTCCAGGGCGCGCTTCTGCCGCGAGGCGTCAAACGACGGCAGCGCCGACGCCACCAGGATGCCGGCCACGGACACGCCGATGCAGCACTCGATCAGGGTCAGGCCACGGCTGCGGGAGCGGGGGCTGCGGTGGGCGCGGTAGGCGCGGTGGGCAAGATTCCGATCCATGGTGACCTCCGTGTTGTGATGGAAGTCACTTTAGGAACTGCCCCGGCCGCCCGCTTCCCCCTTTGGAGGGTGACCCCCTTCGGAGGGGCCGCATGCCGGCTGCTCAGATATCGCGTATGAGCTGCCGGAACTCGTCCACGTCCTCGAAGCTGCGGTACACCGACGCGAAGCGCACGTAGGCCACCTTGTCGATGCGCTTGAGCTCGCGCATCACCAGCTCGCCCAGGCGCGTCGACGGCACTTCCTTGGCACCGCTGGTCAGCAGCTTGTCCTGGATGCGCTCGAGGGCCGCCTCGACCTGCTCCACGCTGACCGGCCGCTTGCGCAGCGCGAGCAGCATCGAGGCCCGCAGCTTGGCCGGGTCGAACTCGGCACGCGCGCCGTCCTTCTTCACCACCTGGGGCAGCGAGATCTCGGGCCGTTCGTAGGTGGTGAAGCGCTTGTCGCAGGCCGTGCAGCGACGACGGCGACGGATGACGTCGCCCTCGTCCGACTCGCGGGTCTCGACGACCTGCGTTTCCTCGTGGGCACAGAAGGGACAACGCACGCGAGCGCGTCCTGGGCGTCAGCGATAGACCGGGAAATCGCGCGTCAACGCGGCCACCTTGGCGCGCACCGCGTCGATCACCTTCTCGTCGTTCGGCGCTTCGAGCACGTCGGCGATCAAGTTGGCTGTCAGGCGCGCCTCGGTCTCCTTGAAGCCGCGCGTGGTCATGGCCGGCGAACCGAGGCGGATGCCGCTGGTGACCATCGGCTTCTGCGGGTCGTTCGGGATGCCGTTCTTGTTGCAGGTGATGTGCGCCCTGCCCAGCACCGCCTCGGCTTCCTTGCCGGTGATGCCCTTGGGCCGCAGGTCGACCAGCATCACATGGCTCTCGGTGCGGCCCGACACGATGCGCAGCCCGCGCTCGATCAGGGTCTCGGCCAGTACGCGCGCGTTGAGCAACACCTGTTGCTGGTAGACCTTGAACGACGGGTCCAGCGCCTCCTTGAAGGCCACCGCCTTGCCGGCGATGACGTGCATCAGCGGGCCGCCCTGGATGCCCGGGAAGATCGCGCTGTTGATCTTCTTGGCGATCTCGTCGTCGTTGCAGACGACGATGCCGCCGCGCGGGCCGCGCAGGCTCTTGTGCGTGGTCGAGGTCACCACGTCGGCGTGTGGTACCGGGTTCGGGTACACGCCGGCGGCGATCAGGCCCGCGTAGTGCGCCATGTCCACCATCAGCAGCGCGCCCACGGACTTCGCCACGCGGGCGAAGCGCTCGAAGTCGATGCGCAGGCTGTAGGCCGAGGCACCGGCGATGATCAGCTTGGGCTTGGCCTCACGGGCTACCCGCTCCATCTGCTCGTAGTCGATCGCCTCGTCGGCATCGAGCCCGTAGCTGACCACCTTGAACCACTTGCCGCTCATGTTGAGCGCCATGCCGTGGGTCAGATGGCCCCCTTCGGCCAGGCTCATGCCCATGATCATGTCGCCCGGCTGCAGCAGGCCGAAGAACACGGCCTGGTTCGCCTGCGAGCCCGAGTTGGCCTGCACGTTGGCGTGCTTCGCGCCAAACAGCTGCTTGCAGCGCTCGATGGCCAGCGTCTCGACCACGTCGACATGCTCGCAGCCACCGTAGTAGCGCCTGCCGGGGTAGCCCTCGGCGTACTTGTTGGTGAGCTGCGAGCCCTGCGCGGCCAGGACGGCCGGCGAGGTGTAGTTTTCGCTGGCGATCAGCTCGATATGTTCTTCCTGGCGCCGGTTCTCGGCCAGGATGGCGGCGTCGACCTCGGGGTCGATGGCGGCGAGCGTGTGGGTGGAGCGGTCGAACATGACGGCAGTCCTCATCTGAAAGATGGGCCTTCACGGGCGACCGCGGCAACGGCGCAGGTCGATCGGAGGGCTGCCCAGGCGAACGGCGGACGCGGCGGGCAGCCTTGCCGCCCGCGCCTGCGCTTCCCGGTGGTGGCCCACCTCCGGCGCCGGGCGCAGCCCGGGCGGCCGTTATCGCCAGTCGCGCAGGGAAACGAGTGTAGCCGCGCTCAGCGCAGCAGCGCGACGCGCTCCAGGCGCGCCGGGGCCGCCGCCTGGGGAGCCGGCTCGGCCGCCTTGTCGGCCAGCGGCGCCTGGACCGGCACGGGCTCCGAAGCGGCCGGCGCCTGCGGCACCGTGGTCGACAACTGCCGACCCGACGCCACCAGCCTCAGGTTGGCCTGTTCGCCCAGCACCTTGGCCGCGTAGCCGCCGTCGTCGGGCAGGTTGGCGGCACCCACGTAGAAGCGCAGACCCGCTTCCAGGCTGCCGGCGCGTGCGATGCATTCCTTGAGCACCTGCACGCCGACGCGCAGGTTGGTCACGGGGTCGAAGGCCGCGTGCTGGCCACCGAACGCCTCGTACTTGTCGTCGTGCACCCGGGTCATCACCTGCATCAGCCCCTGGGCGCCGACCGAGCTCTGTGCGAACGGGTTGAAGCTCGACTCGACCGCCATGATCGCCAGGATCAGGGTCGGATCGAGCTGGGCCCGCTGGCCGAGCGCCCAGGCCTCCTGCACCAGACGACTCACGGGCTCCGGGGCGACCCGATACCTGCGCGACAACCAGTTGGCGACGGCCGCCTGCGGGCGGTTCAGGCCCTTCGGGTCGATGGCGGTGGCACGGGTCACCGCCACGGGCTCGGCCAACGCCACCAGCAGGTTGCCGTCACGCTCGGCACGGGCCTCGTGGCGCTCTTGCAGCCAGCCCAGGGTCGACACTTCCATCTGCTGCCGGATGTCGGCATGGCTGGCCACAAACATGCCCGCCGCAGCCACGGCCAGGCCGAGCAAGGCCAAGCCGTTGTGGCTGACTTCCAGCAAACCATGGCCCACGTCGCGCAGGAACACCCCGCACGAGGCCTTCAACGAAATCAAGAAACGCGGCGCTGTCACTTTGGTCCTTTCACACCGCCGCACCCCAGAGCGCGTGAGCCACGCACACAGGAGTCGGCAGAGATAATCGGCCGCGGGCTTCGCGGCTGGCAGCGTCCCGCAACGTTTGGTATAGATGTTCGTCGCGGGTTAACCCTGAAATCCTCAGAGTGGTCGGATTCTAGGAAGCCGCCTAATAACCGGTCAACAATAAAATTAGCTCCTTAAATTTCAACTGGTTATGAAATACAGGGATCTGCGCGACTTCATCGGCCAACTCGAAGCCCTCGGCGAGCTCAAGCGGCTTGCCGAGCCTGTGTCGGCGCGGCTCGAAATGACAGCGCTCGCTGACCAGGTGCTGCGCGCCGGCGGGCCGGCGATACTGGTTACAAATCCAGTGGGTTACAAAATTCCGGCGCTCATCAACCTGTTTGGGGTGCCGCGCCGGGTGGCGCTGGCCATGGGCGCGGAGGATCAGGACGGGTTGCGCGCGGTCGGTCGGGTGCTGGCCAGCCTGAAAGAACCGGCGCCGCCCAGGGGTCTGAAGGACGCGGGGCGCTTGCTCGGCATGGTCAAGGCCCTGTGGGACATGAAGCCGGCGACGGTGCGCTCTGCGCCGTGTCAGGAGGTGGTGCTCGAGGGAACCGATGTCGACCTCGGCCGCCTGCCGGTGCAGACCTGCTGGCCGGGCGATGCCGGCCCGCTGATCACCTGGGGCCTGGTCATCACGCGCGGTCCGCAGTCGGTGCCCTCGCCGCGCACGCGGCAGAACCTGGGCATCTACCGACAGCAGGTGATCGGCCGGCGCGAGGTGATCATGCGCTGGCTGGCCCACCGCGGCGGCGCGCTGGACTTCCGTGACTTCGCGTGCGCCAACCCGGGCCGTGCGTTCCCGATCGCCGTCGCGCTCGGCGCCGACCCGGCGACGATCCTCGGCGCCGTGACCCCGGTTCCCGACACCCTGTCGGAGTATCAATTTGCCGGCCTGCTGCGCGGCGGGCGCACCGAGGTCGTCGACACCTCGGTCGGCGACGGTGAACTCAAGCTCCAGGCCCCGGCCGGCGCCGAGTTCGTGCTCGAGGGCCACATCCCGACCGCCCCTGCGGGCTTCGCGGGCGAGAGCGAGTTCGGCGTCAAGCTGGCCGAGCGCGGCGGCTATCTGTACGCGCTCGAAGGCCCGTTCGGCGACCACACGGGCTACTACAACGAGCAGGACTGGTTTCCGGTCTTTCGCATCGACCGTCTGACGCACCGGCGAGACCCGATCTACCACTCCACCTACACCGGCAAGCCGCCCGACGAGCCCGCCATCCTGGGCGTGGCGCTGAACGAGGTGTTCGTACCGATCCTGCAGAAGCAGTTTCCGGAGATCGTCGACTTCTACCTGCCGCCCGAGGGTTGCAGCTACCGCATGGCGGTGATTTCGATCAGGAAAGCCTACCCTGGCCACGCCAAGCGCGTCATGTTCGGCCTGTGGAGCTTCCTGCGCCAGTTCATGTACACGAAGTTCATCGTCGTGACCGACGACGATGTCGACATCCGCGACTGGAAGGAAGTGGTCTGGGCCATCACCACGCGCGTCGACCCGGTGCGCGACACGACGCTGATCGACCAGACGCCGATCGACTACCTCGACTTTGCGTCGCCGACCAGCGGCCTGGGCGGCAAGATGGGGCTGGATGCCACGCACAAGTGGCCCGGCGAGACGCAGCGCGAGTGGGGCCGGGTCATCGAGATGCCGACCGAGACGCGTCAGGCCGTTCAGGCCGCCTTCGACGCCGTGATGTCAACCCCGCCGCGGGTGTAGCCGCGTGTCAAGGCAGCGAACGCAATGAATCGTCGCGCTGCGATTGCGCGGATTGCCTTGCCGGCGTCACCGCCCTGACATAAGGTGCGCTTGCCTGCTTCCGCAGGCAAACACCAGCGGTGCATCTGTGCGCCCAAGGAGCCCGGGACAGATTACCTCTCGAGCCCCGACCGGTGGCGAAAGCCACCCACCCCTCCCGCTTCGGCGTGGAGGGGTTTGTCATTTCTGGGCCGAGTGAAATTGCGGGCGGTCGCCTCAAGCCCCAAGCCACCAGCCGAACTTCTCGCGCAGCACCGCGCGCACGAGCAGAAACCCTTCCGACGACGGAATCCAGCGCAGCGCGGGGCGCTCGACGCGCTGCGACAAGCCCATCGGCGCAGGCACCACCTCCCACTTCGTGCCGAGGCGCCCGGCGGCCTCGCGGAAGGCGCGCAGTGCGCGCGGCATGTGCCAGCCATGCGTCACCAGCACCAGTTGCGTCACGCCCTGGTCGGCGAGCATCGATGTGCTGAACTGCGCGTTCTCGCGCGTGTCGCGCGCGCGCGACTCGGTCCAGCGCAGCGGCCGCATGAATTCGCGTGCAGCGATCGCGCCGGCCACCTCGGCCTCGGTGGCGCCCGGCTGTGCCGCGTGGCCGAGGCCGCCGCTGTACATCACCGGTGCCCCGGTCTCGCGCGACAGCCACACGCCGTAGCGCAGTCGCTCCAGGCCCAGCGGCGACAGGTTCGCCACGCCGTACTCGGGCGCCTTCGCTTCGCGCCCGCCGCCCAGGACCACGATGGCCACGCCAGGCTTGGCCGCGGCACGCCGCAGTTCGGTCACCCGCTCGCCCGACAGTGCAGCCGGCGGCGAGAGCAAGGACTGCTGCAGCCACTCGCCGACCGCGCTGCAGGCGCTGAACCACATGGCCAGCACCGAAATCAGAACCAGCAGCCAGCCCACGCCCCGCTGCCACAGGATCGCGCGCGCGCCCACCAGCACCAGCAGCAACAACGGCACCGGCGGCAGCAGCAACGCGGTCAGCACCGGCTTCCACGACTCGATGCCCAACGACAGGAAGATCTCGTTCACGGACGTTCGCCCCGTCTCTCGAAGGGCGCGATTGTGCCCCCGGCGTTGCCGCGGCGTGCGCGCTGCGGCAGGATCGGGCGATGCGTGACCTTGCAGCCGGCGCCGCGCGACGCCTGTGGACCAGCCCCTGGCAGCGCCGCGTCGCGATCGCACTGGCGGTGTTGTTGCTGCTGTGGACCGTGTCGTGGCTCGCGGTACCTCCGATCCTCAAGAGCCAGGCGGAGCAGCGGCTCACGGCATTGCTGGGGCGGCCGGTCAGCATCGGCCGGGTGGCCTTCGCGCCCTGGTCGCTGTCGTTGACGGTCGAGCAATTCCGCATTGGCGGCAGCGACGCGCAACAACCGCCGCAGTTCGAGATGGCCCGTCTGTTCGTCGACGCCGAACTGAGCTCGCTGCTGCGCCTCGCGCCGGTGGTGCAGTCGGTGGCCATCGACGCGCCGCGCTTGCGCCTGGCGCATCTTGGCACGGGCCGCCTCGACATCGACGACATCCTGGCGCGCCTGAAGCCCGCCAACGAGCCCAAGCCCGACGACGCGCCCGCACGCTTTGCGCTCTACAACCTGCGCCTCACCGGCGGCGAGCTGCTGTTCGACGACCGGCCGGTGCAGCGGCAGCACAAGGTCGAAGGGCTGCAACTTGGACTGCCCTTCCTGTCCAACCTGCCGACGCATGTCGAGGTGCATGTCGAGCCGAGGCTGGCCTTCAAACTCAACGGCGCCGCGTTCGACAGCGGTGGTCAGGCGCAGCCCTTCTCGAAGGAGCGCAACGCATCGCTCAGGCTCGCGGTCACCAATCTCGACCTCGCACCGTGGCTCGCCTACGTGCCGGCCGGTCTGCCGATCCGGCCGGCGCGCGGCGTGTTCAGCAGCCAACTCGACATCCAGTTCGCGGTCGGCGCCGACGGCGCGCCCAAAGTCGTCATCGCCGGCCAGGCCGCACTCGCCGATGCAGCCTTCGTCGCCGGCCCTGCCAGCGACACCGCCATCGCCTGGCAGCGGCTCGAGGTCGGACTCAAGGACGTGCAACCGCTGGCGCGCCGCATCGGGCTCGGTGGCGTGCGGCTCGACGGTGCGCGCGTGCAGGCGCGGCGCGCTGCCGACGGCACGATCAATCTCGTGCCCGCAAATGCGCCCGCCGCGGTATCTGCGGAGAAGGCGGCGTCGGCACCCCCTGCGGCCGCTGCCACACCATGGCAGCTCAGCGTCGACAAGGTCGAACTCGCCGGCGCGCAGGTCGACTGGCTCGATGCGACGCCGCGCCCGGCGGCCGCGCTGCGCATCGACGCGCTGGATATCGCGGCGGGCCCGTTGCGCTGGCCTGTCGAGCCGACCGCGGACGGCGCCCCCTTGCAGGTGCAGGGCCGCCTCGCGCCGCCGGACGGCGCGGCCAGCGCCGCCACGTTCAGCGTGTCGGGCCAGGCCCACGACCGCGCCGCCCAGGCGAGCCTCGCGCTCGACGGGTTCGACCTGCGCTGGCTCGCCCCCTACGTCGCCACCGTGCTGGAGCCCACCGTCGAAGGCCGGGTGCAGTTCGAGACCCGGTTCGACTGGTCCGCAGGCGATGCACCGAAGCTCGCCTTCAACGGTCTGAACGCGCGGCTCGACGGCCTGCGCGTCGTCGAACGCGGCGCCGACCGGCGAGCGCTGCCCTCTGTCGCGGTGGCCACCGTCTCGGTCGCCGACGCGCAGGTCGATCTCGTTGCCCGCAAGCTGACGCTTGGCAGCGTGAAGGTCGAGCGCCCGACCCTGCGCTTCGCGCGCGACAAACAGGGACGGGTCAATGCGTTGGCCTGGCTGCGTGGTGGCGCTGCGCAGGGCAACGCGTCGCCACCGGGCACCCATGCCGGGCCACCCTGGCAGCTGCTCGTCAACGAGGCGCAGTTCGACGCGGGCGACCTCGGGTGGCTCGACGAGCGCCCCGCCGTCGGCGCCACCGATGCGGTGCGCCTGCGTGCCACCGCGATCAACGCCGGCGTGCGCGGCTTCGCATGGCCGGGCGGCGTCGGCGTGCCGCCCGCGCGCACGCAACTCTCGCTGCGCCTGGTCGAAGGCGATGTGGCGCCGGCGAGAGGCAGCCCGGCGGGCCTCGGCCGCATCGAGTGGAACGGCCAGGTCGCCGCTGCGCCGCTGTCGGTGCGCGGCACGCTTCGCGCCGAACGCGTGCCGGCGCACGCGCTGTCGCCGTATGTCGACAGCGGCCTGCCGATCGACCTGCTGCGCGCCGAAGCCAGCTGGCGCGGCGAACTGGCGTTTGCACAGCGCGGCGACGCCATCGAGGCCAGCGCGAAGGGCGACGCGCTGATCGGCGACTTGCGCGTGCATGAGCGGCCGACCGTCGGTGCCGCGCGCAGCGGCGACGAACTGCTGACCTGGCAGTCGTTCGCGTTGACCGGCATCCAGTTCCGCATGGCACCGGGCGGCAAGCCCAGCGTCACAATCGGCGAGGCCGCACTGACGGACTTCTATTCGCGCCTCGTGATCACCGAGGACGGCCGCTTCAACCTGCGCGACGTGGCCGCCGCACCGAAGCCGGCAGACGCCGCGGCGTCGGCACCGACGGCCGCTGCCGCGCCGGCTGCAGCGGCCTCCGCGCCCGCGGCACCGGCCGGCCTGCCGCTGGACATCAGCGTCGGCGGCGTGCGCCTGGCCAACGGCAAGGTCGACTTCACCGACCGCTTCATCAAGCCGAACTACAGCGCCGCGCTGACCGAGCTGAACGGCCGCCTCGGCGCCTTCAGTTCGTCCAGCCGCGACATGGCCACGCTCGACCTGCGCGGACGTGCAGCGGGCACGGCACTGCTGGAGATCGCCGGCTCGCTCAACCCCACGGCGCAACCGCTGGCGCTGGACATCCAGGCCAAGGCGACCGACCTCGAGCTGGCACCGTTTTCGCCTTACGCCGGTCGCTACGCCGGCTACGCGATCGAGCGCGGCAAGCTGAGCATGGACGTGGCTTACAAGATCGACGCCGACGGCAAGCTCGAAGCGCGCAACCAGGTCGTCCTCAACCAGTTGACCTTCGGCGACAAGGTCGAGTCGCCCGACGCCACCAAGCTGCCGGTGCTGCTGGCGGTGGCGCTGCTGAAGGACCGCAGCGGCGTGATCGACATCAACCTGCCGATCAGCGGCTCGATCAACGACCCGCAGTTCAGCGTCTTCGGCATCGTGCTGAAGATCATCGGCAACCTGCTGGTCAAGGCCCTGACCGCGCCGTTCTCGCTGCTGGCCGGTGGCGGCAGCGACGACCTGAGCTACGTCGCCTTCGAACCCGGCACGGCGCGCATCACCGAGCCCGGCCGCGGCGTCGTCGACAAGGTGGCCAAGTCGCTGACCGACCGCCCCGCGTTGAAGATGACGGTGGCCGGCGCCAGCGATCCGCAGAGCGAACGCGACGCGATGCAGCGTGCGGCGCTCGAAGCGCGCATCGCGGCCGAGCAGCGGCGCGAGGCGCTGCGCGCGGGCGCAGCCGCCGACGCCCCGCTGCCCGCGCTCACGCCACCGCAGCGCGAAGTTCTCGTCAAGCGCATCTACAGCGACACGCGCTTGCCCAACAAGCCGCGCAACGTGATCGGCCTGGCCAAGGACATTCCGCTGGCCGAGATGGAAGCCCTGCTGCGTGGTGCGACGCTCGTGACCACGGACACCGCCCGCGAGCTGGCGCTGCAGCGCGGCCTGGCGGTGCGCGACGCGCTGGTCGCCAAGGGACTGCCGAGCGAGCGCCTGTTCCTCGCTGCGCCGCGCCTGCGTGCGTCGGGCGAGGACGATGCAGCCTGGTCGCCGCGCGTGCAGCTCACCTTGTCGACGAACTGAACCGGCGTGCGTGGCACACTGACCCGCATGACCTCCACCGTCGAAGAGAGCGCCCGCGCCATCGCGCGCGAGTGGGAAGCCGCCTGGAATGCGCACGACATGACGCGTCTGGCCGCGCTGTTCACCGAGGACGCCGACCTCGTCACTGTCGCCGCGACCCGCCTGCATGGCCGCGCGCAGATCGAGACCTCGCACGCCGCGATGCACCGCACCCAGTTCCAGGCCAGCGTGTGGGCCTGCCACGAGACCGAGGTGCAGGCGCTGGGCGACAGCTTCGCGCTCGTGCACCAGGCCTGGTCGATCCACGGCGACCTCGACCCCGACGGTACGCCGCGCGCGCCGCGCCATGGCCTGTTCACCTGGTGGCTGCAGGCCACGCCGCAGGGTTGGCGCATCCGCGCAGCGCAGAACACCAACGCGGTCGGCGCGCCGCCGGCGCGCTGAGCGCCGCGCTCAGCCTCCGCCGCGCAGCGTGTAGAGGTCGAAGTGGCGCATGAAGCGCTGCCATGCAGCTGCATCGACACCTGTTGCGGCGAAGCGCACGCGCAGTCGCGGCAGCGTCACCAGAGCGATGCGGCGCGGTTCAAGCGCCTCCCAGGCAATCGACACGGTGCCGGCATCGAGCCCGATGTCGGCACCATCGCTGCGCCAGGCGATCCCACGGTCGCCGCTCGCGCCGGGCAACCAGGCCCGCAACTCTTCGGCGGTGCAACCCATCTCACGCTCGAACGCCGATGGGTAGTGCGACTGCATCAGCCGCCCGCGATCGGGGGCCAGATCGCGAGCACGTCGCCCTCCTTCGGCACGAAGCTCAGGCGCTCGGCCGGCGGCACGTAGACGCCGTTGACCAGCACCAGGTGCACCAGCTTCTCGGGCAGGCCAAAGGGCTCGACGATCTTCGAGATCGGCGTGCCGTCGGGCACGTCGAGTTCGATCCGGTTGCTCTGCCGCGCGTCGGCGGGCAGGTGCTGAGTGAGGCTGGCGTAGAGCTTGAAGGTGATGCGCATCGAAGGTGCACTATGCCTTCACGAGCGCCTTGTGCTCCTGCGCCTGGGCGCTGGCAAGGTAGGCCGCCATCAGCTGCGTCGGGTCGTTCAGCAGGCGCTGCTTCCACTGCGGCGCCAGCGTGACCTGACCCTCGACCAGCCCGCGCATCGCGCCAACGTGCTCGGTCCAGCCCACACTGTTGCAGCCGACCAGGCGCTCGCCGCCGAACTGCAGGCTCAGGTGCCGGCCGGCGGCCTTGTCGGTCAGCTCGACATGCTCGCCGCCGGGCACGCCCTGCCAGTCGCCGAAGCTGGCGCTGATCAGGCCGAGCGTGTCGAGCACGTTGATCTGCGTCACGCCGCGCAGCACGGCCTTCTGGCCGACCATGTTCAGCGCCGCGACGCGCGCCTGCTCGGCGGCGTTGGGCTGGATCGCGCTGACGATGGTCTTGCCGCTGATCTTGTCGAACGCCTCGGCGCAATCGCCGGCGGCGTAGACGCCGGGCACGCTGGTCTGCAAGTGCTCGTCGGTCAGCACGCCCACCAGGCAGGTGATGCCCGAGTTCTCGAGGAAGCCGATGTTGGGCTTGACGCCGGTGGCATTGATGACGAGGTCGCATTCGAGGAACTGGCCGTTCGACAGCCGCACCTTCAGCGGCGCGTGCGATTCGATCGCCTCGACCCGCGTGCCGGTGAACACGCGCACGCCCTTGGCTTCGCACCACTCGCGGATCATGCCGCCGGCGGTCGGCCCCATCATGCGCGGCACCATGCGGTCGCCCATCTCGACCACCGTGAGCTGCACGCCGCGCGCCGCCAATGCCTCGAGGATGATGCAGCCGATGAACCCGGCGCCCATCTGCAGCACGCGCGCGCCCTTGACCGCGCGCTGCGCGATCGCGCGCGCGTCCTTCAGCGTCCAGCAGTGCAGCACGCCGTCGGTGTGGATGCCCGGGATCGGCGGGTTGGCCGGTGTCGAGCCGGTCGCGACCAGCAGCCGGTCGTAGGCCAGCGTCGAGCCGTCGTCGAAGCTCACGCTCTTGTTCGCCACGTCCACCGCCTTGGCGCGTGTGCCGCGCTTCACGTGGATGCGTTGCTTGGCGTAGTGGTCCGCACCGTGGCGCAGGTGCGTGCCCTCCTCGCCGACGTTGCCCATCAGCAGGTAGGGAATCGCCATGCGCGAGTACGGCGCCTCGGGCTCGTCGCCGACGATGGTGATCTCGTCATTCGGCGCGTGCTTGCGGATGGTCTCTGCGGCGATGACGCCGGCCGGGCCGGCGCCGAGAATCAGGTGCTTGGTCATGGAGTGAAAAAACGGGGTGACGCTCGCGCATCACCCCGTCCTTGTGCAAGTGAAAGATCAAAGGCCCAGGCGCGCCCGCGTCTCGGCCTTCAACGTGCCGTCCGCGTTCCAGCCGCGCACCGCGTAGTACTTCGGCAGCATCTCGGGCAGCTTGCTGGTCAGGCCCTTGGCCGGCCCGGTCTTCGCCGCTTCGTTGAGCAGGCGCGGCGGCAGGTTGTCGTCCTTGGCGGTGAAGCCGGCCTTGTTGTTGAAGTCGCGCTCCATGTTCCAGATGCGCTCGCCGATCTTGCTCAGGTTCTCGAGCGTGAACTCGGGCCCGCAGGCCGCGGCCACCTGCGGCGCCACATCGGCCAGGCCCCAGGCGAAGCTGGTGAAGATGCAGATGCCGGCCGAGTCGAAGGCGGCCGTGGCGTCCTGGAACGCCATCACCAGTTCGGGCTTGCCTTCGGCCACCAGCGGGTCGGTCTTGACCGGGATGCCGAGCACTTCCGACGCCACCGTGTAGCTGCGCAGGTGGCAGGCGCCGCGGTTGCTGGTGGCATAGGTCAGGCCCATGCCCTGGATGCCGCGCGCGTCGTAGGCCGGGAACTCCTGGCCCTTGACGCTCATCGACAGCTCGGGGTGGCCGTACTTGGCGCACAGACGCTTGCTGCCCTGGCCGATCTCCTTGCCGAAGCCCACGCCCTTGGCCGTCATGTCGGCCAGTTCGCACAGCGCCTTGGCCGAACCGAACGGCGCCTCGGTGCCGATCTGCTCCGACTTGAGCACACCCATCTCGTACAGCTCCATCACCGCACCGATGGTGGCGCCGAAGCTGATCGGGTCCATGCCCTGCTCGTTGCAGATGGTATTGGCGTACTGCAGCGCCTCGATGTCGTTGACGCCGTTAGCCGCACCGAGCGCCCAAGCCGCCTCGTACTCCAGGCCCCCCGTGGCGCCCCAGTACTGCGGCTTGTTCTGCACCGAGAAGTGCGTCTGGTCGATCTTGCTGATGCGCCCGCAGGCGATCGTGCAGCCGAAGCAGGCCTGGTTGGTGACGAGCTGGGCCTTGCCGTCGCTCTTGCGCGGCGTGGCCATCGCTTCGGCCGAGATGTCCTTCGCGCCTTCGAACTGACTGTCGCGGTGGTTGCGCGTCGGCAGCGCGCCGATCTCGTTGATGACGTTCATCAGCACCTGGGTGCCGTAGGTCGGCAGGCCCTGGCCGGTGACCGCGTTGTCGGCCAGGATCTTCTTCTTCTCCTTGGTCACCTGCATGAAGCCCTTGGGGTCATGCAGGTTGCCAACGCCCAGGGTGCCGCGCACCGCGATCGCCTTCAGGTTCTTGCTGCCCATCACGGCGCCCACGCCCGAGCGGCCGGCCGCGCGGTGCAGGTCGTTGACGACGGCGGCGAACAGCACCTGGTTCTCGCCCGCGAGGCCGATCGACGAGACGCGGATCAACGGATCCTGGTGCTGCTTCTTGATCGTCTCTTCGGTGTGCCAGACGCTCTGGCCCCACAGGTGCGCCGCGTCACGCAGCTCGGCCTTGCCGTCCTCGATGAAGAGGTACACCGGCTTGGCACTCTTGCCCTCGAAGATCACCATGTCCCAGCCGGCCATCTTCAGCTCGGCGCCCCAGTAGCCGCCCGAGTTGCTGCACGCGATCGCGCCGGTCAGCGGCCCCTTGGTCACCACCGTGTAGCGACCGCCGGTCGAGGCCATCGTGCCGGTCAGCGGCCCGGTGGCCCAGATGATCTTGTTGGCCGGCGACAGCGGGTCGACCTTGGG
>DATLIE010000294.1:0-7431 GCA_035539635.1 Burkholderiaceae bacterium
TCCGCGAAGCCGATGCCCGGCTCGCCGACCTCGCCACCTAGGACCTTTGACCATGCTGAACTACCAACAGCCCGACGCCCGCGGGCATTTCGGGCCTTATGGCGGCACCTTCGTCGCCGAGACGCTGATCCATGCGCTCGATGAACTGAAGGCCGCCTACGAGCACTACCGCAAGGACCCCGAGTTCGTCGCCGAATTCCAGCGCGAACTCAAGCACTTCGTCGGTCGGCCGAGCCCGGTCTACCACGCGGCGCGCCTGTCGCGCGAGAACGGCGGCGCGCAGATCTACCTGAAGCGCGAGGACCTCAATCACACCGGCGCGCACAAGGTCAACAACACGATCGGCCAGGCCTTATTGGCCAAGCGCATGGGCAAGCCGCGCGTGATCGCCGAAACCGGCGCGGGCCAGCACGGCGTGGCCACGGCGACCGTCGCCGCGCGCTATGGCATGGAGTGCGTGGTCTACATGGGCAGCGAGGACGTCAAGCGCCAGTCGCCCAACGTCTACCGCATGCACCTGCTGGGTGCCACGGTGGTGCCGGTGGAGTCGGGCTCGAAGACGTTGAAGGACGCGCTCAACGAGGCGCTGCGCGACTGGGTCACCAACGTCGAGAACACTTTCTACATCATCGGCACGGTGGCGGGCCCGCATCCGTACCCGATGATGGTGCGCGACTTCCAGCGCGTGATCGGCGACGAGTGCCTGGTGCAGATGCCCGAGCTGATCGGGCGCCAACCCGACGCGGTGATCGCCTGCGTCGGCGGTGGCAGCAACGCGATGGGCATCTTCTACCCGTACATCGAGCACGATGGCGTGCGCCTGATCGGCGTCGAGGCGGCGGGGCAGGGCATCGCGAGTGGCAAGCATGCGGCGTCGCTCTCCGCGGGCTCGCCCGGGGTGCTGCACGGCAACCGCACCTACCTGCTGCAGGACGCCAACGGCCAGATCACCGAGACGCACTCGATCTCCGCCGGCCTGGACTACCCCGGCGTCGGCCCCGAGCACGCGTACCTGAAGGACATCGGCCGCGCCGAGTACGTCGGCATCACCGACGACGAGGCGCTCGCCGCGTTCCACCGCCTGTGCCGTACGGAGGGCATCATTCCCGCGCTCGAGTCGAGCCACGCCGTGGCCTATGCGATGAAGCTGGCCGCGACGATGCGGCCCGACCAGCATCTGCTGGTCAACCTGAGCGGGCGCGGCGACAAGGACATCGGCACCGTGGCCGATCTCTCCGGCGCCGAGTTCTACTGCCGACCGTCGTGCAAGGGCCAGGGGGTGAAGCGATGAGCCGCATTGCCGCCACCTTCGAAGCGCTCAAGCGCGACAGGCGCAAGGCGCTGATCCCGTACATCTGCGCCGGCGACCCGGTGCCCGAGGCCACGGTCGACGTGATGCTCGCGATGGCCGCCGCAGGCGCCGACGTGATCGAGCTCGGCGTGCCGTTTTCCGACCCGATGGCCGACGGCCCGGTGATCCAGAAGGCCTCCGAGCGCGCGCTCGCCAAGGGCATCGGCATGCGCGAGGTGCTGTCCTACGTGCGCGGCTTTCGCGCCAGGAACGAAGCCACGCCGGTGGTGCTGATGGGGTACGCGAACCCGATCGAGCGTTACGGCGTCGAGCGTTTCATCGCTGACGCAAAGGCGGCGGGCGTGGACGGCGTGCTCGTCGTCGACTACCCGCCTGAGGAAGCCGAGGCTTTCGCAGCCCAGCTCAAGACGGCGTCAATGGACCCGATCTTCCTGCTGGCCCCCACGTCGACCGACGAGCGCATGGCCGAGGTGGGCCGCATCGCCAGCGGCTACGTCTACTACGTCTCGCTCAAGGGGGTGACGGGCGCGGGGCACCTGGACACCGCCGCGGTGGCGGCGATGCTGCCGCGCATCCGCGCGCACGTGAAGGTGCCCGTGGGCGTGGGCTTCGGCATTCGTGACGCCGCCTCGGCGCAGGCGGTCGGTCGCGTGTCTGACGCGGTGGTGATCGGCTCCCGGCTGGTGCAACTGCTGGAAGCGCAAACGAGCGATACTCTCGCCCCCGCGGCCGCGGCGTTCATCGCCGAGATCCGCGCCGCCCTGGACCAGGGCTGACGACGACGTCGAAGGGACCTCTCGCATGAGCTGGCTCGAAAAACTCCTTCCGCCCAAGATCCAACCCACCGACCCGAGCGAACGCCGCACGGTGCCCGAAGGGCTGTGGATCAAATGCCCCTCGTGCGAGACGGTCCTCTACAAGACCGACCTCGACCAGAACCTCAACGTCTGCCCCAAGTGCAGCCATCACCACCGCATCGGTGCGCGCGCACGGCTCGACGCCTTCCTCGACCCGGAAGGCCGCTACGAGATCGGCCAGGAGGTGATGCCGGTCGACGCGCTGAAGTTCAAGGACAGCAAGAAGTACCCCGACCGCCTGCGCGACGCCATGGAAGCGACTGGCGAGACCGACGCGCTGATCGTCGTCGGCGGCGCGGTGCACACGATTCCGCTGGTCGCGGCCTGTTTCGAGTTCGACTTCATGGGCGGCTCCATGGGCTCGGTGGTGGGTGAGCGCTTCGTGCGCGGCGTGCACGCGGCCATCGAACAGAAGGTGCCTTTCGTGTGTTTCACCGCCACTGGCGGCGCGCGCATGCAGGAGGGCCTGCTGAGCCTGATGCAGATGGCCAAGACCAACGCCTCGCTGACGCGGTTGGCCAAGGCGCGCCTGCCCTACATCAGCGTGCTGACCGATCCGACCATGGGCGGCGTGTCGGCCGGCTTCGCCTTCATGGGTGACGTGGTGATCGCCGAACCCAAGGCGCTGATCGGCTTCGCGGGCCCGCGCGTGATCGAGAACACCGTGCGCGAGAAGCTGCCCGAAGGCTTCCAGCGCGCCGAGTTCCTGCAGAACAAGGGCGCCGTCGACATGATCGTCGATCGCCGTCAATTGCGCGGCACCGTCGCACGCGCGCTCGCGATGCTGCAGCGGCAGGCGGCCGACGCCGTGGCGTGAGTCCGAGCCTCCGGACGCTGGACGACTGGCTCGCGCACTGCGAGCGCCTGCATCCGAAGTCGATCGACATGACACTCGCGCGCACGCTCGCCGTGCGCGACGCTCTCGGGCTGCGCTTCGAGTGCCCGGTGATCACCGTGGCCGGCACCAACGGCAAGGGCTCGACCTGCGCGATGCTCGAGTCGATCCTGCTCGCGGCGGGCTACCGCGTCGGCCTGTACATCAAGCCGCACCTGGTGCACTTCGAGGAGCGCTGCCGGATCGGCGGCCGGCCGGTGGCGGCGGGCGACCTGCTGCCGCACTTCGAAGCGGTCGAGGCCGCGCGCGGCGACACGACGCTGACCTACTTCGAGTTCACCACGCTGGCCATCCTGCGCTGCCTGGCGCGGGCCGGGCTCGACGTCGTGATCCTCGAGGTCGGCCTGGGAGGCCGGCTCGACGCCGTCAACGCCATCGACACCGACTGCGCCGTGATTACGTCGATCGACATCGATCACACCGAGTACCTCGGTCCCGACCGCGAGAGCATCGGGCGCGAGAAGGCACACGTCATGCGCAGCGGCAAGCCCGCGATCGTCAGCGACCCGATGCCGCCGGCGTCGATCGCCGCCCATGCGCAGGCGGTGGGCGCCGACCTGTGGCTTGCCGGTCGCGACTTCAACCACAGCGGCGATCGTCAGCAGTGGGCCTGGGCGGGCCGGGGCAAGCGCTGGCACGGGCTGGCATACCCGGCGCTGCGCGGGGCCAACCAGCTGGTCAACGCCGCAGGCGTGCTGGCGGCGCTGCAGGCGTTGCACGAACGCCTGCCGGTGCCGGCGCAGGCGGTGCGGCAGGGCTTCGCCACCGTGGAGCTGCCGGGGCGCTTCCAGATCGTGCCCGGTCGGCCGACCCTGGTGCTCGACGTGGCACACAACCCGCATTCGGTGGCGGCGTTGGCGCTCAACCTCGACGCGATGGGCTTCTACCCGCGCACGCATGCCGTGTTCGGCGCGATGCTCGACAAGGACCTCGACGGCGTCGTGCAGCGCCTCGCGCCGCTGGTCGACGCGTGGTACTGCACCGACCTGCCGCTGCCGCGCGCCGCGAGCGCGCAGGCATTGGCCGAGCGCGTGCGGGCGGCACAGCCCGCGGGGCGGCCGGTGACGACGCATGCCACCCCGTCGGCTGCATTGACCTCGGCCCTGGGCGCAGCGGACCCCGCTGATAGAATTTTGGTCTTCGGCTCCTTCCTCACGGTGGGTGGCGTGCTCAAGGAGGGCCTGCCCAGGCTGGGTGCCATGCACACGGCGTAGGCCGTTCCTCGAGCGGCAACTCCACCCGCCGCATCCACGAGACTCGCCACGCATGGGACTGCTCGACATCTTCAAGCGCCAGGGCGCGGCAGGCGCCGCGGCCGCCGCCGGCGAGCCGGTCGAGCTGGCGCGGTCGCGAGCGCGGCGCCGCCTCATCGGTGCGGTGGTGCTGCTGGGCGTCGGCGTGGTGGCCTTTCCGCTGCTGTTCGAGACGCAGCCGCGACCGATCCCGGTGGACATTCCGATCGAGATTCCGTCGCGCGACAGCCCCGCGCCGCTGGCGCTGCCGCCGCCCAAGGTGGTCGCCAACGCCGGCAGCGCGCCGGTGGCGCCGCCTGCGAGCAAGGCACCCGTGGCCGCACCGGTGCCTGCGTCGGCGCCCGAGCCGCGGCCGGACCCGCCGAAGCCCGACGTGCCGCCGAAGGACGCCCCCGCCAAGCCAGCGACTACGGCGCAGACGGCGCCGGCCGCCAAGCCCGTGCCAGAGCCTGCCAAGCCGGTGGCCGAGCCGGGTGGCCGCTTCGTCGTGCAAGTCGGTGCGTTCGCCGAAGCCTCCGCGGTGCGCGAGGCGCGTGCCAAGGTCGAGAAGCTTGGCCTCGCCAGCTATACGCAAGTTGTCGAGACCAGCAGTGGCTCGCGCACGCGCGTGCGTCTGGGTCCCTTCGGCACGCGCGATGAAGCCGAGAAGGCCGCGGCCAGGCTCAAGGCCGCCGGCTTGCCCGGCGCGGTGCTGACGCTATGAACGAAGCGCTCGGCGCGTTCGGCTGGGTCGACTGGGCGCTGCTGGCCGTGCTCGCGCTGTCGGTGCTGGTCGGCCTGTGGCGCGGCCTGGTGTTCGAGGTGCTGTCGCTGCTCGGCTGGGTGGCGGCGTACATCGTGGCCCAGGTGTTCGCGCCGACGGTCGCGCCGCTGCTGCCCATCGGCGCGGCTGGCAGTGGGCTGAATCACGCCGCTGCCTTCGCCGCGACGTTCATCGTGGCCTTGATTGCGTGGGCCCTGGCTGCCCGGCTGCTGCGCCTGGTGATCCATGCGACGCCGCTGCAGGTGATCGACCGCGTGCTTGGTGGCGGCTTCGGCCTGTTGCGCGGCGCGGTGCTGCTGCTCGCGGTGGCCACCATCGTCTCGCTGACGCCGGCGCAGCGCGCGCCGGCTTGGCAGCATTCCCAGGGTGCGGCCTGGCTCACGACTTTGTTGACCGGCCTGAAGCCTGTGCTGCCCGACGCGATCGCGCAGCATCTGCCGGCCTGAAGGAAGGATCCACCACCGTGTGCGGCATCGTCGGCGTCATCTCCAAGCAGCCCGTCAACCAGCTGATCTACGACGCGCTGCTGCTGCTGCAGCACCGCGGACAGGACGCGGCGGGCATCGTGACGATGCAGGGCACCAAGTGCTTCATGCACAAGGCGCGCGGCATGGTGCGCGACGTGTTCCGCACCCGCAACATGCGCGGGCTGCCCGGCACCGTGGGCCTGGGCCAGGTGCGCTACCCCACCGCGGGCAATGCCTACAACGAAGAAGAGGCGCAGCCCTTCTACGTCAACGCACCGTTCGGCATCGTGCTGGTACACAACGGCAACCTGACCAACGCGCACACGCTGAAGAACGAGCTGTTCGAGATCGACCGCCGGCACATCAACACCGGCAGCGACACCGAGGTGCTGATCAACATCGTCGCGCACGAACTCGAGCTGGCGGCGCGCGACCTGCCGCTCACGCCCGACGAGGTGTTCAAGGCGGTGGCGGCGGTGCACCGGCGCATCAAGGGTTCGTACGCGGTGATCGCGCTGATCGCCGGGCACGGGCTGCTGGCGTTTCGTGACCCCTATGGCATCCGCCCGCTGGTCTACGGCACGTCGGCCGACGGCGAGACGCTGGTGGCCAGCGAAAGCGTGGCCCTCGAAGGCACGGGGCACAAGCTGGTGCGCGACGTGGCGCCCGGCGAGGCCTTGTTCATCGACCTGGAGGGGCGCGTGCACGCGCGCCAGTGCGCGCAGAACCCGACGCTGAACCCCTGCATGTTCGAGTTCGTCTACCTGGCCCGCCCGGACTCGGTGATGGACGGCATCTCGGTCTACCAGGCGCGCCTGAACATGGGCGAGACGCTGGCGCAGCGGGTCATCTCGACCATGCCGCCGAGCGCGATCGACGTCGTGATCCCGATCCCCGAATCGAGCCGGCCGAGCGCGATGCAGCTGGCACAGAAGATCGGCAAGCCGTACCGCGAAGGCTTCGTCAAGAACCGCTATGTCGGCCGCACCTTCATCATGCCTGGCCAGGCGGTGCGCAAGCGCAGCGTGCGCCAGAAGCTCAACGCGATGGTGCAGGAGTTCCGCGGCCGCAACGTGCTGCTGGTCGACGACTCGATCGTGCGCGGCAACACCAGCAAGGAGATCGTGCAGATGGCGCGCGAGGCCGGTGCGCGCAAGGTCTACATGGCGTCGGCCGCGCCGCCGGTGCGCTTCCCGAATGTGTACGGCATCGACATGCCGACGCGCGAGGAACTGATCGCCGCCGACCGCAGCGTCGAGGAGATCCGCGAGTTCATCGGCGCCGACGCCCTGATCTACCAGGACGTCGATGCGATGAAGCGCGTCGTGGCGGCGCTCAACCCCAAGGTCGTCAGCTTCGAGGCCAGCTGTTTCGACGGCCGCTACATCACCGGCGACGTGAGCGACACCGACTTCGCGACCATGGAAGCCCAGCGCCGCCTGCAGTTCGAGGAAGACGATGGCAGCGGTCGCGGCCGCCTGGCGCTGCAGAGCGCGGAGGAGGGCGCGTGACCGACGCCGACAAGCGCCTGCCGCGTGTGGATCTGCCGCCCGATGCGCGGCTGGACACGCTGGCCGTGCGCGAGGGCCTGCCGCCGTCGCCCTGGGGCGAGAACTCGGAGGCGCTGTTCCTCACCAGCTCCTTCGTCCACCCCGACGCCGCCACCGCGGCGGCACGCTTCGCGAACGAGGAAGAGGCCTTCGTCTACAGCCGCTTCTCGAACCCGACCGTCACGATGATGGAGCGGCGCCTGGCGGCGCTCGAGGGCAGCGAGGCGGCCATCGGCACGGCCAGCGGCATGGCGGCGATCCTGCTGCTGATCCTGGGCACGCTCAAGGGGGGCGATCACGTCATCTGCTCGCAGTCGGTGTTCGGTTCGACGAT
>DATLIE010000295.1:0-2939 GCA_035539635.1 Burkholderiaceae bacterium
CCATGTCCCTCGGCGAATTCGACCTGATCGCGCGCTGGTTCACGCGCCCGGTGCGCCGCGCCGCACTCGGCGTCGGCGACGACTGCGCGCTGCTGCAGCCCACGCCCGGACAGCAGATCGCGGTGTCGACCGATACGCTGGTCGAGGGGCGGCATTTCCTCTCCACCATCGAGCCCGACCGCCTGGGGCACAAGGCGCTGGCGGTGAACCTGTCGGACCTGGCGGCCTGCGGTGCCGCGCCGCTGGCCTTCACCTTCGCGCTGACGCTGCCGCGTGTCGATGAGGCCTTCCTCGCCGGGTTGGCGCGCGGCATGCTGGCGCTGGCCGACGCGCACGACATCGAGCTCGTCGGTGGCGACACGACGGGCGGGCCGCTCGCGATCGGTCTCACGGTGTTCGGCGAGGTGCCGCCGGGGCAGGCGCTGCTGCGTTCGGGCGCGCGGCCGGGCGACCAGTTGTGGGTGAGTCATCCGGTCGGTGGTGGCCTGGGCGACGCGCGGCTCGCGCTCGAGGTGTTCCGCGGCCGCCTTGCCTTGCCGGGCGACGACTTCGAGCGTGTGCGTGCACGCATGGAATGTCCGACCCCGCGCGTCGCGCTCGGCCTGGCCCTGCGCGCCGTGGCGACGAGCGCGATCGATCTTTCGGACGGGCTGGTGGGCGACCTTGGCCATGTGCTTGCACGTTCGCGCGTCGGCGCCACCGTCGATGCCGACGCTCTGCCGGCGAGCCCGGTGCTGGCCGCGCAGCCGGTGGACCGGCGGCGCGAGTTCGCCCTGGCCGGTGGCGACGACTACGAGTTGCTGTTCTCCGCGCCCGCGGCTCACGAGCGCGAGGTGCGGGCCGCCGCCGCCCAGGCCGGCTGCGACGCCACCCGCATCGGCTCCGTCGACGCCGAGCCCGGCCTGCGACTGGTCGATGGCCAGGGCCGGGCGCTGCGGCTGACCCTGGCCGGCTACGACCACTTCCGCGACGCATGAAGGCCCCCACGATGGCCGAGCCGCCGGTCAGCGACGCGACGATCGTGCGCGACGCGACGAGCGCGCCGCGACGTGCCACGGCCGCCTTCATGTGGCGCCATCCGGCGCGCTGGATCGCACTCGGCTTCGGCAGCGGCCTGTCGCCCTGGGCGCCCGGCACGGTGGGCACGCTCTGGGCCTGGGTCGCCTTCCTGGTGCTCGACCGCTGGCTGGCGCCGTTCGGCCCCTGGGCCTGGGGCGGGGTGGTCGCGGCTTCGTTGCTGGTCGGCCTCTGGGCTTGCACGCGCACCGCGGAGGACCTCGGCGTGGCCGACCCGGGCGCGATCGTCTGGGACGAGGTGGTCGCGTTCTGGATCGTGCTCTGGCTCGTCACACCGGCCGACTGGCTCGCGCAGTTCGTCGCTCTCGGCCTGTTCCGCTTCTTCGACGCGGCCAAGCCCGGCCCGGTAGGCTGGTGCGACCGCCGCTTCAAGTCGGCCCGCGGCTGGCGGCAGGGCGCAGGCATCTTGGCCGACGACCTGGTCGCCGCGTTCTGCACGCTGCTGGTGATCGCGCTGTGGCGCTTCGTCTTCCCATGAGCGAACAGTTGCTCGATGCCGAGCTCGCGGCCCGCTGGGTGGTGCCGCTGGCCGATGCGCTGCGCGCACGTGGCTGGCGCATCGCCGCCGCCGAAAGCTGCACCGGCGGGCTGATCGCGGCCACCTGCACCACGCTCGCGGGTTCGAGCGACTGGTTCGAACGCGGCTTCGTCACCTACAGCAACGAGGCCAAGACCGAGCAACTCGGCGTCGATGCGGCGCTGATCGCTGCGCAAGGCGCGGTGAGCCAGGCGGTGGCCGAAGCGATGGCCAGCGGCGCACTCGCGCGCTCGGCCGCCGACCTCGCCGTCGCGGTGACCGGCATCGCCGGCCCGGGCGGCGCGGTGCCGGGCAAGCCGGTGGGCACGGTGTGGCTCGCGCTCGCACGACGTGGTGCGGCGCCGCGATCGGAGCGCTTGCAGCTCGACGGCGATCGCGCTGCGGTGCGGTCGCAGACCGTCGCGATCGCACTCGAACGCCTGCTCGAAGAAGGCAGGAGGGCCTGACCATGCCGATGATCGAGATCGAGCGCGTGCTGCCCGACGGCGCGCCGGCCGCGTTGCCAGGACTGGCCCAGGCCCTGGCCGACGAGGCGGGCTACGCGCTGGGCAGCGCGCGCGGCCACACTTGGCTGCGCCTGCGCGCCTTGCCGGCGTCGGCCTATGCGGAAAGTGGCGTGCCGCCGCTGGCCGACGACGCGCTGCCGGTGTTCGTGACCGTGCTGCAGGCGCACCCGCTGCAAGGCGAAGCACTCGCCGAGCAGGTACGCACGCTGACGACGGCACTCGCACGCGTGCTGCGCTGCGACCCGAGTCGGGTGCATGTCCAGATCGCGCCGGCCGCCGCGGGGCGACAGGCCTTCGGCGGACGCATGGTGACCTGAACGCGATGGGCGCGCTGACGGTCCTGTTCGCCGGGCGCTTCGAGCCGGCCGAACGCGAGGCGTGGTGGGATGCCCTGCGCGCTGCGGCGCCCGACTGCCGCTGGTGGCGCGAGGACGCGCCGTTCGACCGCGAGGCGGTCGACGCGGCGGTGGTGGCCAACCCCGAGCCAGGACTGCTGGCCAGCCTGCCGCGCTTGCGCCTGATCCAGTCGCTGTGGGCGGGCGTCGACCGGCTGCTCGCCGATCCGACGCTGCCGGGGGGCGTGCCGATCGCGCGCATGGTCGATCCGGCGATGAGCGCCGCGATGGCCGAGACCGCGCTGTGGGCGGTGACCGGCTTGCACCGGTGCTTCTTCGACTACCAGGCGCAGCAGGCTCAGCGCGTCTGGCAGCAGCTCCTGCAGCGGCGCGCCGATGACGTGCCCGTGCTCGTGCTCGGCGCCGGCGCGATGGGCGGGGCGGTCGCGGCGCGGCTCGCGGCCCAGGGCTATCGCGTGTCGA
>DATLIE010000296.1:0-6358 GCA_035539635.1 Burkholderiaceae bacterium
CCGTACCACTGGGCTCCCTGGCCCGCGTCCTTGCCGCGCAGGTTGGCGGGGATGCGCTCTTCGAGCACCTTGCTTTTGACCGGCTGGAACAACCCGTCGATCTCGGCGCGCCACAGGCGGGCAGCGTCGACCAAGAGGATCACGTCGGCCGGACTGGCCGCGCCTTCGGTCTTCAGCCGCGCGAGGATCCCTGCGTCGTCGGCATCGACGCGGTTGATCTTGATGCCGGCGGCCTTCGTGAAGTTCTCGTACAGCGCCTCGTCGGTCTGGTAGTGGCGCGCCGAGTAGAGGTTCAGCGTGGCTTGCTGGGCCAAGGTGGCCGTGGCGGCAAGGGTCGCGGCGAGAGCCAGCGTGGCCTTGAGTGCGATGTTCATCGTGAGACTCCGGGGAACAGTGCCCCGAAGTCTACATCACAAATGCGAACTATTCGCGTTCAATGCGCTTGAGGTAAATCAAGGCGCGGGCGGCACGTAGCCGGCGGGCTTGTCTGCCCCTGTACCGAAGAAGAACTGCTCCATCTGCCGCGCCAGGTACTGACGCGCGCGCGAATCCGCCAGGTTCAGCCGGTTCTCATTGACCAGCATCGTCTGGTGCTTCTTCCAGAGTTCGAAGGCTTCCTGGCTGACGTTGTCGTAGATGCGCTTGCCGAGTTCACCGGGGTAGGGCGCATAGACCATCCCCTCGGCTTCCTTCTTCAGGTAAACGCACTGAACCATGCGAGCCATGCCATCACTCCGATCGAATCACTTGAGGTTCTTGACCAGCACTTGCGAGCGCCGGTCCCAGTTGTACTTGCGCTTGCGCGCGTCGGGCAGCCAGTCTGGGTCCACCTGCTGGAAGCCGCGCTTGATGAACCAGTGCATCGTGCGCGTCGTCAGCACGAACAGGGTCGACAGGCCCATGCCGCGCGCGCGCTGCTCCACGCGCTTGAGGATGCGCTCGCCGTCGCCCTGGCCCTGCACATGCGGGCTGACGGTCAGCGCCGCCATTTCGGCCGTGGCCGCTTCCGGATACGGGTACAACGCCGCGCAACCGAAGATCACGCCGTCGTGCTCGATCACGGTGTAGTTGCCGATGTCGCGCTCGATCTCGCTGCGGTCGCGCCGCACCAGCGTGCCGTCGCGCTCGAACGGCTCGATCAGCTGCAGGATGCCGCCGACGTCGTCGCTGCTGGCCTCGCGCAGGCTCTCGAGCTTCTCGTCGACGACCATCGTGCCGATGCCGTCGTGGGTGTAGACCTCCTGCAGCAGCGCCCCGTCCACGGCGAAGGGCAGGATGTGCGAGCGTTCGACACCCTCGCGGCAGGCCTTGACGCAGTGCCGCAGGTAGAAGGCCACGTCGGTCGGCCGCGTCGGCTCGGGCAGCGCCGCCAGCATGCGCTCCGCATCGGCCAGCGCGAGTTCGGTGTCGATCCCGCTTTCCGGGTCGTTCTGCTGTTCGCGGATGCCGGCCACCTCGGTCAGGAAGAGCAGCTTGTCGGCCTGCAGCGCGATGGCCGTGGAGGTGGCCACGTCCTCCATCGCCAGGTTGAACGCTTCGCCCGTGGGCGAGAAGCCGAACGGCGACAGCAGCACCACGGCGCCGGTGTCGATCGCCAGGCGGATCGCGCGCGCATCGACGCGGCGCACGAAGCCGCTGTGCATGAAGTCGACGCCATCGACGATGCCCACCGGCCGTGCAGTCAGGAAGTTGCCCGACACCACGCGCACCGTGGCGTTGGCCATCGGCGTGTTCTGCAGGCCCTGCGAGAACGCGGCCTCGATCTCGAAGCGCAGCTGCCCGGCGGCCTCCTGCGCGCAGTCCAGCGCCACCGCGTCGGTGACGCGCATGCCGTGGCTGAAACGCTCGGGATGGCCCTTGGCCTTGAGCTGCTCGCTCACCTGCGGCCGGAAGCCGTGCACCAGCACGAGCTTGATGCCCATCGCATGCAGGATCGCGAGGTCCTGCACGAAGGCCGTCAGCTTGCCGGCCGCGATGCCTTCGCCGGCCATCGCCACCACGAAGGTCTTGCCGCGGTAGGCGTGGATGTAGGGCGCCACCGAGCGGAACCAGGGCACGAAGGTGTGCGGGAAGACGACGGCGGGCACGGGCATGTTCACGGCGCGAATTGTGCCGCAGGGACTTGACGCGGCTGGGCCCCGGGCCAACGATGCCGGTTCCCGACCCGGAGAACGCGATGAAGAGCTACGACGACGTCTACAAGACACCCGGCGCCTTCAGCTGGAACGAGCTGATGACCAGCGACCCCGACGCGGCCGCGGCGTTCTACGGCCAGCTCTTCGGCTGGCGCTTCGAGAAGATGGACATGGGCATGCCCTACCAGGTCATCAAGGCGGGCGACACCTCGGTCGGCGGCATCATGGGCAAGCCCCCGGGGGGCGAGGCCCTGGCGCCGACATGGGGTGGCTACGTCACGGTGGCCGACGCGGATGCCACCGCGCAGCGCTGCGTCGAGCTGGGCGGAAAGGTCGTGCACGGGCCGGCCGACATCCCCACCGTGGGCCGCTTCGTGGTCCTGCTCGATCCGCAGGGCGCGGCCATCACCGCGATCGCCTACAACCCCGCCTGACCGGGCCGGCGCCGAGGCGGCGCGGATAATCCGCGCCCCGTGCCACTGCCCCCGATCACCTTTCCCGAGTCGCTGCCGGTCTCGGCGCGCCGCGACGAGATCGCGCAGGCGCTGGCCGCGCACCAGGTCATCGTCGTCTGCGGCGAAACCGGCTCGGGCAAGACGACCCAGCTGCCGAAGATCGCGTTGGCGCTCGGGCGCGGCAGGGCCAATGCGCCGGCGGGGCAACGCGGCAGGCTGATCGGCCACACGCAGCCGCGGCGCATCGCCGCGTCGAGCGTGGCGCAGCGCATCGCCGCCGAACTGAACTCGCCGCTCGGCGACGTGGTGGGCTACAAGGTGCGCTTCACCGACCGGCTGCAACCCGGCGCGTCGGTCAAGCTGATGACCGACGGCATCCTGCTGGCCGAGACGCAGGGCGACCCGCTGCTGCAGGCGTACGACACGATCATCGTCGACGAGGCGCACGAGCGCTCGCTGAACATCGACTTCCTGCTCGGGCACCTGCGCCAGATCCTGCCGCGGCGGCCGGACCTGAAGGTGATCGTGACCTCGGCCACGATCGACGCCGAGCGCTTTGCCACGCACTTCGCCTCGCCCTCGGGCCCGGCGCCGGTGATCCAGGTCTCCGGACGCATGTTCCCGGTCGAACAACGCTGGCGGCCGTTCGAGGAGACGAAGGAGCGCGACCTCAATGTGGCGATCGCCGACGCCGTCGACGAACTGTGGCGCGAAGGCAGCGGCGACATCCTCGTCTTCCTGCCCGGCGAGCGTGAGATCCGCGAGGCCGCCGACCACCTTCGCAAGCACCTTGCGCACGACCCGCGTCGGCGACATGCCGAGATCCTGCCCCTCTTCGCGCGCCTGTCGTCCGAGGAGCAGAACCGCGTGTTCGCCGCGCATGGCGCGCCGCGCATCGTGCTGGCAACCAACGTGGCCGAGACCTCGCTCACGGTACCCGGCATCCGCTACGTCGTCGACGCCGGCCTGGCGCGCGTCAAGCGCTACAGCTACCGCAACAAGGTCGAGCAGCTGCAGGTCGAAGCCATCAGCCAGGCGGCGGCGAACCAGCGCGCCGGCCGCTGCGGCCGGGTGGCCGACGGCATCTGCATCCGCCTCTACGACGAGAAGGACTTCGCGGGCCGCCCGCGCTTCACCGAACCGGAGATCCTGCGCAGCTCGCTGGCCGGCGTGATCCTGCGCATGAAGTCGCTCGGCCTGGGCATGGTCGAGGACTTCCCCTTCCTCGAGCCGCCACCGAAGAAGGCCATCGCCGACGGCTACGCGCTGCTCAACGAACTGGGCGCGGTCGACGAGGCCAACGAGCTGACCGACATCGGCCGCGAGCTCGCGCGCCTGCCGCTGGACCCGCGCGTGGGACGCATGATCCTCGCGGCTCGCGAGCAGCAGGCGCTGGCCGAGGTGCTGGTGATCGCCTCGGCGCTGTCGGGCCAGGACGTGCGCGACCGCCCGCTCGACGCGCAGCAGGCCGCCGACCTGAAGCACAAACCCTTCGACGACGAGAAGTCGGAGTTCATCGGCACGCTCAAGCTCTGGAAGTGGATCGAGGAAGGCCGCGGCACGCATGGGCACAAGGACGGCGGCGACCGCCACAAGCTGTCCAACCGCCAGCAGGAACAGCGCCTGCGCGACGCCTTCATCTCGCCGCGCCGGGTGCGCGAGTGGCGCGACATCCACTCGCAGCTGCTGACCGTGGTGGCCGAGCACGGCTGGCGGATCAACACCACGCCCGCGACCTACGAGCAGGTGCACGTGGCGCTGCTCGCCGGCCTGCTCGGCAACATCGGCTGCAAGGCCGACGACGACGAGTGGTACCTCGGCGCGCGCGGGATCAAGTTCTGGCGCCACCCCGGCGCCAACCTGTCGAAGAAGCCCGGACGCTGGCTGGTGGCGGCCGAGCTGGTGGAGACGACACGCCTGTTCGGCCGCGGGCTGGCGGCGATCGAGCCACCCTGGATCGAGCGCGTCGGCGGCCACCTGCTGAAGAAGCAGCTGCTCGAGCCGCACTGGGAGAAGAAAGCGGCCGAGGTGGTCGCGCTCGAACGCGCGACCCTGCACGGCCTGGTGATCTACAGCGGCCGGCGCGTCAACTTCGCGCGCATCGATCCGGTGCAGGCGCGCGAGATCTTCATCCGCGAGGCGCTGGTCGCCGGCGAGTGGGACAGCAAGCTGCCCTTCCTGGCCCACAACGCGAAGCTGATCCGCGAGGTGCAGGCGCTCGAACACAAGTCGCGGCGTCAGGACGTGCTGGTGGACGATGGCCTGATCGCCGCCTTCTACGAGCAGCAGGTGCCGGCCGAGGCCACGGGGGGCATTGCGTTCGAGCGTTGGTACCGACAGGCGTCGAAGGCCGACCCGGACCTGCTCAAGCTCACGCGCGACGCACTGATGAGGCACGAGGCGGCCGGCGTGACGAGCGCGAACTTCCCGCGCACGATCCGCCTCGGCGGCATCGACTGCGCGGTGGACTACCTGCACGAACCCGGCGATGCGCGCGACGGCATGACGGTGACGGTGCCGGTGTATGCGCTCAATCAGGTCAGCGACGACCGCTGCGAGTGGCTGGTGCCGGGCATGCTGCAGGCGAAGGTCACCGCGTTGGCCAAGAGCCTGCCGCAGAAGCCGCGCGCGCGCCTGGTGCCGCTGCCCGAGTTCGCGACCGCGTTCTGCGGCTCGGCGCCCTTCGGCGAGGGCGGTCTGGTGGACCGCCTGCTCGCCGTGGTGCGCGAGCGCACGCAGCTGCCGGTCACGCGCGCCGACTTCAAGCTCGAGACCCTGGCGCCGCACCTGTTCATGAACCTGCGGGTCGTCGACGAGCATGGCCGCCAGCTCGGCATGGGCCGCAACCTCGCGGCACTGAAGTCCGAACTCGGTGCGCAGGCGCGCGGCGCCTTCCAGGCCCTGGCGGCCTTGAAGCTCGTGCCGACGGCTCCCGAGACCACCGGCGCGGCCTCCGCCGTGCCGCAGCGCGCGGTCGCGGCCCGCGAAGCGCCTGCCGCACCGAGCCGGCCGATCACCGACTGGTCGTTCGGCGAACTGCCCGAGTTGATGGAGGTGAGGAAGGGCGGCCAGTCGCTGGTGGGCTTCCCCTCGCTCGTCGACAAGGGCGCGCACGTGGAGATCGAAGTCTTCGACGAGCCCGCGGTGGCCGCCGCGCGCCACCGTGCAGGCCTGCGGCGCCTGTTCGCACTGCAGCTCAAGGAGCCGCTGAAGTACCTGGAGAAGAACATCCCCGACCTCACGCGCATGGCCGCGCAGTTCATGGCGCTGGGCACGCTGGAGGATCTGCGCGAACAGGTGGTGGCGGTGGCACTGGACCGTGCCTTCCTCGCCGACCCGCTGCCCGCGGATGCGGTCGCGTTCAAGGCACGGCTGGACGAGGGACGCTTGCGCCTGAACCTGATCGCGCAGGAGGTGGCGCGTGCCGTGGCGGCCGCGCTGCTCGAGTTCGCCACCGCGCAGCGCAAGCTCAAGGACAGCAAGCCGCCGAAGGACGTGGCCGACGACGTCGCGGCGCAACTCGCGCGTCTGGTGCACAAGCGCTTCGTGATCGAGACACCCTGGGCGGCGCTGAACCACCTGCCGCGCTACCTGCGCGCGCTGGTGATGCGCATGGACAAGCTGCGCACCGATCCGGCGCGCGACGCACAGCGCCTGGCCGAGCTGAGGCCGCTCGAGCAGCGCTGGCTGCGCCGCGTCGCCGAACGCCGCGGCGCGCCCGACGCGCGCCTCGATGATTTCCGCTGGCAGCTCGAGGAGCTGCGTGTC
>DATLIE010000297.1:0-1922 GCA_035539635.1 Burkholderiaceae bacterium
CGACGGCCGCGTGATCGAGGTACGCAACCCGTTCACGCGCGAGATCGTCGGCACGGTGCCGAAGGCGAGTCTGGCCCAGGTGCGCGAGGCCTTCGAGATCGGACGCGCCTACAAGCCGAAGCTCTCTCGCGCACCTGGGCCAGACTCGCCTTCGGCACCGTGCCGACGATCTCGCGCGTGAACGGGTTGCGTACCTCGATCACGCGGCCGTCGGGCGCGGCCACCTTCTCCCCGCCGAGGCGCAGCGACTCAACGCGCATGGTTCAGGGCCAGGTCGAAGGCGTCGAAGTTGCGCCAGCGCCGGTTCGGGTCGAGCCCTTCGATGCGACGGTTGAGGATCAGCGGCACGCGTTGCTCCGACACCCCGCCATGCGAGCGCAGCGGCGCGTCCAGGCCCGACAGGTCGTGGCGCGACTTCGCGCTGCCGAGCACCGTCGAGCGCTCGGACACGATCACCAGGTCGCCAATGCGGTCGGCCGGCAGCTCGAAGTGCTGCGCCGCCGCCGCGCGCGTCCACACGCCTTCGATGCCACGCAGCTCCGCGAGGCGCGCCGCCAGCGCGGCCGCGTCTTCGTCGGCCGGCAGGTAGACGGTGGCGAACGAACCGAGTGCGCCGTGATGCACGACGTAGGGGTCGGTGATCGGCAGGATCACGCGCGTCGAGCCGGCACCGAGCCAGCCATCCAGCAGGTCCTGCAGGTAGATCACGTCGGGCTGCGCGTCCATGCGCACCTTGGCGTTCATGCCGTGGTCGGCGGTCAGCGCGATCACGCAACCCATCGCGTCGAGCGCGCCGAGGTGCGTGTCCATCATGGCGTAGAAGTCATTGGCCACCGCGTCGCCCGGCGCATGCTTGTGCTGGATGTAGTCGGTGGTCGACAGGTACATCACGTCGGGTCGGCGCGTTTTCATCAGCGCCACGCCGGCGGCGAACACGAACTCCGAGAGTTCGGCGCTGTACACGTCGGGCACGGGGCGGCCGACCAGCGACAGCACGTCGTCGATGCCGTTCTCGGCCAGGCTCAGCTGGTCGGACTTCTCGGACGAGAAGCACAGGCTCGGCGACAGCTTCATGCCGTGGCCGAGCAGGCGGCGCAGCTTGTCCTTGGCGGTGACCACCGCGCAGGCCTTGCCGGCGTCGGCCAGCGCCGCAAAGATCGTCGGCGCGCGCAGCCACTTCGGGTCGTTCATCATCACCTCCTGGCCCGAGGCGGTGTCGAACAGGAAGTTGCCGCAGATGCCGTGCACCGAGGGCGGCGCGCCGGTCACGATCGACAGGTTGTTCGGGTTGGTGAACGAGGGCACCACGCAGTCGGCGATCAGGGCGCTGCCTTCGGCGAGCGTGCGCTTGAGCCAGGGCGTGCGGCCGGCGGCCACCGCCTGCGCGATGTAGTCGGGTTCGCAGCCGTCGACGCAGACGACGACGGTGGGCGCTTCGGGCAGGCGGTAGCTACGCCCGTTGACGGACAGGGGGGCGGCCATCGGGGACAACTCCATTCGGGGGTTGGCGGCGCACGTGGTTGGTCACCGTGCGGTCCTTGCTTTCCATCACATGGTCGAACATCGCGCGCCCGGCGGCCTCGGGGTCGCCGGCGGCGATGGCCTTGACGATCGCGCGGTGCTCGCTGGCCGAGATCGGCATCAGCCAGCCGTCGGCCAGGTTCAGGCGCCGGAACAGGCTCAGTTCCTTGATCAGCTTGCGGTAGATGGCGCTGAGCTTGCGGTTGCCCGCCATCTCGACCAGGCGCTCGTGGAACTGCAGGTTCAACAGGTGGTAGCCACGCGCGTCCTCGGCCTTCACCGCGCGCTCCATCGCGTCGACCATGCCGCGGATCTCCTTGAGCTGCGGCGCTGCGATGGTCTCGGCCAGGCGGCGGCCCACCAGTTCCTCCATCGCCGCGCGCAGGTCGAAGATCTCGATC
>DATLIE010000298.1:0-6527 GCA_035539635.1 Burkholderiaceae bacterium
GCTGTTCGACTACCTCGGGGCCGAGGCGTCGGTGGTGCTGCACGGCGAGATCGATGCCGCGCTCGCGCGCTTCTGGACCGACACGCGCGAGCGCCACCGCTTCCTGCAGCACGACCCCGAGCGGCCGATCCTGGCGCCCGAAGAGATCTTCCTGCGCACCGAGGACCTCTTCGCCCGCACGCAGCCGCACGCGACGCTGGTCGTGCGCGGGAGTGAGCCTTCGGGCTGGGCGCGGCCGCTGCCGGACCTGTCGGTGGACCGCAATGCCACCGAGCCGATGGCCCTTCTGGAACGGCATCTCGACACGACCCCAGCGCGCGTGCTGATCGCCGCCGAGAGCGAAGGCCGGCGCGAAAGCCTGCTCGACCTGCTACGCGACCACAAGATCCAGGTGCCGAGCGTGGCGACGCTCGCGGAGTTCGAGGCCAGCGACGAGAAGGTGGCGATCGTCGCGGCGCCGCTGGCTGCGGGCTTTCACTGGGTGCGTGAAGGCGGTGCAGCGCCGATCCAGTTCGTCACCGAGACCGAACTCTTCGCCACCGCCCCCACCTCGCGCCGCCGCCGCAAGCAGGAACAGGTCAGCGACGTCGACGCGCTGATCAAGGACCTGTCGGAGCTCAAGGTCGGCGATCCGGTGGTGCACGTCAACCACGGCATCGGGCGCTACCAGGGGCTGCTGAACATCGACCTCGGCGACGGGCCGAGCGAGTTCCTGCACCTGGAATACGCCGACAAAGCCACGCTGTACGTGCCGGTGTCGCAGCTGCACCTGATCGGCCGCTACACCGGCGTGTCGGCCGACGAGGCGCCGCTGCACAAGCTCGGCTCGGGCCAGTGGGAGAAGGCCAAGCGCAAAGCGGCCGAGCAGGTGCGCGACACCGCCGCCGAACTGCTGGCGCTGTACGCGCGGCGTGCCGCGCGCGAGGGCCATGCCCACCGCTACTCAGCGCACGATTACGAGGCCTTCGCGGCCAGCTTCGGCTTCGAGGAGACAGCCGACCAGCGCGCCGCGATCCACGCCGTGATCCAGGACCTGGTGAGCCCGAAGCCGATGGACCGCCTGGTGTGCGGCGACGTCGGCTTCGGCAAGACCGAGGTTGCGCTGCGCGCGGCCTTCGTCGCGGTGATGGGCGGCAAGCAGGTGGCGATCCTGGCGCCGACCACGCTGCTGGCCGAGCAGCACTACCAGACCATCGTCGACCGCTTCGGGCCGTGGCCCGTGAAGGTGGCAGAGCTGTCGCGCTTTCGCACCGGCAAGGAAGTCAACGCCGCGCTGGCGGGCATGGAGGCGGGTGCGATCGACATCGTGGTCGGCACGCACAAGCTGCTGTCCAAGGACGTCAAATTCGCGCGTCTGGGCCTTCTGGTCATCGACGAGGAGCACCGCTTCGGCGTGCGCCACAAGGAGGCGATCAAGGCACTGCGCGCCGATGTCGACGTGCTGACGCTGACCGCCACGCCAATTCCTCGCACCTTGGGCATGGCGCTCGAAGGCCTGCGCGACCTGTCGGTGATCGCCACCGCACCGCAGCGGCGCCTGGCGATCAAGACCTTCGTGCGCAACGAGGGCGCGGGCACGATCCGCGAGGCGGTGCTGCGCGAGCTGAAGCGCGGCGGCCAGGTCTACTTCCTGCACAACGAAGTCGACACCATCGAGAACCGGCGCGAGAAGCTGCAGGAGCTGCTGCCCGAGGCGCGCATCGCGGTCGCCCACGGCCAGATGCCCGAACGCCAGCTCGAGCACGTGATGCGCGACTTCGTGGCCCAGCGCCACAACGTGCTGCTGTGCTCGACGATCATCGAGACCGGCATCGACGTGCCCACCGCCAACACCATCGTCATCAGCCGCGCCGACAAGTTCGGCCTGGCGCAACTGCACCAGCTGCGCGGCCGCGTCGGCCGCTCGCACCACCAGGCCTACGCCTACCTGCTGGTGCCCGACGTGGAGGGCCTGACCAAGCAGGCCGCGCAGCGGCTGGAGGCGATCCAGCAGATGGAGGAACTCGGCAGCGGCTTCTACCTCGCGATGCACGACCTCGAGATCCGCGGCGCCGGCGAGGTGCTGGGCGAGCACCAGAGCGGCAACATGATGGAAGTGGGCTTCCAGCTCTACAACGACATGCTGGCCGAGGCGGTGCGCTCACTGAAGGCGGGCCACGAACCCGACCTGCTGAGCCCGCTCGGCGGCCTGTTCGGTGCCGCCACCGAGATCAACCTGCACGCCCCCGCCCTGCTGCCCGACGCCTACTGCGGCGACGTGCACGTGCGCCTGTCGCTCTACAAGCGCCTGGCCACGGCCGAGAAGGCCGAGCAGATCGACCTGCTGCTCGAAGAGATCACCGACCGCTTCGGCAAGCTGCCCGCTCAGGGCCAGACGCTGTTCGACACACACCGCCTGCGCGTGCTTGCCAAGCCCTATGGCGTGACCAAGGTCGACGCCGGGCCGAAGCTCACGGTGATCGGCTTCCGGCCCAACCCGCCAGTGGATGCGCTGGCGATCATCGGCCTGGTGCAGAAGAACCGGCACATCAAGCTGGCCGGCAACGACAAGCTGCGCATCGAGCGCGAACTGGCCGAACCTGCGGCCCGGGCGCAGCAGGTGCGCGACGTGCTGCGCGCGCTCGGACCACCGAAGGCGGTGCCGGCCTAGGACGCGGGCGTCGATGCCACGTCGTGCGGCGCGTCGAGGTGGTCCGCCACCTTCAGCGCCGCCACCACGTCGGACTGGGTCACCATGCCCACCAGCTTGCCGCCCTCGCCCACCACCGGGATGTGGCGGTGGCCGGTGCTGCTGAACAGCAGCACCAGGTCCGACAGGGTGCGGTGTGGCCTCGTCACGCGCACCTTGCGCGTCATGATCTGGCCCACCACTTCGGGCTTGTCGGTGTGCGAGTCGGGCGACTTCGCCATGAAGCGGCGCAGGCGCTGGTCAAAGCCGTGGTGGACGTCGACCGACGCGGCCTCGAGAAAGTCCGTCAGGGTCACGATGCCCACCACGTGCCGTCCACGATCGACCACCGGCAGCGACTTCAGGCCCTCCTTGCGCAGCAAGGTCCAGGCCTCCTGCAAATGCGTGCCGTACTCGACCGTGAGCACGTCGCGCGTCATCACGTCCTCGCAGCGGGTGTCGGCCAGCCGGCGCTGGTGCGCGAGGCGCTGCGTGCGGTCGATCAGCTCGCGCAGCTCGTCACGGCTGACGTCGAGGATCTGGTTGTAGCGGCCGAGCACCGCGTCGAGGTCTTCCTCGGTCACCTGCCCCGGCTGCGGCGGCGCGACTCGGTGCGGGTAGCGGTGGCCGGTCGCGCGATGGAAGGCCCAGCCCATCGACGCAAGCAGAACCGAATTGACCAGCACCGGGAACAGCGCGCCGCGCGGGTCGGCGACGCCGCTCATCACCATCAGCAGCGCACTCGCGCCGCCCGGCGGGTGCAGGCAGCGCAGCGCGAGCATCGCGGCGATGGCGCCGGCCACCGCCACGGCCGCAGCCACGTCGGTGGCGGGGATCAGGTTCACGCAGGCCACGCCCACCAGCGCGGACACCGTGTTGCCCGCCACCACGGCCCAGGGCTGCGCCAGCGGACTGGCGGGCAGGCAGAACACGAGCACCGCGCTGGCGCCCATCGGCGCCACGATCCAGGTCAGCGGTGCAGGCGCGCCGAGCCGGTGGCTCAGCCACGCGGTGACCCCGATGCCCAGCAACGCACCGGCCGCCATGCGCAGCCGCTCGGCCCGGTTCACGGCCATCGGCGCAGGCCAGAACAGCGCGCGCAGCTGCGCGCAGAGGGTGTCGGGAGCGGGCGAGGCAGCGGTCATGGGCCCAGGCGTCAGTCAACGGAAGCCGCAGTATCGGCGCTGCTTCGGTGCCCCCGGGATAATCCGGCCCTTCCTTCCCCTGTGCTCACCGTGTCCCTCACCGAGATCTCCCCCGGCCTCGCCCTGCGCGGCTTCACGCCGCCGTTGGCGCTGGCCGACTTCCACCTGATCGCGTTCGACATGGACTCGACGCTGATCAACATCGAGTGCGTCGACGAGATCGCCGATGCCGCCGGGCGCAAGGCCGAGGTGGCCGCGATCACCGAGGCCGCGATGCGCGGCGAGATCGCCGACTACAAGGAAAGCCTTCGACAGCGTGTCGCCCTGCTGCGCGGCGTGCCGGAATCGGCGCTCGAGGCCGTATACCGCGAACGCCTTCGCCTGAACCCCGGCGCCGAGGCACTGGTGCAGGCGTGTCAGCGCGCCGGGCTGAAGACCCTGTTGGTCTCGGGCGGCTTCACGTTCTTCACCGACCGCATCCGCGACCGGCTGGGCCTGGACTTCACGCGCAGCAACGTGCTCGAGATCGTCGACGGCCAGCTCACTGGCCGCATGGTGGATCAGCCCTGGGGCGACATCTGCGACGGCGCCGAGAAGCGCCGCATGTTCCTCGACACCTGCGCGCGCATCGGCTGCGAACCGCGGCAGGCGATCGCGATGGGCGATGGCGCCAACGACCTGCCGATGATGGGCGAGGCCGGCCTGTCGGTGGCCTACCACGCCAAGCCGCGCGTGCGCGAGCAGGCGATGCTGGCGATCGACCGCGGCGGTCTCGACCGCGTGCTCGAGGTGGTGAGCGCGCCGTGAAGGCGATGCGGCGCGCGCTCCTCGTGCTCGCAGCCGCGATCGCCGGTCCGCTCGCGTGGGCGCAGGACGCGGCGCGGGAGCCGGGCGAGACCGGCCCGGCGCTGATCGCGCGCAACAGCCCGCAGGCCGTCGCCGAACTGTGCCGCATGGCGCGCCGCGGCGACGCCGAGTCGCAGTACCAGCTGGCGTGGGTGTTCTCGCACGGCAAGGGCGAAGCGCGGCGCGACGACTGGGCCGCCTACCTCTTCTTCGCGGCGGCCGGGCACGGGCACGCGGATGCCCAGCGCATGCTGCAGTCAGTCTCCTGGCCGGCGGCCGAGGTGCCGGAGTGCCTGAAGAAGGCCGACACGCCGCTGCGCGTCAACCAGGCGCCGAGCGTGACCGTACGGGCTCCCCCGCACATCGAGCGCCTGGTGCAGCGCCTCGCGCCGCAGTTCCGCATCGACCCCAAGCTCGCGCTGACGATCATCGCGGTCGAGTCCAACTTCGACAGCTACGCGGTGTCGCGCAGCGCGGCGATGGGGCTGATGCAGCTGATTCCCCAGACCGCCAAGCGCTTCGGCGTCAAGAACGCCTTCGATCCGCAGCAGAACATCCGCGGTGGCCTGGCCTACCTGCGCTGGTTGCTGGCGTATTACGAGGGCGACGTGTCGCTGGTGGCCGCCGCCTACAACGCCGGTGAAGGTGCGGTCGACCGTCACAGGGGCGTGCCACCGTTCGACGAGACGCGCGAGTACGTCAGGCGCGTCGTCGCGCGTTACGGCAACGCGCCGCACCCGTTCGATGCGAAGGTCACGGCCGCGTCGGCGCAACTGCCGCAGATCCGGTCCGTGCGTTGACACGCGCCCGGCTCAGGCGTCGATCTGGGCCCACACCTTTTCGAGCCGCTTCGCGCTCACCGGCTGTGGCGTGCGCAGTTCCTGCGCGAACAGGCTGACACGCAGCTCCTCGAGCTGCCAGCGGAAATCATCGAGGCGCACGTCGGGCGCGCCGCGGCGTTCGGCGACGCGGCGCAGCCAGCGCTGCTCGAGCGGCCTCAGCTCGGCCAGGCGCTGTGCATCGCGCGCCGGATCGGTGCGCAGCTTGTCCAGGCGCATCACCAGAGCGCGCAGGTAGCGCGGCAGGTGGTTCAGCGCCGCCCAGGGTGTTTCGATCACGAAGCGCTTGTGCACCAGGCGCGCGAGTTGCGCCGCGACGTCGTCGGCCACGTCCTTCGGCGGCTTGCTGTCCTTGAGCTTGCGCTGCGCGGTGGCGAACTCGAGCAGCGCGGCCGCCACGGCACGCGCCACCTCCTGCGCGATCAGGTTCAGGCGCGAGCGTCCCTCATCCAGCCGTACCTTGAACGCGACCGCATCCGCGGGCAGCGGGTCGGCGAGGAAGGCACGGTCCAGCGCCACCGCCACGACTTGCTCGCGCAGATCCTCGAGCGTGCCCAGCGCCATAAACTGCGCGGCCATGCGCGTGAGGTCCGGGATGTTCTTCTCCAGGTACTTCAGCGGCTCCTTGAGCTGCAGTGCGAACAGGCGCCGCAGGCCGGCACGGTGGCGCGCGGCGGCCACGTCCGGCTCGTCGAAGACCTCGATCTCCACGTGCCCGCCCTTGTCGACGAGCGCGGGGAAGCCCACCAGCGACTGGCCGCCCTTCCTCACCTCCATCAACTCGGGCAGTTCGCCGAACGACCAGTCGGTGATCGGCCGGCTCGGCGCGGCTGCGGCCCGCGAAGCACCTGCCGCGCCGGTGGTCTCGGAAGCCGCCGGTGCGAGCTTCAATGCCGCCAGGGCCTGGAAGGCGCCGCGCGCCTGCGCACCGAGTTCGGACTTCAGTGCCGCGAGGTTGCGGCCCATGCCGAGCTGGCGGCCATGCTCGTCGACGACCCGCAGGTTCATGAACAGGTGCGGCGCCAGGGT
>DATLIE010000299.1:0-15613 GCA_035539635.1 Burkholderiaceae bacterium
CCCGCCGGCCGCGTTCTCCTCGTTGACCGCGAGCGCGTACAGGTTCACCCAGTCGAGCACCTGCAGCGGGTCGCGCAGCGCGGCTTCGGGGTTGGACGTGAGGTCACGGTACAGCTCGGCGGCGCGCCGCTTCACCTTGAAGCCGCCGGGCAGCGTGCCAGAGGTGGCGCAGCCGCGGCTGACGCAGGCCTGCATCACCGACCAGATGCGCAGCAGGCCGGCGTCGATCTCGGCGTCGCTGCGCCAATGGTGCTCGTTGGCGCGCATCAGCTGCGCGATCGACAGGCCCTCGCGCTGCGTCAGCGCGAGCAGTTCCTCGCCACTGTGGAAGGGATGGCGAAGCAGCGTCGTGTCGGGTGCGATGACCTTCTGCTTGCTGCCGTCGTGCGCGACCTCGTCGCTGACGACGAATCCACCGCCCACCGAGTAGTAGGTGCGGTTCGCGAGTTCGGCACCACCAGCGTCGAAGGCGACGAAGCGCATGCCGTTGGCGTGGAAGGGCAGTGTCTCGCGGCGGTGGAAGACCAGGTCCGCCTTCTCGTCGAACGCGATGGCCTGACCGTTGGCCAGCGTCAGCCGCGCGTCCTGGCGGATCGCTTCGAGCAGCGCCGGGATCGCGTCGACGTCCACCGTGTCGGGCTCGTGGCCAGCCAGGCCGAGCAGCACGGCCTTGTCGCTGCCGTGGCCCTTGCCGGTGGCGCCGAGCGAACCATAGAGCAGCACCTGCACGCGCGCGGTGCGTTCAAGCACGCCGTCGTGCGCGAGGCGCAACGCGAACATGCGCGCCGCGCGCATCGGCCCCACGGTGTGCGAACTGCTCGGCCCGATGCCGATCTTGAAGAGGTCGAAGACGCTGACCGCCATGCGGCGATCATATCGGCGCCGTCAGCGATGCCGCGTGCCTTGCCGCGCCTTGCCCTTGGTGGCGAGCACCTGGGCCGTGTCGGCGGCCAACGCCGCCTCGCCACGATCGAACGACACCCGCCACAGGTGCACGTAGAACGACAGCATCGACAGCGCCAGCACCAGCACCCACAGCATCCAGCCGCGCCACGCGGACCGTGCCACAGTGCGCCAGAAGTCGGAGAGCGAAACGCGCATCATCGTCGTGACCTCCCAGGGTGCCAAGCACGTAGCGTGCCGTCACCGTGCCGGATCGCCTGTCGGTCGGCGGCGGCAGCACCTGTAGGACAGCGCCTACTGGATCAGCCCGTTCTTCAGTGCGTAGTAGGTCAGGTCGCTGTTGGATTGCAGCTTCAGCTTCTCGAGGACGCGGCTGCGGTAGGTGCTGACCGTCTTGACGCTCAGGAACAGGGCCTCGGCCATCTGGCCGACGGTTTCTCCCTTGGCCAGGCGCAGGAAGACCTGCAGCTCGCGCTCGGACAGGCTCTCGTGCGGCAGCTTGTCGCCGTCGCCGGCCGCACCGTCGGCCAGCAGCTCGGCCACACCCGGCGTGATGTAGCGCCGGCCGCGTGCCACGGTGCGGATCGCCTGCACGATCTCGTCGGGGTCGCATTCCTTGTTCAGGTACCCGGCCGCGCCCTGGCGCAACAACGTGGTTGCGTAGTGGGCCTCGGGGAAGCCACTGAGGATCAGCTCCGGCAGGTCGGGGAAGCGCGCCTTGATCGACGCCAGCGCGTCGACGCCGCCTTCCTCGGGCATCGACAAGTCCATCAGCAGCACGTCGAGTTCGCCGCCGCGCGCGAGTTCGAGCGCCTCGCGGCCGTTGCAGGCCTCACCGGTGACGCGCAGGTCCACCTGATCGGCCAGGTACTGGCGCAGGCCGCTGCGCACGATGGCATGGTCGTCGGCAATGCCGACGCGGATCAGCGACGGTGGGTTCATGGGGCACTCCTCGTCATGCGGGCAGAGTAGCAGTGACGCGGTGCGCGATCGATCGGACGTGTCCTACATGGCAGAAGGGTCAGCACCGACCGACCGCGACGGGGCTGCGTCCTAAGGTTCGTCAATGGTCGCCTCCGCAAAACGAAGTGGCCATGCATCGATCCACTGCAAGGAGTACCCCATGCCGATGTGCACTGTCCTCAGGCGTGGTCGACGTGCAGGACGAGTTCATCGTCCGCGCCTGACGGTGCTACTGCAGTGTAGGACGGCGCCTACACCTGCACGCGGCGCCGTCACCTTTGCAGGCCCGCCCAATCGGGCACACTCGCGCCAGTCTCCGAGCCGCCACTGATGTCACCGTCTTCCGCAGCCGCAGCCGCCCCGTCGAACGAGGCGTCCGGCTCGGCATTGCGCACCTTCATCGTCGAGGACAGTCCGGTCATCCGCGAGAACCTCATCGCGACGCTGGAGGAGATGACGCCGGTGCAGGTGGTCGGCAGCGCCGAGGACGAAGGGGACGCGAAGCGCTGGCTCGACGACCCGTCGCACGAGTGCGAACTGGTCATCGTCGACGTGGTGCTGCGCACCGGTTCCGGCCTGGGCGTGCTGCGTGCCGCCGCGCAGCCAGGCTCGCCGCGGCGCTTCGTCGTCCTGACCAACTACGCCACCTCCGACATCCGCGAGCGCTGCCGTTCGCTCGGCGCCGACCGGGTGTTCGACAAGTCGAGCGAACTGGACGACCTGATCGCCTTCTGCGTGGACATGGGCGACAGCCTGACCCGCGCATGATCGGTTGGTTGACGAGGCTGCGGCGCGGCACGTTCGTGCTGGTGCTGGCCGGCGCGGCCCTGCTGGCGCTGGCGATCATCAACGAGGTGGCCTACCAGCGCTCCGCCGCCGCACTGCAGTCGCTCGGCGATCGGGGCACCGCGCGCTCGCAGATCAACCTCATGCTGCGCCGCGTGCTCGATGCCGAGACGGCCGTGCGGGGCTTCGTCCTGACCGACCGCAAGGAGTACCTCGAGCCCTACGACTCGGCCACCAGCGACGTGACGGGCGCGCTGGAATGGCTGCGCAAGTTCTACGTCGACGAGCGTTCGCGCCTGCTGATCGACGAGATCGGCCGCGGCGTCAACGCCAAGCTGGCCGAGACCGCGTTGACGCTGAAGCTGTTCAACGAGGGCAACCAGAACGGCTGGCGCGAGCTGATGCTGACCGACATCGGGCGCGAGAAGATGGAAGCGGTGCGCAGCGCGACCGAGCAACTGCTGGCGCTCGAAGCGCAGCGCGTGGCCGACGAGCGCGCCCAGATCGACCGCTCGCTGCGCATGGGGCGGCTGGGCATCGACGCGACGCTGCTGCTGTTCGTGGTGGCCCTGTGGCTGTACGCGCGTCAGGCGCTGCTGCTGGAACGCGCGCGCATCGCGCACGCGCAGCTTCTGGCCGAGGAGCGCGACCGGCTCGAGGCGCAGGTGCGGCACCGCACCGCCGAGCTGACGCAGCTTGCGCGCCACCTGCAGAACGCGCGCGAGGACGAGCGTGCGCGCCTGGCGCGTGAATTGCACGATGAGCTGGGCGCATTGCTCACTGCCGCCAAGCTCGACGCGGCACGCATGAAGCACAGCCTGGGCACGATGTCGCCCGAGGTCAGCCAGCGCTTCACGCACCTGGTGGGCGCGATCGACCAGGTGATCGCGCTCAAGCGCCGAATCATCGAAGACCTGCGACCCTCTTCGCTGAGTCATCTGGGCCTGGTGGCGGCGCTCGAGATCCACGCGCGGGAGTTCGCCGCGCGCGCCGAAGTCAAGGTGAAGACCAAGCTCGAACAGGTGCCGTTGCCGGAGTCGGCGCAGATCACCACCTACCGCCTGGTTCAGGAGTGCTTCACCAACATCGCCAAGTACAGCGGCGCCGGAAATGTGGAAGTCTCCCTCGGTCCCGACGGCAACCTGGCCCACGTGCGCGTCAGCGACGACGGCCGCGGTTTCGACCCCGCGGCCGTGCGCGCCGGCGCCCATGGACTGACGGGCATGCGCTACCGCGTCGAGGCCGAAGGCGGCCGCCTGACCATCGATGCCGCTCCCGGACGGGGCACCTGTGTCCAGGCCTGGCTGCCTGTGTCGGCGGAAGCGGCGCAAGCCGCGGCGTGACTCAACCCACGGAGGACGGAGCCACCCAGTGCACCGTCGAGCCGGAACCGCTGCGGTTCACGGTGAAGGCGCGCTCGCTCATGCGACCGTCGAAGCTGGCCTGCAGCGTGTAGCGGCCGGGCGGCAGGTTGACCAGCAGCCACGGACCGGCCGAAGGGACCTCGGCGATGACGGTGCCGTTTTGAAGGATCTTGAACTGGTCGGCCACCGCGTAGTCGCCGCCGCGCACGCTGAACACCACGCGCAACGGGTATTGCGGTGCTGCCTTCTTGAACAGCTCGGCCTCGTCGAGGTCGGTGCCCCCGTTGACCACGGTGACCGCCCCGTAACTCTGTGGTGCGGGCAATTCGCCGCTTGCCGCCAGGACTGGCCAGGAGACCAGGGCTGACGACAGCGCGAGTGCTGTCAGCCTGCCGGTGAACGAGTTCATCGCTGTCTCCTTGGGTTGGACATGTCCACACCTTAGGCCCGATGTCGCGTGCGACCTATCGGCGCGTCGGCCGACCGCGTGTCGGACAGGTCCTGCACGCAGGCGCGCTCAGCGCCGGAACAGCAGGTCCACCAGGCCGAGACTGATCACCGGGAACAGCAGCAGCAGCACGGTTCGGGCAACGTCCCAGGCCAGGAAGGGCAGCACGCCCTTGTAGGTCTCGTTCATCGGCACGTCCTTCGCGATGCCGTTGACGACGTAGACGTTCAGGCCCACCGGCGGCGCGATCAGGCCGAAGCTCACGGTCATCAGCACCAGGATGCCGAACCAGATCGCCTTCTGCTCGGGCCCGAGCCCCATCAGCGGCAGTTGCATGATGGCCGGGAAGATCACGGGGATCGTCAGCAGCATCATCGACAGCTCGTCCATCACGCCACCGAGGATGATGTACAGCACCAGCACCGCGCCGACGATGAACAGCGGCGCCACCGGCAGCGAGCCGACCCAGCTGGCCACCGCCGCGGGCATCTGCGTCAGCGCGAGCGAGGCGTTGATCATGTCGGCGCCGAGAAAGATCATGAAGACCATGGCACTCGTTTCCGCGGTGCCGACGAAGCTGGTCTTGATGCCGCTCCAGCCGAGTTCGCGCTGTGCCAGGCCGGCGACGAAGGTGGCCACGGCGCCGACCGCGGCGCCTTCGGTGGGGGAGAACAGGCCCGTGTAGATGCCGCCGAACACGAGCAGGAAGATCACGACGATCGGCCAGATCGCTGCCAGCGCGCGCCAGCGCGCGGCCCAGGGCAGCGGCTCGAGCGGCGGCGCCAGTTCGGGCTTGCTCCGTGCGACGAAGCCCACCACCATGATGTAGCCCAGCATCGCCAGGATGCCCGGCACCATGGCTGCGGCGAACAGCTTGGCGATGTTCTGTTCGGTCAGGATCGCGTAGACGACCAGCGGCACCGACGGCGGGATCAGGATGCCCAGCGTGCCCCCTGCGGCCAGCGTCGCGGTCGACAGGCGCCCGTGGTAGCCGTGTGCCTTCATCTCCGGATAGGCCACCTGGGTGATCGTGGCCGAGGTGGCGACGGAGGAGCCGCACACCGCGCCGAACGCGCCGGCCGCGAGCACCGACGCCATGGCCAGCCCGCCGCGGATGTGGCCGACGAAAGCGGCTGCCGCCTTGAAGAGGGCGCGCGACAGCCCGCCCTGGGTCGCGAACTGGCCCATCAGCAGGAACAGCGGGATGACCGACAGGTCGTACACCGTCAGGCGCGCGACCGAGCTGCCCTTCAACTGGTTCAGCAGCGCGGTGTCGTTGGTCATGACCCAGTAGCCGAACGCGCCGGGGATGAACATGGCCGCGGCGATCGGCACGCGCACGACCATCAGCAGCAGCATGCCGCCGAACATCGCGAGGCCGACGACGGTCGGGCTCATGTCCGGTCTCCGGCCAGCGCATCCATCGCATCGCCACGCAGATGCATCACCGCCTGCACCAGCGCCACCAGCGCGGCCAGGGCCAACCCGGGCGCCAGCGAGGCGTAGACCCACCACATCGGCAGGTCGAGGATCATCGAGGCCTCCTGCGCCTCGCGCACCGAGATCGCCCCGATGCTGGTGCGCCAGGCCAGGAGCGCGCACATGATCGCGATCAGCAGGCAGCCGATGCCGTCGAGCACGCGCAGGCCGCGCTCGCGCAGCTTCTGGGTGAAGAAGTCGACGATGATGTTGGCGCCGTGCAGCTGGCACCAGGGCAGGGCCAGCGAGATCGCCAGCGCAATGCCGAACTGCGTCAGTTCCACGTCGCCCGGAATCGGCCGTGTGGTGAGCGCGCGCAGCGTGATGCTCACGACCACCATCACGCCGGTGCCGAGTGCGATCGCCGAGCCCGCGAGGGCGAACAAGGCGGCGACGCGCCGGAGCACAGACAACATGCAACCTCCTCCGCAAGGCCCCGGACGCGGCCGGGGCCTGCAAGCCTCTTCGAGCCTACTTCTTGTACTTGACCAGCAGTTCGCGCGCTTCCGCGAGCAGCGCCTTGCCGTTGGCACCGCGCTTGTCCATGTCGGCCACCCACTCGTCATACAGCGGGGCCGTGGCCTTGATCCAGTTGTCGAGTTCGGACGCCGGAATCGTGTACAGCGTGTTGCCTCGCTCCTGCGCCAGCTTGCGCCCCGGCGCGGCACTCGCGTCCCAGGTCTTGCCGATCTGCTGCGACAGCGCGGCGCCGGAGTTGTTGTCGATCACCTTTTTCAGGTCGGCGGGCAGGCTGTCGTACTTGGCCTGGTTCATGGCGAAGATGAAGCCGGCGCTGTACAGGGCTGGGCGGCTCGGATCGGTCTCGCTGTGGTACTTGACCAGCTCCTGCAGCTTGAGCGCCGGGATGATCTCCCAGGGCAGCAGGAAGCCGTCGATCGTGCCCTTGCTGATCGCATCGGGCACCGCCGGCACCGGCATGCCCACCGGGCTCGCGCCCAGTGCGGCGAGCAGCTTGTTGGTCTGGCGCGTGGGGGCGCGCATCTTCAGGCCCTTGAAGTCGGCCAGCGTCTTGACCTGCTTGTCGCGCGTGTGCACGAAGCCCTCGTCGTGGACCCAGGTGGCCAGGATCTTGGTGCCCGGGAACTCCTTGGTGGCGTTCTTCTGCAGATAGTCCCAGGCCGCGCGCGCGCCGACCTCGGCCGAGTTGGTCATGAACGGCAGCTCGAACACCTCCATCATCGGGAAGCGCCCGGCGGTGTAGCCCGGCAGCGTGATCACGATGTCGTCGACGCCGTCCTTGACGCGGTCCACCAACTGCGGCGGTGTGCCGCCGCCGCTCATGGCCGGCAGGATCTGGCACTTGAGCTTGTTGTTCGACTCGGCGGCGATCTTGTTGCACCAGGGCGTGATCACCTGCACCGAGGCCATGGCCTGCGGGTTCCAGATGTGGTGGAACTTGAGCGTCACTTCCTGGGCCGCGGCGGGCCAGGCGCATGCTGCGACGACGAGCGAGGTAAAGAGCTTCTTCATCGGGTTGTCTCCGTAGGGGGATCGGGGAATCAGCGCCAGACCTCGGCGGCCGTTTCGACCACCAATCGTAGTTTGGCGCGCTGGGCTTCAACGGCGATGTTGTTGCCGTGGACTGTGCTCGAAAACCCGCACTGCGGGCTCAGGCAGAGCTGATCGATGGGCGCGTACTGCGCGGCTTCGGCGATGCGGCGCTTCAGGTCGTCCTTGCTCTCCATCTCGCCGAACTTGGTGGTCACCAGGCCGAGCACGACGGTCTTGCCGGGCTTGAGGAAGCGCAGCGGCCGGAAGTCGCCCGAGCGGTCGTCGTCGTACTCGAGGAAGTAGGCGTCCAGGTTCATCTCCGACAGCAGCGCTTCGGCCACCGGCTCGTAGTTGCCCGAGGCCGCGTGCGTGCTCTTGAAGTTGCCGCGGCACAGGTGCATCGCCAGCGTCATGCCCTGGGGCTTCTTGGCGACCACCTTGTTGATGAACCATGCATAGCGGTGCGCCAACTCGTTCGGGTCGTCGCCGCGCGAGCGCGCCGCCTCGCGCATCTTCTCGTCGCACAGGTAGGCCATGTTGGTGTCGTCCATCTGCACGTAGCGGCAGCCGGCGTCGTACAGGCTCTGCAGCTCGTCGGCGTAGGCCTGGGCCACGTCGTCATAGAACAGCGGGTCGAGTTCGGGATAGGCCTCGCGGCTGATGCCCGCGCGCCCGCCGCGGAAGTGCAGCATCGTCGGCGACGGGATCGTCACCTTCGGCGTGCAGCCCGGTGCCAGCTTGTCGACCTGCGACTTCAGATACTCGAAGTCGGCGCGCTGGATGTCCTTCACATGGCGCACCTTGCCGGTGACCTTGAGCACCGGCGGCGACAGGTGCTCGGTGCCGTCAGCGTCCTTGACGATCAGGTTGGCCGGCACCTCGGCCACCACGCCGCCGAGCTGCTCCAGGAAGTCGATGTGGAAGAAGGTGCGTCGGAACTCGCCGTCGGTAATGCTCGTCAGGCCCGCGTCGCGCTGGAAGATCACGATCTCGGTGATCGCGCGGTCCTCCACCTCGCGCAGCTGCGCGGCGGTGATCTCGCCGCGCGCCTTCTGTTCGCGTGCGTCGAGCAGGTACTTGGGTCGCAGGAAGCTGCCGACATGGTCGGCGCGGAAGGGTGGGTTCAGGCTCATCGTGGGCTCCGGTTCTAAGGGTGGCGGCGCGCGCTTCAGCGCATGCGCCGGATCAGGTTGGCGCCGGGCACGCGCCAGCGCGTGCGCCCGTCGGCCAGGGCATCGGCCAGGTTGCGCTGCGCGCTGCGCGCATGCTCGCGCGCCAGCGCCTCGGCGCGTGCGCCCTCGCGCCGCACGATCGCCTCGAGCAGCACACGGTGCTGGTCGTGCGCGACGAACAGTCGGTCGCGGCCGCGCGAGCCCTGCGGGTCGACCAGCACGAAGGCGTTGGGCGACGCGAAGGGCAGGGTGGCCGCGCGCTCGAGCTCGCGCCGCACCAGCGGGCTGCCCGACATCTCGGCCAGCAGCGCATGGAAGCGCGCGTTGAGTTCACCGTAGGTGGTGAAGCCGGCCGGCGTCAGGCGCGGCGCGGCAAACAGCACGTCGAGCTGCTCCAGGCACGCGCGCGCGTCGGCCATCACGGCAGGTGCCACGCCGCGCTCGGCGGCCAGGCGCGCGGCCAGGCCTTCCAGCATGCCGCGCAGCTCGATCGCGTCGTGGATGTCGGCCTCGCTGTAGTCGCGCACCGCATAGCCGCCGCTGGGCAGCGGCTCGAGCAGACCCTCCTCGCGCAGGCGCTGGAGCGCCGCGCGCACTGGCGTGCGCGAGACCGCCAGCCGTTCGACCAGCGCCTGCTCGGTCAGCCGTTCGCCGGCGCGCAGCTCGCCGCCGACGATCAGCTCGCGCAGCCGCACCAACGCGCGTGCGGTCTGCGAGGCTTGCGTCGCGTCGTCGGAGTCGGTCGGGCGGGCGTTGGCGAGGCTGGGCATCGGCGGCTTTGTATACCGCCGGTATTCTGCCCGCCGCCGGACCACCGACCGGCCATCTGGCGTCAGTGTTTGCCCTAGCGGCGGTTCAGGCCGATCGCGCTGCGCGCGCGGGCAGCTGCACCACGCCGGTGACGAGGGCCGTGCCGACGAGGATGATCGCGCCACCGACCAGCATGGCCGGCGTGACCGACTCGCCGAGGAACAGTGCGCCCCAGAGCACACCGAACAGCGGGATCAGGTAGGTGACGCTGATGGCGCGCGCCGGGCCCACATGCGCGATCAGGCGGAAGTACAGCAGGTAGGCCACGCCGGTGGCCAGCAGCGCCAGCCCCAACACCGCGCCCCAGGCGGTGGCGCTCGGCGGCGTCGCCGGCCAGGCCCATGCTCCCGGCAGGGCGAGCACCACCGTCGCCGCGAGCTGGCTGCCCGCCGCCACCGCGAGCGGCGGGGTGCCCTGCAGCTTGCGCTTGGTGTAGTTGGCGCCGAAGCCGTAGCACAGCGTCGCGAGCAGGCAGGCCAGGATGGCCAGGCCGGCGCTCACGCCATGCTCTCCGGGCTTGAAGCTCGCCTTGTCCCAGGCAAGGAAGAGCACGCCGGCGAAGCCGATCGCCAGGCCGAGCATGCGCGATGGCGTAAGGCGGTCCTTCAGCCACAGGGTGCCGATCAGCGCGCCCCACAAGGGCGCCGTGGCATTGAAGATCGACGACAGGCCGGCGTTGAGCGCCAGCGCGGCGATGCTGAACAGAACGAAGGGGCATACCGAGTTGATGACGCCCACCACCGCGAGTTCGCGCCAGTGCGTGCGCAGCGTGCCGGTCTGTCGCTGCCAAGCGAGCAACGGCAGCAGGAACAGCGTGGCGCCGGCGACGCGCAGCATCGACAGCGCGAGCGGCCCGAACTCGGCCGCGCCCAGTCGCATGAATAGAAACGAGGCGCCCCAGATCGCGGCCAGCGCGATCAGTTCGATCAGGTCCGAAGTCCTCACGCGAGCAGGACTCCCTCGTGCTGCAGCAGCCGCTCCTTGCGCGGCAGCCCGCCCGCATAGCCCGTGAGCGAGCCGTTGGCGCCGATGACGCGGTGGCAGGGCACGAGGATCGATACCGGGTTGCGGCCCACCGCCGTACCGGTGGCGCGCGGCACTGCGCCGTTGCCCACCTGCGCGGCGATCTCGCCATAGCTCTTCGTGCGGCCGAGCGGAATCGTCAGCAATGCCTTCCACACCGCGCGCTGGAACAGCGTGCCGTGCAGGTCCAGCGGCACCTCGCGTGGTGACGGGTCCTCGCCGGCCCAGTAGGCATCGAGCCAGCGCTGCATCGCGACGATGTGCGGGTGCGTCGGGTCCTCCGGTGCGTCGAGCGCGCCCGGATGGTGCAACTGGTTGTCGAACCAGAGGCCAGCGATGCCACGCGCCGTGGCCAGCGCGGTCAGCGGCCCGATCGACGTGTCGATCACCGCCTGGGCCACCAGCGGCACGCCCGCAAAGGCTTGGCGCACCGTCGTCATCGAACTCCTGGTCGGGGTGTAGGTGTTGGTCGTCATGCTCATCATGTCCCTGTCTCCAGCGATTGCCACAGCCGCATCACAGCGTACGAGCGCCACGGCCGCCACGCTTCGGCGCGTGCCGAAACCTCCTTGGCGTCGCGGGTGCCCAGCGCGTTCATCACGCCGATGTCGGTGGCCGGGAAGGCATCGGGCCAGGCCAGCGCGCGCATCGCGATCAGCTGCACCGTCCACTCGCCGATGCCCGGCAGCGCACGCAGTGCGTCCTGCGTCGCTTCCAGCGGCGCGCCGCGGTGCAGCTCGATGCGGCCCGCGGCCACTTCACGCGCCAGCGCCTGCAGCGCGCCGACGCGCTGGCGCACGATGCCCAGCGTGCCGATGTCCTCGGCGCTGGCGCGCGCAATCTTCGCGGCCGACGGGAAGAGGCGCGTCAGGTCGGCGAACGGCGTCGCGATCGGCTCGCCGAAACGATCGACCAGGCGCGCCGTCAGCGTGCGCGCCGCCGCCACCGTGACCTGCTGGCCGAGGATCACGCGCGCGGCGATCTCCCAGCCGTCCATGCCGTTCGGCACCCGCAGACCGGGCGCGCCGGGCAGCGACGCGAGTGCGGCATCGATCGCTGCCGGGTCGGCATCGAGGTCGAGGCCCTGGCGCAGGCGTTGCACCACGGCGCCGAGCGCCGGCACGAGCGAAGGGGCCACTGTCAGCTCGACCTCGTGGCGCCCGGGCACGAAGCGGCCGGCCAGCCAGCCCGCGATGCGCTTGCCTTGGTGCTGCCACGCGAGCGTGCGGCGCAGGCCGGGCACGTCGACATCCACCGCCTCGACCCCGGCGACGCAGCGCGCGGCGAAGAAGCCCACCACGCCGGCCACGTCGTAGGGCGGCCGGTAGGCCAGGCGCAGCGTGGGCCCGAGCGCGTGGCCCGCACGCGCTGCCTGCGATCGCGACGGGGGCTCGACGCGCGCCTTGCGCAGCGCCGTCGGCGCGAGCCGGTAGCGTTCGACGAAGGCGGCGTTGAAGCGGCGCTGGCTGCCGAAACCGGAAGCCAGCGCGACGTCGGCCATCGACAGCTCGGTGTCGGTCAGCAACTGCTTGGCCAGCAGCAGGCGTTGCGTCGTCAGGTAGTCGATCGGCGTCACGCCGTGCGCGGCGGCGAAGATGCGCCGCAGGTGGCGGTCGGTGACGCCCAGCCTTGCGGCGACCTCGGGCAGCGCCACGTCGTGGCCCTCGCGCGCCGCTGCGTCGAGCATGCGCGCCGCGTGCAGTGCCAGCACTTGCGGCGAGTCGACCAGCGCCAGCCCCGGCGCCAGCTCGGGCCGGCAGCGCAGGCAGGGGCGAAAGCCTGCGGCCTCCGCGCTCGGCGCGTTGGCGAAGAAGCGGCAGTTGCGCCGCATCGGCGTGCGCACGCGGCACACCGGCCGGCAGTACACGCCGGTCGAGGTGACGCCAATGAACAGCCGGCCGTCGAAGCGCGCGTCATGCGCGACGATGGCGCGGTAGGCGCTGTCGTCGTCGATGCGGGTGCTGTGTTCGGCGAGGTCCATGCGGCCATGATAGGCGCCGAGAGGCACCGGTTTCGCCGTTTTCGGACCTGTGCCTCGACGCGGGTTGCGTACAGTCGGGCCCCCACCCAGGAGACAGTCATGCCCTCCCTTCGCGAACGCTTCGGCCGGCCGCTGCGCCTGGCCGTCATCGGTGGCGGCCCCGATTCGTGGATCGGCCAGATGCACCGCGGCGCAGCCGAGTTCGACGGCTGGTGGCGCGTGAGCGCCGGTGTGTTCTCGAGCGACCCCGCGCGCTCGCGTGCCGCGGGTGCGCGCTTCGGCATCGATGCCGCGCGCAGCTACGGCACGGTGGACGAGATGCTCGCCGCCGAAGTGAAGCGCCCCGACCGCGTGGACGCCGTCGCGATCATGACGCCCAACGACACGCACTACCGCTTTGCTGCCGCCGCCCTGGACGCCGGCTTCGACGTGGTGTGCGACAAGCCGATCAGCGAGACGCATGCGCAAGCGCTGGACCTCGTCGCGCGCACGGCGAAGAACGACCGCTTGTTCGCGGTCGCGCACGCCTACTCGGCCTATCCGATGACGCGCCACGCGCGCCAGCTGGTGCGCGACGGAGTCATCGGCGCCGTGCGCTTCGTGCAGGTGGAGTACATCCAGGCCGGCCTGGCGACGCGACTGGAAGACGGCCCGCAGAACAACCGCCTGCGCTGGGTGCTGGACCCGGCGCGCAGCGGCCTGGCGCTCGTGATGAGCGCGATCGGCTGCCACGCGCAGCACCTGGCCTGCTTCGTCGCCGGGGCACCGATCGCGCGCGTGGTGGCCGATGTGGGCGCGCTGGTGCCGGGCCGCAAGGTGGTCGACCATGTGTCGGCGCTGCTCGAGTTCGCCCACGGCGCGCGCGGCACGTTCACCGTGACCCAGGCCGCGGCGGGTGGCGAGAACGACATCCGCCTGCGCGTCTATGGCGAGAAGGGTCAGCTCGACTGGTTGCACCGCGACGCGAGCTACCTGACGCTCGCGCTGCAGGGCGAGCCCGTGCGCCGCATCGGCCGCGGCGATGCCTACCTGCCGCCCGAGATCGTGGCCGCGGGCCGCACGCCGCGCGGCCACCCGGAAGGACTGCGCGAGGCCTTCGCGAACCTCTACGCCGAGCTGGCGCAGGAGCGCATCGAGCGCACGCTCGGCGAACCGGTGACAGCGCGGCCCTATCCGCGGGTCGAGGACGGTGCGCACACCATGGCATTCATCGAGGCGTGCCTGGCGTCGCGCGAGGCCGGCACCTGGGTGCCCGTGGCCAGCACGTAGGGGTACCGCGGCGCGACGGCCGTCGCTAGCATCGGCCGTGCCCACCGCCTTCAACCAGCCGCCGTACGGCCCCACCGACGTCATTGCTGGTGTGCAGCTGATCCTGGCCGTGCTGTACGCGGGTCTCTGGCTGCGCGACCAGGAACGGGGCATGGGCTGGTTCGCGCTCGCGATGACCAGCTATGCACTGTGGATCGCCACCAACACGCTGCACGTGCCGAATGATCCGGTGTACATGCGTGCGAGCTGGTGGTTCATTCCGCTGTACGTCGGCATTGCGGCGATGGCCCTCGGCCTGGTGGACTACCTTGACGTGCCCGCAGGCAAGCGCGGGCCGGTGCTCGCCGCCTTGCTGTTGCCGATGGTTGCCACCACGGCCATCTCCTGCTGGGTGGCGCTGACCGGCGCGCCGGTCGTGCGCAACTGGCAGAACCTGCTGACGATGTCCAGCGTCGCGGGCATGGCCGCGCTGTCGTTCTGGGCCGCGCGGCGCGAGCCCGGCGCCGGCCACGGCTTTGTCGGCCTGGCGATGTCCAGCCTGCCGGTGCTGGCCATCGGGCTGGCGATCGCCGGCTCGCCAGCGACTGCGCTGCGCTACTGGGGCTACCTGCCGATCATGTTCTTCGGCCTCACGCTGCTGACGGTGACGCTGCTGCGCCGTCGGCGCCGGCTCGAGGGCGAGATCGAGCGCCGCACGCAGGCCGAGGTGTCGCTGGCGGCGCTGAACGCCTCGCTCGAGCGGCAGGTCGATCAGCGCACGCGCGAGCTGCGTGGCATGGTCAGCGCGCTCGAAAGCTTCAACCGCAGCGTGTCGCACGACCTGCGCGGTCCGCTCGGCGGCATCGGAGGCCTGGCGCGCCTGGCCGAACAGGCGCTGCACAGCGGCGACACTGCCACCGCGCAGCGCCTGCTCGGGCCGATCGCCGAACAGGCCGAGAGCTCGGAGCGCCTGGTCACCGCGCTGCTGGCGCTGGCGCGCGCCGGCGACGTGCCCTTGCAGTTGCAGCCGGTGGACCTGCAGTCGCTGGCGCAGGAGGTGGCCCAGGGGATCGCGAGCGGCGACGCGAACGCCGCGTCGATCGAGGTGGGCGCGCTGCCCACCGTCACCGGCGATCCCGACCTGCTGCGCGCCGTCTTCAACAACCTGATCGGCAACGCCGTCAAATTCAGTGCCGGCCGCGAGGGCGCGAGCGTGCGCATCGATGCCGAGAACTCATCCAGTGGCGTCACGGTGCACGTCCACGACAACGGCGTGGGCTTCGACGAGTCGGCGGCCCATCGCCTGTTCGAGCCCTTCGCGCGCCTGCACGGTCGCGCCTTTGCCGGCAGCGGCGTGGGCCTGAGTATCGTGCGCCGCGCGGTGGAGCGGCACCGCGGCTCGGTGCGGGCCAGCAGCAAGGCGGGGCAGGGAGCGACCTTCAGCTTCACCTTGCCCCGAGGCGCCGCCTGAGACACGGCGGGGCGACCCGGAGGTACGCCACCGAACAGACACCGGCCGCCATCCGCCCCAAGCTGGCCCACCGGCCGTGCTCCGCGCAGGGCATTCCTGCCCCGCCCGCATGACCCTCACTGGCCAGGAGACCGAACAATGAAGCGCATGCGCATGGAGTCGATGGTCGTGGCGCTGTCGCTGGCCGCGGACTACGTGCTGGTGGTCATCGCCACCGGCTTGATCCTCCAAATCCTGCTGACCCAATGAAAACGCGTCGCGACGCATTGGAGCGCTGGGATTGGGAGGGCGGTGTGACGGCCGTCGGCGTCGCGCCCGCGCTGGCCGAACCGTCGACCGCGGACTGCACGCTCGACTTCGCCGGCACCGAGATGGCGCAGTTGCGCATGCGCGTGGTGGCGCTCGAGAACCTGATGCTGGCGCTGCTGATGCACGGCTCGGTCGACCAGCGCG
>DATLIE010000300.1:0-5712 GCA_035539635.1 Burkholderiaceae bacterium
GCAGGCGATCGCGCAACAGGCGGGCGAGCTCGACTACGCACCGCCGTTCCAGATGGGGCATCCGAAAGCCTTCGCGCTGGCCGAGCAGCTGGCGGCGCTGTCGCCAGCCGGCATGAACAAGGTGTTCTTCACCAACTCGGGTTCCGAGGCGGTGGAGACGGCACTCAAGATGGCCATCGCCTACCACCGCGTGCGCGGCGAGGCCTCGCGCACGCGCCTGATCGGCCGCGAGCGCGGCTACCACGGCGTCAATTTCGGCGGCATCTCGGTCGGCGGCATGGTGGCCAACCGCAAGATGTTCGGCACCCTGCTGGCCGGCGTCGACCACATCCGCCACACCCACGACCCGGCGCGCAACGCCTTCTCGGTCGGCCAGCCCGAGCATGGCGCCGAGCTCGCCGACGACCTCGAGCGCCTGGTCGCGCTGCACGACGCGAGCACCATCGCGGCGGTCATCGTCGAGCCGATCTCCGGTTCGAGCGGCGTGCTGCTGCCGCCCAAGGGCTACCTCGAGCGCCTGCGCGCGATCTGCGACAAGCACGGCATCCTGCTGATCTTCGACGAGGTCATCACCGGCTTTGGCCGTACCGGCAACCCGTTCGCGGCCCAGACCTTCGGCGTCACGCCGGACATGATCACCTGCGCCAAGGGCCTCACCAACGGCGCCGTGCCGATGGGCGCGGTGATCGCCAAGCAGGGCATCCACGACACCTTCATGCAAGGCCCCGAGCACCTGATCGAGTTCTTCCACGGCTACACCTACTCGGCGCATCCGCTGGCCTGTGCGGCGGGCCTGGCGACGCTCGAAACCTACGCCGACGAAGGGCTGCTCACCCGCGCGCAGCAGATGGCCGGCACGTTTGCCGACGCGGTGCACTCGCTCAAGGGCGCGCCCAACGTGATCGACATCCGCAACCACGGCCTCGTCGGCGGCATCGAGCTCGCGCCGCTGCCCGGCGAGCCGGCCAAGCGCGCGTTCAACATCTTCCTCGAGTGCTGGGACCAGGGCGTGCTGATCCGCACCACCGGCGACACGATCGCGCTGTCGCCGCCGCTGATCATCGAGAAGGCGCACATCGAGCGCCTGATCGACGTCGTCGGCAAGGCGATCCGCAAGCACGCCTGATGCCACGGACCGACGCGACACCGAAGGACGCTGCCTAGCGCATACCTCGCCCATGTCCCTGCTCGACACCGATCGCGAGTTGACGCGGCGTTCCTGGTACGCCGCCACCGCGCCGCGCACGACGGCGTTTGCGCCCTTGCCGGCGGGAGAGCACGACTGCGATGTCGCAGTGGTCGGCGGGGGACTCGCCGGCCTGTCGGCAGCGCTCGAACTGCGCGAACGCGGCTTCGACGTGCTGCTGCTCGAGGCGCAGGAGATCGGCCACGGCGCCAGCGGGCGCAACGGTGGCCAGGCGATCTACGGCCTGGCCTGCGACATCACGACGATCGAGGACCAGCTCGGCCGCGATGCGGCGCGCCAGGTCTTCGCCATGTCGCTCGAGGCGCTGGACCTGATCCGCCAGCGCATCGCGCGCTTCGGCATTCACTGCGACTGGCGCGACGGCTACCTCGGCGTGGCCACGAATGCGCGCAAGGCGCGCGCGCTGCGCGACGAGGTCGAGTTGCTGGGCGCACGCTACGACCATCCGTTGAGGTGGATCGAGGGCGCCGACCTGCCGCGCTGGATCGACAGCCCGCGCTACGTGGCCGCCGCCCACGACCCTCGCTCGGGCCACCTGCACCCGTTGAAGTACACCCTCGGCCTGGCGCAGGCCGCGTCGGCACAGGGCGTGCGCGTGCACGAGCGCAGCGCGGTCAGCCGGATCGCGCCGCAAAGCGCCGGCGTGCGGCTGATCACCGACGGCGGCGCCACGCTCCACGCGCGCCACGTCCTGCTGGGCGGCAACGTCTACCTCGATGCATTCGCGCCGGGCCTGGCGCCGGCGCTCGCCCGGCGCATCATGCCGGTCGGCACCTACATCGTGTGCTCGCAACCGCTCGACGCGGCGCGGGCCCAGGCGCTGATTCCCTGCGGTGCCGCGGTGTGCGACAACAACTTCGTGCTCGACTACTTCCGCACCACGGCCGACCACCGCGTGCTGTACGGCGGTCGCGTCAGCTACAGCACCCGCACGCCGTCGGATCTGGCCACGTCGATGCAGCGGCGCATGACGGGCACCTTCCCGCAACTGCAGGGCACCGGGGTCGAGTACGCCTGGGGCGGCTTCGTGGACATCTCGATGAGCCGCGCGCCGGACTTCGGCCGCCTCGACGGATTCGACGGCCGGGTCTACTACTTGCAAGGCTTCTCCGGTCACGGCCTGGCGCTTACCGGCCTGGCCGGCAAGCTGGTGGCCGAGGCGATCGCGGGCGATGCCTCCCGCTTCGACGTGTTCGCGCGCCTGAAGCACCGGCCCTTCCCCGGCGGGCCGGCGCTGCGCACACCGGCGTTGGTGCTGGGGATGGCTTATTACCGGCTGCGCGACATGCTGTGACCCTGTGATGGCGACTCACCGTTCCAAACCCCTCGTGCTCGTGCCTGCCTGCAACCGTGCGGTGGGGCGGCACCCGTTCCACATCGCCGGCAAGAAGTACACCGACGCGGTGCGCCTGGCCGGCTGCCTGCCGCTGGTGGTGCCCGACGCCGAGCCGAACGACCTCGACGATCTGCTCGACGCGGCCGACGGCCTGCTGCTGACCGGTTCGCCGTCGAACGTGCACCCGAGCCATTTCGACGAGGCCGTGCGCGACCCTTCGCTGCCGCTCGACCCGGTGCGCGACGCGTGGACGCTGCCGCTGATCCCGAAGGCGCTCGAGCGTGGCCTGCCCTTCTTCGCTATCTGCCGCGGCGCCCAGGAGACCAATGTCGCGCTCGGTGGCAGCCTGCACCAGGCGGTGCACGAGATCGACGGCCACCTCGACCACCGCGACCCCGACGACGAGCCTCTGGACGTGCAGTACGCGCCCGCGCACTCGGTCGACGTGCTGCCCGGAGGGCTGCTCGCCCGGCTGCTGCAGCGCGACCGCATCCAGGTCAATTCGCTGCACGGGCAGGCCGTCAACCGACTAGCCCCGGGCTTGCGTGTCGAGGCGCGCGCGCCCGACGGCGTGATCGAAGCGTTTTCCAAGCCGGACGCCCCCGGCTTCAACCTCGCCGTGCAATGGCACCCGGAGTGGCAAGCGGCGAGCAATCCGGTCTCGATGGCGATGCTGTCGGCTTTCGGCTCGGCCTGTGCCATGCATCGAGACCAAAGAAACAGGTGACCCCATGGTCGTGAGAGAGCAATTCACATTCAGCGAGCTGGAGAACTGGCTCAACCAGCGGCGCGTGACCGAGATCGAGTGCCTGGTGCCCGACCTCACCGGCGTGGCGCGCGGCAAGATCCTGCCGCGCGAGAAGTTCACCGAGGACCGCGGCATGCGCCTGCCCGAGGTGGTGGTCGCGATGGGCGTCACCGGCGAGTTCCCCGAGGAGGGCCCGTACTACGACGTCATCACGCCGACCGACCGCGACATGCACCTGCGGCCCGATCCCAGCACCGTGCGCATCGTGCCCTGGGCGGTCGACCCGACGGCGCAGGTGATCCACGACTGCTACGACCGCGACGGCGTGCTCATACCCTATGCGCCGCGCTCGGTGCTGCGCCGCGTGTGCAGCCTGTTCGACGCCAAGGGCTGGGACCCCGTGGTCGCACCCGAACTCGAGTTCTACCTCGTGGCCCGCAACACTGACCCCGACGTGCCGCTCAAGCCGCCGGTGGGCCGCAGCGGCCGCAGCGAGACCTCGCGCCAGGCCTACTCGATCGACGCGGTCAACGAATTCGACCCGCTGTTCGAGGTCGTCTACGACTACTGCGAGAAGATGGAGCTCAACGTCGACACCCTGATCCACGAGGTTGGTGCCGGCCAGATGGAGATCAACTTCTTCCACGGCGCGCCGCTCGGTCTGGCCGACGAAGTGTTCCTGTTCAAGCGCACGGTGCGCGAGGCGGCGCTGAGGCACGACATGTTCGCCACCTTCATGGCCAAGCCGATCGCCGGCGAGCCGGGCAGCGCGATGCACATCCACCAGAGCCTGGTCGACAGGGCCAGCGGCCGCAACATCTTCAGCAACGAGGACGGCACACCCTCGAAGGAGTTCTTCTGGTACATCGGCGGCCTGCAGCGCTACACGCCGGCGGCGATGGCGCTGTTCGCGCCCTACGTCAACAGCTATCGGCGCCTGGCGCGCTTCTCGGCGGCACCGATCAACATCCAGTGGGGCACCGACAACCGCACCGTCGGCATCCGCTCTCCGGTGGCGACGCCGGCCGCGCGGCGCATCGAGAACCGCGTGATCGGCGCCGACGCCAACCCGTACGTGGCCTTCGCCGCCACCATGGCCTGTGGCTGGCTCGGCATCCAGAACCGCATCGACCCGACGCCGGAGTGCAAGGGCGACGCCTACCTCGGCGCGCACCAGTTGCCGCGCAGCCTGGGCGAGGCGCTGGCCGCGCTGCGTGCCGAGACCGACCTGGCCGAAGTGCTGGGTAAGGAGTTCGTGACCGTCTACACCGAGGTCAAAGAACTCGAGTACGCCGAGTTCATGAAGGTCATCTCGCCCTGGGAGCGGGAACATCTCTTGCTCCACGTCTGAGGCCGCCGCATGAGCACCCGCACCACCCAGCAGTGGCAGGCCGCCGACGCCGCCCACTTCCTGCACCCCTTCACCGACTTCCAGTCGCTGGCGAAGAAGGGTTCGCGCGTCATCGAGCGCGCGAACGACATCTACCTCTGGGACACCGACGGCAAGAAGATCCTCGACGCGATGAGCGGCCTGTGGTGCGTCAACGTCGGCTACGGCCAGCGCGCGCTGATCGATGCCGCCACGCGTCAGCTCGAGACCCTGCCCTTCTACAACGCCTTCTTCCAGACCGCCACGCCGCCGGCGATTGAACTGGCCGAATTGCTGGCCGAGGTGTCGCCACCGCAGTTCCAGCATGTCTTCTTCTCGGGCTCGGGTTCGGAAGGCAACGACACCGTGGTGCGCATGGTGCGCCGCTACTGGGACATCCTCGGCCAACCCGAACGCCAGGTGATCATCAGCCGCCACAACGCCTACCACGGCAGCACGATGGCCGGTGCCTCGCTCGGCGGCATGGCGGGCATGCATGCCCAGGGCGGGCTGCCGATCCCCGGCATCGTGCACATCGACCAGCCCTACTGGTTCGAAAATGGTGCGGACCTGTCGCGCGACGAATTCGGCGTCGCCTGCGCGCGCCAGCTCGAGTTGGCGATCCTCGAGCTCGGCGCCGACAAGGTGGCGGCCTTCATCGGCGAGCCGATCCAGGGCGCCGGCGGCGTGATCATCCCGCCCGCCACCTACTGGCCCGAGGTGCAGCGCATCTGCACGAAGTACGGCGTGCTGCTGGTCAGCGACGAGGTCATCACCGGGTTCGGCCGCACCGGCCAGTGGTTCGGCTGCGAGACCCTGGGCTTCCAGCCCGACCTGATGACCTTCGCCAAGGGCGTGACCAGCGGCTACATCCCGCTGGGCGGGGTGATGGTCGGCGACCGCATCGCCAAAGTGCTGATCGAACAGGGCGGCGAGTTCAACCACGGCTACACCTACTCCGGCCACCCGGTGGCCTGCGCGGTGGCGCTGGCCAACATCCGCCTGATCCGCGAACGCGGCCTGGTCGAGCGCGTGCGCGGATCAGGCGGATG
>DATLIE010000301.1:0-10599 GCA_035539635.1 Burkholderiaceae bacterium
TTCTTGAACAGGCCGACGCTGACCGCGTTGCCGTTACTCATCAGCAGCAGCGTGTGGCCGTCGGGCTTGGCGCTGGCCACCGCCTGGCTGGCGACGATGCTGCCGGCGCTGGGCTTGTTCTCGACCACGATCGGTTGGCCCAGGCGCTGGCTCATCACCTCGGCCACCGCGCGTGCCGTGAGGTCGGCGATGCCGCCGGGGCCGAAGGGCACCAGCAGCTGGATCGGGCGCGACGGGAAGCGCTCCTGCGCGAGCGCGAAGCCGGGCAGCGCCGTGGCACCGAACCAGCTGAGCGCAGTGCGACGTCGAAGGCGACGAGGGGACAGGGGACGTGGCGTGTTCATGAACGGCAGTATGCCCACCCCGCGCTCAGAAGCGGTGGCGCAGGCCGACGCTGAACGCGGTCTGGCTGCCCAGCGTGCCGAGAAACGCGGGGCGTGCGTAGCCACCCTCGACCTCGTTGCGGTCGACCACGGCGTAGATGTCGGTGCGGCGCGAGAAGCGGTAGTTCACGGTCGCCCACGCCACCTTGCGCGAGCCTTCGAGTGCGGCGCTGCCCGACTGCGAGTCGTCGAAGTACGCCAGGCTCAGCGTGCTGGCCGGCGAGAGCTCGATGTTGGTGCCGAGCGTCCAGACCTTGTTCTCCTGCACACTGACCTCGGCCGAGCGCTGCATGACACCACCAAACAGGGCCACGGTCGGGTTGAGCTTGTAGTTGCCGCCCAGGCCGACGATCTTGCGCTTCTCGGTGCCGGCACGGTTGTTCATCTGCTGCAGGTAGGCCGCAAGCGAGAGGCTGCCCGCCGAGTAGCCGACACCGATGGCGGTGGCACTGTTGGCACTGGTCGACGCCTGGCCGCCGACGGTGTACGAAGCCAGCAACTCGACATCGCCGAACTTCTGGTCGTATCGCACCACGTTGTCCTGGCGCGCGATGTGGTGGCTGCTGAACACCGACAGTGCGGTGTTGTTGGCGTTGCCTTGCGGCTGGAAGCGCGCGGCCAAGGTGTGCGCCACCGTGTACTGGCGCCCGAGCTGCACACCGCCCCAGGCGCCGCGCAGGCCGACCCAGGCCTCGCGGCCCCACATGCGGTTGGTCACCGCCTCCTGGCCATAGTCGGCCGTCGTGGTGCCCTGCAGGTGCTGGCCGGTCCCGGGGTGGAACCCGGCCTCGATGTTGAACATCGCGCGCAGGCCGCCGCCCAGGTCCTCGGTGCCGCGCAGACCCCAGCGCGTGCCGGTGAAGATGCCGTCCTCCATCGTGATGTTCGAGTCGCGCGCCGCATTCGTGTTGGTGGCGCGGCGCACGGCCACGTCGTACAGGCCGTAGATGGTCACGTTGCCGCTGGGCGCGGCCTGGGCCATCGCGGCCGTCTGGGCCAGCAGCGTGGATGCGGCCACGGCGCCGAGCGCCAGGATCCTGTTCGTCATCGTCGTCTCCTCCAGGGGGTGTTGTTTGATCGAGTCGCGGTCTAGAACGCCAAGGGCTGGCCCGGCGTCGCGACGAGCACGCGCACGGCGCTCGCGCCCATCGCCTCGACGAACTGCGCCGCGGTGCCGCGCGCCAGCGGGTTGGTGCCGTAGTGCATCGGGATCACGGCCTTGGGGCGGATCAGCTCCTTCACGGCCCACGCCGCCTCGGCCGGGTCCATCGTGAAGTTGCCGCCGATCGGCACCAGCGCGAGATCGGGCTTGAAGCGCTCGCCGATCAGGCGCATGTCGCCGAAGGCCGCGGTGTCGCCCGCGTGGTAGACGCGAAAGCCGTTCTCGAGCTCGACGATCCAGCCGATCGGCTCGCCGCCAGGGTGGGTCTCGTCCTTGCTCGTCGCCGGGTTGCGCCAGACATAGATCGACGAGTGCTCGGCGCGCACCGCGGTGACCTTGATGCCGGGCGCGGCCTCCACCGTGCCGCCCTTGTTCATGCGCACCAGGAGGTTGGCGGGCAGCACGCCGAGCGTGGTCAGGGTCTGGTTCAGGTCGCCCGGCGCGCGGATCGGCACGTTGTACTGCTGCGCCAGCGCCGGCGCGTCGGCGATGTGGTCGAAGTGGCCGTGGCTGACGAGCAGCACGTCGAGGCGACCGAAGGACTCGAGCTGCTTGTAGGCCGGCGGCGTGAGCGGGTTGGTGCGCAGCCAAGGGTCGGTGACGATGACCTTGCCGCCGGGCGTGACGATCTTGAACGCGGCCTGGCCGAGCCAGGTGACTTCCACGCCTGCGGCGGGCGATGCAGGCGGCGCCGCGCAAGCGGCGAAGAACACAACAAGCGCAGCCGCGAACATGCCAAGCAGCCGCCGCGGACCCGGCTTTGCCGGTCCGCTGGCGGCGCCCCCTTGAGGGGGAGCGCCTAAGGCGCAACGGGGGTGGTCCATGTCAGTCCGGTTTGACGTTGCCGGCCTTGACCACTTCGGCCCAGCGCGGGATCTCGCGCCGGATCAGGTCGCCGAAGGCCTGCGGCGTGGTGGGCACGGGCACGGCGCCCTCGACCGCGAGCTGCTGCGCCACGTCGGGCAATGCGAGCGCCTTGTTGACCTCGGCGTTCAGCCGCGTCACCACGGCGGCAGGCGTGCCGGCGGGCGCGACGAGGCCGTACCACTGGTCGGCCTCGAAGCCCGCGATGCCGCTCTCGGCCACGGTCGGCACGTCGGGCAGCACCGGCAGGCGCTGCGCGCTCGACACCGCCAGCGCGCGCAGTCGGCCGCTCTTGACGTGCGGCAACACGGCCGGTGAACCGGTGAAGGTGCAGTCCACCACGCCCGCCAGCACGTCGGTCACCGAGGGCGCAGTGCCGCGGTACGGGATGTGCAGCATGAACAGGCCCGCCTTGAGCTTCAGCAACTCGAAGGTGATGTGCGCCGCGCTGCCGTTACCTCCCGACGAATAGGTCAACTGGCCCGGCTTTGCGCGCGCGGCGGCGAATAGCTCCTTTAGCGACTTGATCGGCGAGGACGCCCCGACGACGAGCACGTTGGGTACGCGCGCGACGTACGCCACCGGCACGAAGCTCTTCAGCGGGTCGTACGGCAGCCTCGGGTACATCGACGGGTTGACGCCGAGCGTGCCGATGTGCCCCATCAGCAGCGTCGTGCCGTCGGCGTCGGCCTTGGCGACTTCGCTCGCGCCGACCGAACCACCGGCGCCGGGTTTGTTGTCGACGATCACGTTCACGCCCAGCGCCGCCGACAGCTTGGGCGCGAGCGCGCGCGCCAGGATGTCGGTGCTGCCACCGGGCGTGAAGGGCACGACGATGCGCGTCGGCTTGCCGCCCTGCGCGTGCACCACCCAGGGCGCGCACAGTGCGGCCGCCACCAGGGCGCGGCGCGCAGGACCGTGGGGCTGACTCATTCCTTCTCCTGGCTCCAAAACAGCCGGGCGAGTCCAGGGATGCGGGCACCCGCGGGGAACGACCGAAAACGACCGAACCACGAAGGTGCCTATCGCTGCCGCTTATGGCCTCGCGCGGCGCGGGCGGGCGCCGCCAGCGACACCCGATCAACCACCAAGCATCGCCGCGCGTGCAGCGCGCGACCAGTGCGACATGCGGGCCGAGCCTTGCGTTTCGCTTATGAGCGCAAGCCGGCCAGCGCGTCGGCGGTGACCCGCCGCAGCGCTGTCAGCGCAGTGCGACATGCCAGCGACGCGAGCGCATCGCGCCGTTGCGTGATGCCGATCGCGCGCTCCGAGCCCGGCAGCGGGCCGGAAGCGCAGGCCAGCAGGCCCGAGCGCACCTCGGCCTGCACCTGCAGCGGCGAGAGCAGCGCGACATGGTCACCCGCCAGCAGCACCGAGCGCACGACCGCCGGGCTGTGCGCTCGCAACGCGACGGTTGGTGCCTCGAGCCCGGCCTGCGCGAACAGACGCTCAAACACCGCGTGCGCCGGCGTGCCCGGCAACGGCCCGATCCAAGGAAAAGGCGCGAGCCGGCGCAGGGACGCGCGGCGGCCACTGTGCAGCAGCGGGTGTCCGCGCCGCACCACCGCAACGAATCGGTCGACGTAGAGCGTCTCCTCCTCGAGGTCGCTTGCGGCGTCGGCACCGCGCAGCGGGCCGACCATGAAGTCGATGTCGGCGCTGCGCAGCAACTGCGTCAGCGACTCGTAGGTACCGTCCTTGACCGTGATGCGCAGGGCCGGTTCCTGTGCGAGCACCAGGGCCACCGCCTGCGGCACCAGCACGTCGCTGGCCATCGGCAGCGAGCCGATCGCAAGTTGGGAGCTGCCCTGCCCGCGCCAGCGCGCAAGCTCTTCATGCCCGATGCGGATCTCGGCCAGCGCGATCTTGGCCTGCTGCAGGAGCCACTCGCCCGACTCGTTGAGCCGCGTGCCGCTGCGCGTGCGCTCGAAGAGTTGCGTCTTGGCCGCGTGCTCGAGGCGGCGCAGGGCCTGGTGCAAGGCCGGTTGGGACAGCCCGAGCGACTGCGCGGCCGCCGCCTCGGTGGCATGCGCCGCGCGCGCCACCAGCGCGTGCAGCAGTGCGTCACTGGCCAAGCGCGGCAGCGAGGCCACCGAGGCCGGCGCGCCGCGCTGGCGCAGGCCCTGCGCCGCAACCTGCAGCGCCTGCATCGCGCGGCCGACGCGCAGCGCGAGCGTCTGGCACGCCGCGGTGGCCACCATGCCGCGCGCGCCACGCTCGAACAGCGCCACGCCGAGCGCCTGCTCCGCACCCTGCACCGCGCGCGTGACCGCCGACGGCGACTGGTGCAGCGCCAGCGCCGCCTGCGAGGCGCCGCCGGCCTCCGTCACCGCCTCCACCGCGCGCAGCGCGCGAAGGGAGAGTGTCGTCACCGCCTGTCAGAAGCCGAGCCAGCGGCGCGGCGTATCCCAGAACACGCGCCGACGGTCGGCTGCATCGGGCAGCAGTTGCTCGGCCAGGCGCAGCAGCGGGCCGACATCGAGCCGGTGCGGCGCGCGCAGGAAGGGCCAGTCGCTGGCCCACAGGCAGGCGTCGGGCGTGAACGCCTCGAGCAGCGCGTCGACGAAGGGCCGTGCATCGGGCCACGGCGGCGGCTGGGTCGAGAACTTCTGGTAGCCCGAGAGCTTGACCGCGGTGCGACCGTTGCGCGCCATCGCGAGCAAGGCCCGGAAACCCGGCTGCCCGACGCCACGCGTCGGGTCTGGGCGGCCGCCGTGGTCGACCATCACGCGGATGCCGCTGTCTTCGAGCATCGGCTGCAGCGCAACGAGCTGGTCGTGCTCGACCTGCAGCGACAGCAACAAGTCGAGTGCCGCGGCGCGCGCCAGCAGCGGGCCGGCACGCTGGCAATGCTCGACGCCAAGCAGGGCGGCGTTGAGCGCCAGGCCGATGACGCCCTGCGCCTGCAGGCTGCGCAACTCGTCGTCGCCAGTGTCGAGGCCGACGAAGGCGATGCCCTTGAGTCGCTGCGGCGCGCGGGCGATCGCATCGAGCAGGCAGCGGTTGTCGGTGCCGTAGCCCGAGTTGGGGCCGACCAGCAGCGCATGGCGAATGCCGTAGGCATCCATCACCTGCAGGTACTGGTCGATGCCGCCCTGCTCCTGCCCGGCGGGGCGGTAGGCGACGTCCGGCGCGTACGGAAAACGCGCCGGGTCGAGCACGTGGCAATGCGTGTCGACCTTCGGCTCGTCGAACACGCTCATGCCATCACTTCGCACCGAGCGGCGGCAGCACTTCCTTGACCACCTGCTTGCCGTCGCGCGCCTCGACCATGAAGCTCTCGCGGTCGAGGTCGCCCTTGTCGTCGAAGCTCACGTCCATCAGGATGCCCGGATGGTCGGCGGCCTTGAGCTTCAGGCCATGCATCGTCTTGGCGACCAGCTGGCGGTCGAGCTTGCCGGCCTTCTCGATCGCGGCCTTGAGCACATAGACGCCGGTGTAGCCCTTGATGCCGTTGTGGTCGGGCGTGAACTTCCATTCCTTCTCGAACTTGGCGCGGAAGGCGCGCATCGCGGGGATCGGCGCGTCCACGGTCAGTCCCACGTGGGCCACGGCGCCGTTGGCGGCCTCGCCGGCCAGCTCGATCACCTTCTGGCTCGTCAGCACGGTCTCGCCGACGATCGGCTTGGTGACGCCCTGTTTGCGCAGCTCGCGCAGCAGGCGCGCCGATTCCTCTTCGTTCGTGTAGCAGAACACCACGTCGGTGTTGGCCTGCTTGGCGCGCAGCACCGCGGCCGAGAAGTCGACCTGGTTCTGGTCGGTCGAGATGTCGGTGGTGACCTTCACGCCCAGCGGCTCGAGCGCCTTGATCAATGCGTCCTTCCCGCCCTTGCCGAAGTCGTTGTTGACGTAGATCAGCGCCACCGTCTTGGCCTTCAGGTTGTTGGCGACGTAGCGCGCCACCTTGGGCATCGCGGTGTCCTGCGTGAAGCTGGTTCGGAAGACGTACGGGTTGCCCTGCTTGGTGATCGCCGCGGCCTCGCCGCCGGTGAAGTTGGGCACCTCGGCCTTGCGCGTCTCGGCCATGCTGACCAGGATCGAGCCGGAGAACACCGGGCCGAAGACTGCGAACACGCCGTCGTCCACCGCCTTGGTGGCCAGGCCCTTGGCCACGCCGGGGTTGCTCTGCGTGTCGGCGCTGCCGAGTTCGATCTTCCGGCCGAGGATGCCGCCCGCGGCGTTGATCTCCTTGACTGCCAGCTCGACGCCGTTCTTGAAGTTGGTGCCCGATGTGGCGCCGGCGCCGGACAGCTCGACGATGCCGGCGATCTTGATCGGCTGGGCCGACGCGGTCGCGGCGGCAAAGAGTGCGGCTGCCGCGAGCAGCGAACGGATGCGCAAGGCCATGTCTTGTCTCCTGGTCTACTTGGGATGAAGCAGTGAACGGACCTCGCCGAGATCGGATTGCAGGGTTTGCGCGAGGGTCTCGAAGCCGAAGAAGCGCAGGTACTCGGGCACCTGCTGCACCAGCATCTCGAAGCCGGCCTCGGCCTTCAGGCCGAGCGCGCGACTTTGCTGCAGCAGAGGCGTAGGCACCTTGCTCATGATGATGTCGACCACGGCCGCGCCGGCGTCCACGCGCGTCGGGTCGAAAGGCAGCGGGTCGTCGGCCTTCAGTCCTTGGGAAGTGCAGTTCACGATGAGGTCGAAGCCCGCCGGGTCGGCGCTCGCGGCCACCAATGCGGCCGCACCGACGATCGGGCGCAGGCGCTCGACCAACGCGGCCGAGCGGTCCCGCGTACGGTTGAACACCGCCAGTGCGGCCGGAGCGCGCTGCGCGATCGCGGCGGCCACCGCATGGCCGCCACCACCGGCGCCGACCACCAGCACACGCTGGCCCTTGACGTCGATGCCGAAGTGGTCGAGGCCCTTGCCGAAGCCGATGCCGTCGAACAACGCCGCTTCGAGCCGTCCGTCGGGCAGGCGCCGCACCGCATTGACGGCACGGGCGATCTGCGCCACCGGGTCTGCCGGGTCGAGCAGCGCCGCCAACTGCCCCTTGTGCGGGATCGTGGCCCAGAAGCCGCCGATGTTCTCGGCCGCCATGCCGTGCTGCAGGAAGCCCGGCAGCGCCGCGGCCGGCAGCTTCAGCGGCACCAGCACCGCGTCGATGCCGTGCCGGGCGAACAGGTGGTTGTAGACCTCCGGGGCACGAACTTGCGCGACCGGATCGCCGAGGATGAAGAAGACGCGGGTGGTGCCGGTGATGGTCATGAACGCAAACTGCCTTCGTGTGTTCGTCGGCGCTGATGCGTCGTCTGACCACGGTGGCACGCAAAGGCGCAGGAGTCTATGGGGCGCGCCCCACGGCGCAGAGATGCCGCAAAGCCACCCGCGATAACCGCTCGTTATCATGGTTTGCATGAAGCTGCTCGCGCTGCGCGCCCTCGTTGCCGCCGTGGAACTAGGCAGCCTGCGCAATGCCGCGCGGCGCCTGGGGCTGTCGCAGCCGGCGCTGACGAAGGCCATCCGCGAACTCGAGCGCGAACTCGGGACCAGCCTGCTCACGCGCTCGAGCACCGGCGTGTCGCCCACGGCCCAGGGCAAGGTGCTGTTCGAACACGCGCGGTCCGCAGAGCGTGAGCTGTCGACCGCGGTCGACCAGATCCGCCAACTGGGTGGCGCGATGGTGGGCGACCTCAGCATCGCCGCGGTGCCGCTGGCGGTGATGATGCTGATTCCCGAAACGCTGCGCACCTTCAGCCGCGAGTTCCCGCAGATCCGGTTGCGCGTGCACGAGGAGCTCTACATCGAGCAACTCTCGCGCTTGCGCAAGGGCGAGGTGGACGTGGCCATTGGGCCGCTGCCGGCCGGCATTCCGTCGGGCGAGCTGATCGTCGAGCCGCTGATGCCGATCTCGATGGTGGTGGTGGTGGCGAAGGACAACCCGCTGGCACGCGCGCGTTCGCTGTCGGAGCTGGCCCACGCGCGCTGGGTCTTCACCGGTCCGACCGCTGACTCGGGCTACGCGCGCCACCTGTTCGCCCAGCATGGGCTGCCCCCACCACCCGCCGCGGCGCTGGTCAATTCGACGCTGTCGCTGCTGTCGCTGATCTGCGGCGGCGACTATGTGGGCCTGATGCCGCAGCCGATCGCGCTGCATCCGCTCGCGGCCCAGTTCATGGTGGTGGTGCCGGTGCGCGAGGGTCCGCTGTCGGCCACGCTGGCCGCGCTGTCGCGGCCGCAGAACGCCCTGTCGCCTGCGGTGCGCCACTTCGTCTCGCACCTGGGACGCGCGGCGCAGCACTTCGCACGGTCGGGCTGAAGCCCCAAGCAAAACGGGCCAGCCCTTGCAGGCTGACCCGTTGAATCGTTTGGCGGAGCGGACGGGGCTCGAACCCGCGACCCCCGGCGTGACAGGCCGGTATTCTAACCAACTGAACTACCGCTCCGCGCGGTGGTCGCGTTCCGCATTGCTGCGCAAGTGCGACCGAACTTGGCGTCCCCTAGGGGATTCGAACCCCTGTTACAACCGTGAAAGGGTCGTGTCCTAGGCCTCTAGACGAAGGGGACAAACAGATCCTTCATCGACTCGAACCGCGCGCTGCCTCGGTATTGGTGGAGGTAAGCGGGATCGAACCGCTGACCTCTTGCATGCCATGCAAGCGCTCTCCCAGCTGAGCTATACCCCCGATCCGAAGACACGAGAGCGGCTACGCCGTTCAAGCGAGACCGCGATTATAGCCAGGGTTTTCATACCGTCGCGAGCCGCTCCAGCACCCGGTCCCTGGAAAAGAGGGCGAGAACCGCGTCGATCGACGGCGTCTGCGCGCGGCCGCACACCAACACACGCAGCGCGGGCGCCAGTTGCGGCATCTTCAGACCATGCGCAGCGAGCGCGGCCTTCATCGCTGCCGCGATCGCGTCCTTGCTCCACTCGATCGTCGTGAACTGATCGCGCAGCGCGCGGATCGCAGGCTTGGCAGCGTCGCCCACGTGCGTGGCGAGATCGAGCTCGCTCGGCGTGACCGGCGCGAAGTACATCTGCAGCCAGTCGGCCAGTTCCACCGTCGTGCTGCAGCGGTCCTTGAACAGGGCGCACGCGCGCGCGAGGTGATCGAGGTCCATCGCCACGATGCCGCGCGTGGCGAACTGGCGCTGCACGAGTTTGGCCAGGCGCGCATCGTCGGCGTGCTTCAGGTGGTGGGCATTGACCCAGGCCAGCTTCGCCGGGTCCCACTGCGCCGGGCTCTTCGCTAGGTGGCTGCCGTCGAACCACTGCACCATCTGCTCGCGCGTGAAGAGCTCTTCGTCACCGTGGCTCCAGCCCAGGCGCGCGAGATAGTTGAGCATGCCTTCGGGCAGGTAGCCGGCTTCCTCGTACGCCGTCACGCTGACCGCGCCACGCCGTTTCGACAGCTTCAGGCCGTCCTCGCCCAGGATGATCGGATGGTGGCCGAAGCGTGGCAGCGCCGCACCGAGCGCGCGGAAGATGTTGATCTGCCACGGCGTGTTGTTGATGTGCTCGTCGCCGCGGAAGACATGGCTGATCTTCATGTCCCAGTCGTCGACGACGACGGCGAAGTTGTAGGTCGGCACGCCCAGGGCGCCGTCAGGAGCCCCCTCCTGGGGTGGCCGCACGATGATCAGGTCGTCGATCTCGCCGTTCGAGATCGAGATCGGTCCCTTGACCAGGTCGTCCCAGCTCACGTCGCCGTCAAGCGGGTTCGCGAAACGGATCACCGGTGGCACACCCTCGGGCACCCGCGGCAGCACCTTGCCGGGCTCGGGGCGCCAGCGGCCGTCGTAGCGCGTCTTCTCGCCTCGCGCGCGCTGCGCCTCGCGCATCGCATCCAGCTCCTCGGGCGTGCAGTAGCAGCGGTAGGCATGGCCGGCAGCGATCAACTGCTCGGCCACGTCACGGTAGCGCTCGAGGCGCTGCATCTGGTAGACCGGGCCTTCGTCGTAATCGAGTCCCAGCCACTGCATCGAGGCGAGGATCTGGTCCACGGAGTCCTGCGTCGAGCGCGCGACGTCGGTGTCCTCGATGCGCAGCACGAACTGGCCGCCGTGGTGACGTGCGTAGGCCCAGGAATACAGCGCCGTGCGGGCGGTGCCCAGGTGCAGGAAGCCCGTCGGCGACGGGGCAATGCGGGTGCGAACCATCTTCAGAGCAGCGACAGGCCGCGCGCCAGGTCGGCCTTCAGGTCTTCGACGTCGTCCAGGCCGACGGCGAGGCGGATCATGCCC
>DATLIE010000302.1:0-1568 GCA_035539635.1 Burkholderiaceae bacterium
CCTGGCGCGCCAGCGCCTGCGCGAACAGCGGCGACAGTTCCGGGGCGGTGACGAAGTCGCCGCCGCGCGCGGCGGCGCCGAACTTGGTCGCGCCCGCCGCGTAGTAGCCGAGGCCGGGCGCATAGAGCGCGAGCTCCATCAGCCGGTCGAACGGCAGCCAGCCGCCCGCCGCGTCGATGGCAGCGACGATCGTCGCCTGCACCTGGGCACTATGCGCAAGCAGGTCGGCGTCGGGCTCGGGCAGCGAAGACGGTCGCATCGCTGCGATGCTACGCGGTGCGCTGCCCGGTGCGCCTGCCGCCGTGCGCCTGCCGCGGTGGGCCTGCGCGGTGCACCTGCTTTGTCGGGGGTTCCCTGCCAAGTCCTTGCGTGGCGTTCGTGCCGTGCGGCCACTCGGTAGACTGCGGCGCCTTCCATCCGACATCGATGCCTGCCTCCTCCGTCGCGCTGGTCACCGGTGGCGCACGCCGCATCGGCCGCGCACTCGCGCTCGCGCTCGCCGCCGATGGCTGGGACATCGCGATTCACTACGGCCGCTCGAAGCGCGATGCGCAGTCCACCGTCGCGCAGGTCGAAGCTCTCGGCCGCCGCGCGGTCGCGCTGCCCTGCGATCTCGCCAACGAGCGCGCGGTGCGGGGCCTGCTCGCGCGCGTGAAGCCGGCGCTCGGCGCCGTGCGCTGCGTGGTCAACAACGCCTCGCTGTTCGAGTTCGACGATGTGCGCCGTTTCACGGTCGCACGTCATGCGCGCCTCGCCGCGGTAAATCTCGGCGCGCCAGTGCTGCTGGCCCGGGCGCTCGCCGCGCAACTGCCGCGTGGCGCGCAGGGCGTGGTCGTCAACCTGCTCGACCAAAAACTGTTCAACCCGAACCCGGACTTCTTCGCCTACACGCTGACCAAGGCGGCGCTCGAGCACGCCACGACGCTGCTCGCGCAGGCGCTCGCCCCGCGCGTGCGCGTCGTCGGTGTCGCACCCGGCATCACCCTGCGCTCGGGGTCGCAGAGCCGTACCGGTTTCGAACGCGCGCACGGCCGCACGCCGCTCGGCCGCTCGAGTACCCCCGAGGACATTGCCGCCGCGGTGGTCTACCTGGCGCGCGCGCGGGCGGTGACCGGCACCACCCTGCTGGTCGACGGCGGGCAGCACCTGATCGCCTCGCCGCGCGACATCATGTTCCTGACGGAGAAGCAATGAGCTGGCTGCTCGACCCCCGCCTCGCCAACTGCCGGCGCATCTTCCTGCGCGAGGTGCTGCTCGACGCCAACATCGGCATCCACGCCCACGAGAAGGCCGGCAGCCAGCGGCTGTTCATCAACGTCGACCTGTTCGTGGCGCTCGGGCTGTCGACGCCGCGGCACGACAAGATCCACGAGGTGGTCGACTACGACTTCGTCCACGCCACCGTGCGCAAGCGCATCGCCCAGGGCCACATCAACCTGCAGGAGACCCTGGTCGACGACATCGCCCACGCCCTGCTCGCGCACCCGGCGGTGACCGCGGTGCGCGTGTCGAGCGAGAAGCCCGACATCTACGAGGACGTGGCGGCGGTGGGCGTCGAGGTGTTCCAC
>DATLIE010000303.1:0-5880 GCA_035539635.1 Burkholderiaceae bacterium
GCACTTCGAGCGCGACCCGGTGCTCGGCATCGGCGGCGGCCTGGTGTGCCGCGAGGAGCAGGGCCAGGTGATCGTCGACTCCGTCGGGGACCCGCCGTTCCACGTGCGCGGCGCGACCAAGATCTACCGCCGCGCCTGCTGGGAGCGCATTGCGCCGCTGCTGCGCGCCCCGGGCTGGGACACGATCGACGAGGTCAAGGCCAACCTGCACGGCTGGACGACGCGCACCTTCGACGACCTGCGCGTGCTGCAGCTCAAGCCCACCGGCAGCGTCGACGGCGCCTGGCGCAACGCGATGAAGAACGGCCGCGCCAACTACATCGCCGGCTATCACCCGCTGTTCATGCTCGCCAAGTGCGCACGCCGCCTGATGCACCCGCCCTTCGGCGCGCAGGCCGTGGCGCTGCTGGCCGGCTACTGCTCAGGCTACGTGCGGGACCTGCCGCGGGTGGAGTCGGAGGTGATCCACTACCTGCGCGACCAGCAGCTGCGGCGCCTGCTGATGCGGCCGAGCATCTACGGCTAGGAGCGCGCCATGTGCGGCATCTGCGGCAAGCTTCATTTCGACCCGGCCCGCCCGGCCGACCGTCCGCTGCTGCAGCGCATGACCGACGTGATCGCGCACCGCGGCCCCGACGGCAGCGGCGCCTACTTCAGCGGACCGGTGGCGCTCGGCCACCGCCGGCTGGCCATCATCGACCTGCACACCGGCGACCAGCCGATCGGCAACGAGGACGGCCAGGTCCAGGTGGTGTTCAATGGCGAGATCTACAACCACCGCGCGCTGCGCGCGCGCCTGGAGCGCCAGGGCCACCGCTTCCGCACCGAGACCGACACCGAGGTCATCGTGCATCTCTACGAGGAGATGGGCGACGACTGCGTGCCGATGTTCGAGGGCATGTTCGCCTTCGCGCTGTGGGACGAGCGGCGCCAGCGCCTGCTGCTGGCGCGCGACCGCCTGGGCATCAAGCCGCTGTACTGGACGGACACGGGACGCTCGCTGCTGTTCGGCTCCGAGATGAAGAGCCTGCTGGTCGACCCGGAGGTGCGCGTCGGGCTCGATCCGCGGTCGCTCGACGCCTTCCTCAAGCACTACTACCTGCCCGGCGAGCGCACGCTGGTCGAAGGCGTCCACAAGCTGCGCCCCGGCCACACGCTGTCGGTCGAGCGCGGCCGGGTGGAGGTGCGCCGCTACTGGGACCTCAAGTTCCACGAGCCGGCACGCGCACCGTCCTTCGAGGCCGCCGCGGAGCAGCTGCGCGGGCTGCTGCAGCGCTCCGTCACCGACCACATGATGAGCGACGTGCCGGTCGGCGTGCTGCTCAGCGGCGGCGTGGACTCCAGCGCGGTGCTCGGCTTCGCGTCCGCGCAGTCCTCCGAGCCGCTGCACAGCTTCACCATCGGTTTCGGCGGCGAGGGCGTGATCGACGAGCGGCCTTACGCGCGGCTCGCGGCCGCACACTTCGGCAGCGTGCACCACGAGGCCCGGCTCGACGCCGACGACTTCCGCGACTTCCTGCCGAAGTACGTCTGGCACATGGAGGAGCCGGTCTGCGAGCCGCCGGCGGTCGCGCTGCACGCCGTCGCGCAACTGGCTCGCCAGAGCGGCGTGAAGGTGCTGCTGTCGGGCGAGGGCGGCGACGAGGCCTTCGGCGGCTACCAGGACTACCGCAACCTGCTGATCCACGAACGGCTCAAGCGCCTGCTCGGGCCGGCCAGGCCGCTGCTTTCGCCGCTCTACCGCGCGCTGGCGGTCGGGCGGCTGCGCGGGCTGAAGCACTACGCCGATCTGGTGCGCCCGGCCATGCGCGACTACTACTTCAGCCGCACCGCCACCCCCTGGACCCCGCTGAACCGGCTGCGCGCCTCCCTCTACCCGCCCGGGCTGCGCCAGGTGCTGGCGCGCTCGGCGCCGGAGAACACGGCGCGCGATCTGTGGGACCGCTCCGACGCCGGCTCGCTGCTGGGCCGCATGCTCTACGTGGACACGATGTCGTGGCTGCCGGACGACCTGCTGGTCAAGGCCGACAAGATGACGATGGCCACCTCGGTCGAGCTGCGCGTGCCGCTGCTGGACCACCGCGTGCTCGAGTTCGCCGCCGGCCTGCCGGCGCACTACAAGGTCCAGGGCCTGCAGCTCAAGCGCATCCTGAAGGCCGCGCTGGCGCCGATCGTGCCGCGCGCCATCCTCGATCGGCCGAAGGCCGGCTTCCCGGTGCCGTACGACCGCTGGCTGCGCCACGAGCTGCGCGACTACGTGCACGACACCCTGCTGTCGCCGCACGCCCTGTCGGCGGCCTGGATCTCGCGCGGCGCCTGCGCCGAACTGCTGGCGGCCCACCAGCGCGGCGAGCGGGTCGGCAAGGACGTCTTCTGCCTGCTGGTGCTGGAGCTGTGGCATCGGCAGTTCATCGGCTCACGGCCTTCCGTGAGCGAGGATCGCCGCGGCCCGGTGGCCGATGCGCCGCTCGGCCTGGGGCCAACGCCGTCGCTGGCGGTCTGAGCCGCGGCGCTCGAGACGGCGGCGCGCGCTTCATCGACGGTCGAAGGCCGCCTCGAGGCCGCCCCTGCCGGGCCCCTCCTTTCACGCGCAAGCCGCGTCGCGGCGGGACGGACCGCGCAACGCAGCCTGCGCCCGCCCCGCGCGTGGGAGACGCGTCACGCGTGCAGCTTCACGGCGCGCCGCTCACGGATCGCCGCAAAGAGGGCGAGCCGCCGTCGGCCCGCTTTACAGCCGCCAGACGCGCACGCCGCGGGCGCGCATGACCGCCTGGTCCGCGGTGCTCTTGACGTCGGCATAGACGCCGCCCGGTTCCAGCTTGTCGAGCACGGCATCGAGCGGGCGCTCGAGCAGCGCACGGTGCGGCACGGCCGAGACGATGGCCTCGGCGCGCGGCAGCGCGTCCCAGTCGCACAGCTCGATGCCGTACTCCTCGCGCGCCTCCTGGGGCGACGCCACCGGGTCGTGGACGTACACGTTCATGCCGTAGCTCTTCAGCTCGCGCACCACGTCGATCACCTTGGAATTGCGCAGGTCGGGGCAGTTCTCCTTGAAAGCCAGCCCGAGCACGATGGCGTTGCCGTCGCGCACGTGGAAGCCCGCCTGGATCAGGCACTTGACCGTCTGTTCCGCGACGAACTTGCCCATGCCGTCGTTGATGCGCCGCCCGGCCAGGATCACCTGCGGCTGGTAGCCGAGCATCTCGGCCTTGTGCAGCAGGTAGTAGGGGTCTACGCCGATGCAGTGGCCGCCGACCAGCCCGGGGTGGTAGCGCATGAAGTTCCACTTCGTGCCCGCCGCCTTCAGCACCTCGATGGTGTCGATCTCCGCGCGATGGAAGATCAGCGAGAGCTCGTTGACCAGCGCGATGTTCAGGTCGCGCTGCGTGTTCTCGACGACCTTCGCGGCCTCGGCGACCTGCAGCGAGGGCGCGCGGTACACGCCCGCGGTGATGATGCGGCCGTAGGTCTCCGCGACGCGCTCGAGCGTCTCCGGCGTGTCGCCCGAGACGATCTTCAGGATGGTCGGCAGGCGGTGCTCGCGATCGCCGGGGTTGATGCGCTCGGGCGAGTAGCCGACGAAGAAGTCGCGCTTCCAGCGCAGCCCGGACATCGCCTCCAGCCGGGGAATGCAGATCTCCTCGGTCGCCCCCGGGTAGACGGTGGACTCGAACACCACCGTGGCCCCGACCTTGAGGTGCCGACCCACCGTGTCGCAGGCACTCAGCAGCGGCCCGAAGTCGGGCCGGTGCGCGGCGTCGACCGGCGTCGGCACCGCGACGACGATGAAGTCCGCATGCCGCAGCAACGCCTCCTCGCGGCTGAAATGCAAACCGCTGGCCGCCCGGAACTCCTCGGCGCTGACCTGCCCGGCCGGGTCGAGCCCGTCGCGGTAGGCGTCGATCTTCTCGACCGAGAGATCGATGCCGTAGGTCGTGAAGCACTTTCCGAATTCGATGGCCAACGGCAGACCCACGTAGCCCAGACCCACCACTGCGATGTTCATGTGCGCACCCCTCCGTCGAACGGGCCTCCCGCGCCTGCTGCGGATTCGGCCGGGACCGGTGCGCCCGCCGTCGCGCCTGGATCGGCTCGTCGCGGCGGGGCCCGGTGCGGACCAATGTAGTGAAGCCGGCCGAGAACGTGGGACCACCAAGTTGTGGGTTCGAGCGAAGTTAGGGGGGCGAAGTCGTCCGCGCTGAAGGGGCTTGCGCGGGCTGCGCAGCGCATGCGCTTCACTCGACGTTGCGGGGCTTCGGGCCGTGCGCCTTCGCATCGCGACGCACGCCGGGCCGCGCTTGCCACCGTGTAGTGGGCTCGTTAAAGTGAAACCGCCTGCGTTCGCAAGGTCGAAGCGGCTCGACGAAGCCGCATGCGGACGTCCAGTGCGCGGCTCGGTTCCCCGCCTCGGCGACGGACCGGCCGCGCGGGTCCAGTCGTGACGCGGAGGGAACGATGAGGGCAGCCAGCAGTGCGCGTGTGATCACCCTCATACATCGAATTCGCCGTGCCGAGGCCGAGCGAGACCGCCTCGCCCCGCTGCCCGACGACCCGCGCTACCAGCGGGCGGTGGCGCTGGTGCAGTCGATCCGCGAGGAGCTGGCGAGCCTGCCGCTCGACTCGCGCAAGAGCGCCAAGCGCGAGACGCGCGAGCAGCTGCTGCGCGAGCTGATCGAGGAAGTGCGGTCGCTGAAGGTGCAGCACGCCGCGCCGCCGGGCGCGGGCCTGGCCTCCAACGAAGAGAGCTGAGGCGCCGCGCGCGAGGCAGGCGCGCGACCGTCGGACGGCGGCGCCGCCGAGGGCGATCGCTGGGCTGGCGACTTGCCGCTCGACCTGCGCGCGCACCCTGAGCCCGTCGGCGAGCAGCGCTGCGCGCGACTCGAGGAAGGGCGGTCGCTGGAACTGCGGCATGCCGACGCGTGCGGCTGACTGTCCACGCAGAAAGCCGAAGCACAGCGCAAGGCCATGTGCCTCGCGGAGACGCCGCTCCAAGGCATTCGTGGAACGGTTGCGGATCGGTGGGGAGTTGCGACGGGCCAGTGGCCAGTTGCGAGTGGCGAGTGGCGAGTGGTTGTTCTGTGATGGCTCGTCGCTTGTGGCCAGTGCTCGTGGCCCGGGCGAGAGCCATGTGGCCCGTCGTGCATGGCTCGTCGTGAATGGCTCGCCATGCGTGGATCGTCGTGCGTGACCCGTCATGCGCAACTCGTTGAGCGCGGATCGTCGTGCGTTGTGCGGGTGATACGGCTGATGCGTCGTGCCGCAAGCCGCGGCCGCTTGGTGTGCGGCGTGCGGTGTGCGGTGTGCGGTGTTCGGTGTGCGGTGTGTGGTGTGTGGTGTGGCGCGTAAGCGGGAAGCGCACGCCGTATGCCGGGCATGGAACGCGATCCACGCTCTACCTGCCGCGCGGCGACTGCCCGATGCGTTGCGCCGCGCTCAGCAAAGCGTCAGCCTCCCCAGGGCACCCGCTTGCCGTGCCGCTGGGCTTGGGTGCATCCCCGGTCCCGACACGCCGACGAAGCCCCTGCGTGGCCCGCCCGCGCACAGCGGAGCGCGCATCGCGCGCCGCGGCCGTTCGTGGCGCCGCAAGCGCGCCCGGGTTCGCGCAGCCGCCGACTTACAGTCCGGCCCTGGACGAACGACCGAAGGAGCAGACCGATGTTCGAACCGCGCTGGCGGCAGGAAGGAGAAGAGCCGGACTACCGCTTCTCGCTGGCCAACGAACGGACCTTCCTGGCCTGGATCCGCACGGCCCTGGCGCTGCTGGCCGGGGGCGTGGCGCTGGATCAGTTCGCTACCCGGCTGCGTCCGCACGCCGTGCTGATCGGCGTGGCGGTGCTGCTCGCCGCGCTGGCCGCCGCGCTGTGCGCGACCGCCTACGTA
>DATLIE010000304.1:0-4524 GCA_035539635.1 Burkholderiaceae bacterium
GCTCTGGGCCTCGGCCAGTGCCTGCTGGAAAGTGCTCGTCAGTTTGTCGATTCGCATGGGGAACTCCGGGTTCGCACGGAGATGGGCGCAGGCCCTTGGCTTTCAAGTCCTGGCGCTTGCGCCGCGTACACTGAACCGCAGCCGGGCGTGTCGTATTGAGCCGCCGCAAGCGGCACACCGATGACCCGCGGAACCGCTGCCAACCCGACCCGCCCTTTCGCCCCTTCCAGCCTCTGGCCCGGTGCCGTGGGCGCGATCGTCACCGTGGCGGTGACGATCACATTGGGCGTGTTCGCCTTCGCGCCGATGGGCCCGGCCGCGGCCCACCTCGGCGTCGCCGCCTCGTTCGCGACCACGGTGGTGAGCGCCCTGGTGCTGGCGCTGCTGGCGCGCTCCAGCCTGCCGGTGGCCGGTCCGAGTTCGGCCACCGCGCTGGTCTATGCCGGCCTGATGGTTCGCCTACTGCAGGATGCGCCCGACGCACTGGCCCACCCCGGATCCAACGTGCTGGTGCCGCTGGGCCTGAGCGTCGTGGCGATGGGGCTGATGCAGGTGGCGATGGCGTCCCTGGGTCTGGCCCGTCTCGTGCGCTTCGTGCCGCACTCGGTGCTCGCCGGCTTCATGAACGGCATCGCGGTGCTGGTGCTGGTTTCGCAATTGCCGGTGCTGCTGTCGGCCGCACGGCCCGACGGGAGCGCTGGCCTCGCACCGGCGGCCAGCGCGCTGGTCTCCGGACCGATGTTGCTCGGGTTCGGGGTGGCCGCCCTGATCTGGCTGCTGGCATGGAAGGCGCCGCGCGTGCCGGCGGCGCTGCTGGCTGTGACCAGCGGCGCCGCGGTCTATCACCTCCTTGTGTGGCTCTGGCCGGGTGCCCACCTGGGCCCCGTCATGGCCGGGGGCGACGGCCACTGGCCGGTCATGGGCCTGCTTGCTGCCTTCGACAGCGCTGGCCCGGGGCCGGACTGGCCCGCGCTGCTGCCCGACCTGCTGCTCAGCGCGGCGGTGATGGCAGTGGTCGGCAGCCTGGAGTCGATCCTGTCGTTGCGCGCCCTCGACCAGCAACTCGGCGAGCGCAATGGCGAGGGGCGCGAACTCGCGGCGCTCGGCTGGGCCAACGTCGCCGGCGGTCTGGTGGGCGCCCTGCCCGCCGCGCTGCTGCGCACGCGCGCGCTGGCGATCCTGCAGGCCGGCGGCCGCGGACGCGCCGCCGCGCTCGGCTCGGTGGTCGCCAGTGCACTGCTGTTCGCGCTCGGCGGCGGGCTGATCGGGTTGCTGCCGCAGGCCGTGCTCGCCGGGGCGATGCTGACCATCGGCGTCTCGCTGGCCGACCGCTGGTCGCTGCGCCTGATCGGGCGCTGGCTGTTCGAACGCCGCGACGGACCGACCCCGTGCGCCGTGCGGCAGAGCCTGGCCATCGGCCTGGTGGTCTGCGCGCTGACGCTGTGGCAGGGCCCTGCCGCGGGCGTCGTGGTGGGCGTGCTGTTGTCCGGTGTCGTCTTCATGCAGGGCATGCACCGCTCGCTGCTGCGCGCAAGAACCGACGGCGCACTGCGGCCGTCACGCCGCATCTATCCGCCACAAGTGGAGCAGCGGCTGCAGCCGCTGAGGCATCGCATCGCGGTGTTTGAGCTCGAGGGTGCACTCTTCTTCGGCAGCGCCGAGCGCCTTATCGACGAGGCCGAGTCGCTGCCCCCGGACATGCGTTGCCTGGTGCTGGACTTCCGGCGCGTCGGCTCGATCGACGAGTCGGGCGCGCTGATGCTGGCCCAACTCAGGCAGCGCCTGGCGCTCGAGGGCAAGGCGCTGCTGCTGGCGCATGTCGGCGCGCACAGCGACCACGCGCACCGGCTGGACTCGTTCGGGGTCGACAAGAGCGCGGGCCACGACCTGTTCGACGATGCCGACCGCGCGATCGAGCATGGCGAGCGCCTGCTGCTCGCCGACGAAGGCGACGCGCCGGACGACCACCGCGTCCCGGCGCTCGACAACGCGCTGCTGCAAGGGCTCGACGCCGCCGCGGCAAGCTTCGTGCTGGAGCACCTGCGGCCAGTCTCTCTGCAGGCCGGCGCGACGCTGTTCCACCAGGGCGACCCGCCCGACGGCGTGTACCTGGTGTTGCGCGGCTCGGTCAGCGTGGTGGCCACCGCGCAGGAGGCAAAGCGTCGCCAGCGCTTCGTCAGCCTGTCGCCCGGCACCCTGTTCGGCGAGATGGCCATGCTCGACGGCGCCGGCCGCACGGCCGATGCGATCGCCGACACCGACTGCGAGCTGATGCAGCTCGGCACCGAGGCGCTGCAGCAGATCGAGGCCGCGCATCCTGAGATTGCCGCGGCGCTGTACCGCAACATGGCGCGCTACCTGGCGGAACGTCTGCGCGTGGCCAGCCTGGCCTGGACGGCGGCGGCTTCCTGAGCGCGTTCAGGGCTGGTTCAGCGTCGCGCAGTGCAGGCCGCCGCCGACCCAGTTGGCGCTGATCGGGTCCACGAAGGCGACCTGCCGCCCCGCAAAGGCGGCCTCGAACACCTGCCGCACGCGCTCCTGGCGTTCGGGCGGCGTGCCGTGGGGCAGGTAGTCGGGCAGCACGACGGCGCCATTGGCGACGACGAAGTTCAGGTAGCTCGCGGTGGCCACCTGCCACAGCGCCTGCCCCGCGGCGCGGCCCTCGGCCGGCGCGAAGTAGTCCGGGCGCCAGGACTCGGAACGTTCCAGGTCGGCCTCGGCATCGAGCACGACGCGGCGCTGCACGATGCGCGGCATCGGCACCTTGATCACCCGCAGGCGCCGGCCGCGCTCGTCGCTGGCGGCCGCCAGCAGCGCGTGGTTGCGACGCATCGCCACGCGCGTCAGGCGCGAGACCGGATGCGAGCGCGCATCGGCTTCGTCGGGCCAGGCCAGCAGGACGGTGCGCTCGTCGGCGAAACGCACGAACTGGTCGCTGTGGCCACCCGAACCCCAGGCCACGTACGGCCCGGTGATGGTGGCGCGCAGGTGCACATCCTCGGCCAGGCCGTCGGGCAGCCAGATCACCTTGCGCAGGCCCGGCAGGCGCAGCAGCTCGCGCTCGACCTCGGCCAGCGACAGCTTGGGGTTGCGCGTGCCGTACAGCGCCGCGTTCGCGATCACCAGGCCGCGGCCGTTGACCTCGATGCCACCGCCCTCCATCGCCAGCGGCGTGCGATGCAGCGCCGCGCCGAGCCGCTGCGCCAGCGCACGATCGAGTCCGTCGCGCTCGGCAGCGACGGCCTTGGCGTGGTCCACGCAGGCGCTGCGCTCCGGCCCGGGCGGGTGGCGCTTCACGCACCAGGCCGCCGCGCCGTACTGGGTGGCGCGGAAGTCGACGATGCCCGCGCCGCCATCGCCCTCGCGCGTGAAGACCGCCACATCGCGCAGGAAGAAGCTGGCACGCGGCTCGATCACCACCTCGAGGTCCGACCGCAGCGCCCGCGCCCGCGCCGCGCCCTCCTCGTCGGCCACCAGGCAGACCAGGCGCACGTGAGGGTGCAATGCGTCGACGAGCCCTTCGGTGAGCGCCTCGTGCCCGGGGGCCTGGCTCAGCCACAGCGCGGACACCGGGTCGAAGTCTGCACTCAGGCCGGGCGGCGGCGCGTCCGGGTTAACTTCGCCGGCGCGCGCGGCACCGAGGGCGGCCAGCGGCAGCGCCCCCAGCAGGGCACGCCGGGTGAGCAGGCTCATGGTGGACTCAATTGTCGCGCCAGGAGGGCACGCTGCGTCTTGCCGAGCGCTGTCTTCGGCAGTGCCGGCAGCACGACGATGCGGCGCGGGTGCTTGAAGCGCGCCAGGCGCGCGTCAAAGCTCGCGCGCAGGCGCGCCTCGTCGACGCTGAGTCCCGCGCGCGCCACCAGCGCCAGCACCGGCACCTCGCCCCAGCGCGGGTCGGGCACCCCCACCGCGGCGGCGTCGGCCACCGCGGGGTCGGCCAGCGCGATCTGCTCGATCTCCGCCGGATGGATGTTCTCGCCGCCCGAGATGATGAGCTCCTTGGTGCGGCCGACGATCTCGTGGAAGCCATCGCTGTCGACGTGCGCCATGTCGCCGCTGCGGAACCAGCCGTCGGCGAAGGCCGCATCGTCGGGCGCGCGGTGGTAGCCGCGCGCCAGGTTCGGCGCGCGCACCCACAGCTCACCGTCCACCAGGCGCACCTCGACGCCGCGGGCCGGCCGGCCGACGGAGCCCGGACGCGCCATCGCCTCGTGCGGACGCAGCACCAGCGTCACCGGTCCGGTCTCGGTGGCACCGTAGATCTGGCATACCGGCAGGCCGCGCGCATGGAAGGCGTCGATCAGGGGCCGCGGCACGATCTGCGAGCCGCTGTTGACGAAGGCGAGCGACGACAGGTCGGCCGCCGCCCAGCGCGGGTGCTCGACCAGCGCACGCATCGTCGCCGGCACGAGCAGGCTCGTCGTCGGACGCCACGCAACCACGACGTCGAACCAGGCCTCGGCGTCGAAGCGCGGCTGCAGCCGCACCGTGACGCCCGCCGACAGGGTCGGCAGCACCTGGATG
>DATLIE010000305.1:0-1859 GCA_035539635.1 Burkholderiaceae bacterium
GGTGGTGGATAATTTTCCGAAGAATGGTGCTTGAAAGTATCCAATGAGCCAACGCCTGCAAGGCATCGAGGAGTTCGTCGCGGCGGTGGAGGCGGGCAGCTTCGCGCTCGCCGCGCAGCGCCTGCACGTCACCCGTTCGGCCGTCGCCAAGAGCATCGCGCGGCTCGAGGCGCGGCTGGACACGCGCCTCTTCTTGCGCACCACGCGCAGCCAGAGCCTCACCGAGGAAGGGCACGGCTACTACGAGCGCTGCCGCCGCGCGCTGGCCGAGCTGGAGGCGGCCGAGGCGCTCACCGACGCCGCGCGCCACACGGCCGCCGGCCTCGTGCGCCTGAGCATGCCGGCGATGCTCGGGCGGCTCAAGGTCGGGCCGCTGCTGCTCGCATTGGCGCGCCAGCATCCGCAGCTGTCGCTGGAGCTGGCGTTCAACGACCGGCGCGTCGACCTCGTGGAAGAAGGGCTCGACCTGGCCATCCGCAGCGGCGAGCTCGACGACAGCGCGGGGCTCGTGGCGCGGCCGGTCGGCGTGCAGTGGATGCTGCTGTGCGCCGCGCCCGCGTACCTGGCCGAGCGCGGCCATCCGCGCGACCTCGCGGCGCTGGTCGCGCCGCACGAGGCCGTGTACTACGCCCGCGATGGGCAGGTCTCGCCCTGGCGTTTTCGCGAGGGCGACACGGAGGTGGAGGCCGCGCTGCCCTCGCGGTTGCGCTGCGACAGCGCCGAGGTGCTGCTGGAAGCCGCCATCGGCGGCATGGGCCTGGCGCGGTTGCCGGCCTGGCTGGCGGCCGACGCGCTCGCGGCCGGCACGCTGGTGCGCGTGTTCGACGAGCCCGAGCCTTTCGGTTTTCCGCTGCACGTGATCCGCACGCCGAGCCGCTACCTGCCGCTGAAGACGCGCGTGGTGATCGACTGGCTGGTGGAACACCTGCCGCCGCTGCTGGCGGTGCGCTGACCTCAAGCACCCACGCCGGCGCTATCCTGCGCCTTCATACAACGTCGAACAACGAGGAGACCCGCCCATGCCTTCATTCGCCCCCCGGCACACCGTGCGTGCCCTTGCCACCGCCTGCCTGGGCACGACTCTCCTGCTCGGGGCGTCGCAAGCCGCCGCGCAGGGCACCGTCAACGCGCTGTGCAGCACCGACGCGGGCTGGTGCGAGGCGGCCGCCACGGCCTTCACGCGCGAGACCGGCATCAAGGTGCAGCAGGCCCACAAGGGCACCGGCGAAATCGGCGCGCAGCTGCGCGCCGAAGCCGCCAACCCCAAGACCGACCTCTGGTGGGGCGGCACCGGCGACCCGTTCCTGCAGGCCGCCGAGCAGGGCCTGCTCGAGCCGTACCGCCCGGCCTATATCAACGACCTGCACGACTGGTCGGTGCGGCAGTACGCGATGTCGGGCAACCGGGTCGGCGGCTTCTACACCAGCGCCATGGGCTTCGGCTTCAACACCGAGGTGCTCAAGAAAAAGAAGCTGTCCGAGCCGCGCTGCTGGGCCGACCTGGTCAAGCCGGTCTACCGCGGCGAGATCGAGATGTCGCACCCGGCCACCAGCGGCACCGGCTACACCATCATCGCCGGGCTGGTGCAGCTGATGGGCGAGGACGCCGCCTTCGACTACCTGAAGAAGCTGCACCGCAACACCACCACCTACACCCGCAGCGGCCAGGCCCAGGCACCCAACGTGGCCAAGGGCGAGGTGGCGGTCGGCATCAGCTTCATCTTCGGCTTCGACAAGTGGCGCCACGACAAGTACCCGGTCAAGGCGGTGGCGCCGTGCGAGGGCACCGGCTACGAGATCGGCGGCATCGCGCTGGTGAAGGGCGCGCGCAACCGCGCCAACGCGCAGCGCTACTACGAC
>DATLIE010000306.1:0-8950 GCA_035539635.1 Burkholderiaceae bacterium
GTACAGCACCTTGCGGCCGAACTCCACGGCCACCTGCGGTGCGTAGCCCTGCATCGAGGCCAGCAGCGTGGTCTTGATGCACTGCAGTTCCTTGCTGCCTTCGTCGACCTTCTGCTCGAGCAGGCCCGCGAGCGGCTCGAAAATGCCGTAGGACAGCAGGATGCCGAGGAAGGTGCCGACCAGCGCCGAGCCGATCATGGCGCCGAGCACCGCCGGCGGCTGGCCAACCGAGCCCATGGTGTTCACGACGCCGAGCACGGCGGCCACGATGCCGAAGGCCGGCAGGCCTCCGGCCAGGCGCTGCAGTGCGCCCACCGGCGCATGCGCTTCGTGGTGATGGGTCTCGATCTCGCTGTCCATCAGCGACTCGATCTCGTGCGAATTCAGGTTGCCCGAGACCATCATGCGCAGGTAGTCGGTGACGAACTCGACCACATGGTGGTCGTGGCCCACGACCTCGTACTTCTTGAACAGCGCCGACTCGTGCGGGTTCTCGACGTCGTTCTCGATCGACATCAGGCCTTCCTTGCGCGCCTTCTGCAGGATGTCGTAGAGCAGCGCCATCAGCTCCATGTAGCGCGCCTTGGTGTACTTGCTGCCCTTGAAGCACATGCCCAAGCCGGCCAGCGTGGCCTTCAGCACCTTGGGCTGGTTGTTGGCGATGAAGGCCCCGATGGCGGCACCCATGATGGTGGTCATCTCGAAAGGCAGGGCCTTGAGCACGACGCCGATGTTGCCGCCGTGCGCGATGAACACGCCGAACACGCAACCGAGCGCGACGAGCCAGCCGACGATGACGAACATGATGGATGCGGAGGATTCCGGACGGGGTGTGCGCTGTTTATCGGCCTGGGGCCGCAGCGCTTGAGGCAGTTTCGGCCGGGCGGGGCCTGCCCGATCGCCGCATCAGGCCGGTCTTGGTGGCCCAAAAGAAAACGCGACCCGGGGGTCGCGTTGAAAGCACAGGGGACTGTGCCAGGAGGAGACAAGCAAGAAATCAGTGGGTGGCGGTTGCCGACTCCATGCGCAGCGAGCCGGCGGCCTTGCCCTTGCCCGCACGGGCCGGAGGGTTGCACAGCCCGCACACGAAGTGCTTGGCGATCTCGTGCGGATGCGTGACGAAATGCCCATGGCAGCAGGAACACTTGGTCATCGTCAGCATGCCGTTGTCGACGAACTTGACGAGGCGCCAGGCACGCGTAACCGACAGCATCGGCTCGAGGCCCTGGGCGGCGACCTGCTCGAGGTAGAGCTGGTAGGCCTTGATGACGACGTCGATCTCGTCCATCGCGGCGACCTTGTTCAGGTACTCGTGGATGTTCAGGAACAGGCTGGCATGGATGTTGGGCTGCCAGGTCATGAACCAGTCGGTGGAGAACGGCAGCTGCCCCTTGCTCGGGCTCTTGCCCGAGACTTCCTTGTACAGGCGCAGCAGGCGCTCGTAGCTCAGGTCGGTCTCGGACTCCAGCACCTGCAGGCGCGCCCCGAGGTGGATCAGCGTGACGGCACGGTCGATCTGCTTGGCCTCGGTGAGGATGCTCTTGACGCGGGGCATGGCGGTTCTCCTGCGGACTTGTTCTTGTGGATCAGGCGGCTTCCTGGTGGCGGCCGGCCATCAGGATCGCGGCGTGCAGGCGGCCGACATGGTCGTTGGCGGCCGACTTGCCGTGGCTGGTCAGCAGGTTCCAGACGATGTCGTCGTCCATGCGGAAGCGGCACAGCAGCGTGTTGGTCTGCGCGATCTTCATGACCTGGGCCGGGGTCAGGCCGGAGATCATGGTCGCGGTGTCCTCGCCGATGCCCAGGCGGTACAGGGCCTGCTCGCGGTCGGCCCGGATCAGGCTTTGCGCCAGCATCAGGTACGACAGGTTGGCTTCGCGAATCTCGGCAAGGATCTGATCGGCAGTCATGGGTTCCTTCTCCAGTGCATCGGTGAGTCGATGAAACGGACTGTAGAAGTTGCCCTGTTCTTGCAACAGCGGCCCCGCGCCATGACTGGAGTCCCGGTTCTTCCGTGGCGCCTGTCAGGCAAACACCTACACGCCCGGCGCAGGGGCGTGAATACTGCGCTAGCTGTTCGCGCTGGCCCGCACTTCCGCGATGGACGTCACGCCCGACAGCACCTTCTCGATGCCGTCCTGGCGCAGCGTGCGCATGCCGTCGGCCATGGCCTGACGCTGCAGCTGCTCGGCGCGCGTGCCGGTCTGGATCAGGCGCCGCAGTTCGCGCGTCACGTGCATCAGCTCGTGCAGCGGCGCGCGGCCCTTGAAGCCGGTGCGGTCGCAGTGCTCGCAGCCTGCGGCGCTGTAGCCGACCCAGCGCCCGCCGATCGCGTAGCGGGCGCGCCACTCGTCGCGCACCTCGTCGGCGGCCGGCGCCTGGCCCTCGGGGAAGGCATGCAGCCAGTCGTGCAGCAGCTCGTCGATCTCGTCGTCGCTGGCATCGCGTGCCGTGCGGCAATGCGGGCACAGGCGCCGCACCAGGCGCTGCGCCAGCACCGCGAGCAGCGAGTCGCCGAAGTTGAACGGGTCCATGCCCATGTCGAGCAGGCGCGTCACGGTGTCGGGCGCGCTGTTGGTGTGCAGCGTGGACAACACCAGATGGCCGGTCAGCGAGGCCTCGATCGCGGTCTGCGCGGTCTCGGTGTCGCGGATCTCGCCCACCATGATTACGTCCGGGTCGGCGCGCAGGAAGGAGCGCAACGCCTTGGCGAAGGTCCAGTCGATCTTCGGGTGCACCTGCACCTGGCGCAGCCCGGGCTGGGTGATCTCCACCGGGTCCTCGGCGGTCCAGATCTTGCGCGCCGGCGTGTTCAGGTGGTTCAGCGCCGCGTGCAGCGTCGTCGTCTTGCCGCTGCCCGTCGGCCCCACGCACAGCACCATGCCGTAGGGGCGGTCGATCGCGGCGCGCAGGCGCTGGTAGTTGCCGTCGGAGAGCTCGAGCTTGTCCATCGGCAGTGCCCTGGCCGACGACAGCAGGCGCAGCACCACGTCCTCGAGGCCGCCGCTGGTCGGGATCGTCACCACGCGCAGCTCGAGGCGGTGCTTGGGCGAGAACTTGGCGAAGTTGATCTTGCCGTCCTGCGGCTTGCGGCGCTCGCTGATGTCGAGGTCGCACATGATCTTGATGCGCGCGACGATCGCCGCGCGGTAGGTGTGCGGCAGCTCGAGGTAGGGCCTGAGCATGCCGTCCTTGCGGAAGCGGATGCGCACCTTCTCGCGCCCGGGCAGGGTCTCGACGTGGATGTCCGACACGCCCTGGGCATGCGCCTCGACGATCGCGGTGTTCACGAGGCGCACCAGCGAGTTGTCGGACTGCTCGATGGCCTTCTCTTCCTCGGCCTCGCGCTGCGAATGCTGCTGCTCGAGCGACTCGAGCAGCTGGTTGGCGTCGACGGCGCTGAACTCGATCGGCTCCTGTGCGCCCGCCGCCACCTGCGAGCCGCCCCAGGGGTCGGCGCCGAAGCGGTGGTAGGTCTCGGCGATCGCCAAGGCGAGCGCGTCGCCCTGGGCCAGCGCCGGCACGACCTTGAGCTGGGTGATGAACTCCAGCTCGTCGATCTCGCCGCGGCGCGACGGGTCGACCATCGCCACCACGAGCTGGGTGCCGCGCAGCAGCAGCGGCAGCACCTGCATGCGGCGCGCCACGGCGAATGGCAGCGCCCGCACGGCGTCGGCCTCGACCGGGAACACCGCCGCGTCGACCACCGGGTAGCCCATCTTGCGTGCCAGCGCGACCTGCAGGTCCTCGCGTGTCACGTGGCCGTTGCGCACCAGCAGTTCGCCCAGCGGCGTGCCGCGGTCGGCCTTCTGCTGCTGCAGCGCCAGTTCGAGCTGCGCCTGGGTGATCAGGTCGAGCGCGACCAGTGCCTCGCCGATGCGCACCACCGGCATCTTGGCCTGCTTCTCGATCGCGGCCAGCAACTGCACCGGCTCGACGATGTGCTGCGCGATCAGCAGGTCGCCCAGCTTGCGGTTGCGCAGCTCGGCCTGCTCGGCCACCGCCTGCGCCACCTGCTCGGGCGTGGCCGCGCGCTGCTCGATCAGCACGTCGCCGATGCGCGGGCCGATCTCGAAGGCGTTGTAGCTGCTGCGCGGCACGAAGCTGCGCTGCACCGTGCCGGCTTCGTCCAGCGGCGCGAACAGGAACACGCCCTGCGCCGTCTCGACATGGCCCAGGCTGCGCCCGGCCAGCGTGCCACTGCCGTTGGCGAGCTGGAACCGGTAGTCGGCCGCGCCCGGGCGTTCGAACATCCGCGCGTGCGGGTCGTCGCCCGGCACCACCGGCTGTGCGGCCAGCGGCGCATTCAACACGATGCGGCGCATCTGCGTGAAGCGCAGCTGCATGGTGCTGTGGGTGACCGCGATTCGCAGGCTCACCGTGCCGGCGTCGAAGTCGATGCCGAGCAGCGTGGCGGGGATCGCCGCGCTGGTCAGCCCTTCAATCTCGCAGGCCAGGCCGACAACGTCCTGGGCCGCCGGGTAGCCGGCGAAAGGCGGCGTCGGCCAGCGCCCGGCGGCGTCGGTCGGCGCCAGGGCCAGCGGTGGGTGGGACAGGTCGGACATGCCTGGTCCAAGGGTGAAGTCAGCGGCCATGCTAGTGAGGTCCGGCGCGCCCGAAAGCCCGAACAGGCGGACCGCCGCGCGCCAGTTCGCGCCTTCTCAGGTCCGGCGCGAGTGCGGGCTGGTGATCGGCACGTGGTGCGCCCACAGGTCCTTGCCCAGGCGCTGCGGCAGCGCGGCCAGGACCAGCGACAACCGGCCGTGCGGCGCGAGCACCGGCACGATCTCCAGCCCCGCGAGGCCCTGCAAGGCCTTGACCGCCGGCACGCGCGCCAGGTCGGCGACCGCGACGAACAGGCGCTCGCCGTGGCGCATCACCGGCAGCGCCTGGTGCTCCATCATCGCCTTGTGCGACAGCAGCCGCGCCGCGGTCACGTCGATCGGAAAGCGCGCCAGGTCGACGACCGGGTAGCCCATCTTGTGCGCCAGCGCGGTCTGCAGGTCGCTGCGGCTGAGGTGCCCCGCGGCGACCAGCATCTCGCCCAGCGGCGAGTTGCGCTCGGCGCCTTGCTGGCGCAGGGCCTGGTCGACCACGCCGCGCGTGACGAAGCCGAGTTCGACCACCGCGTCACCGACCGACATGATGCGCGAGTGACGCTGCGCGTGCACCGCGGCCAGCAGCGCCTCGGGGGTGGCGACCCAGCGCTCGATCGCGGCTTCCTCGGCCGACTTGCCGAAGGCCACCGACGCGCAGGCCTGCGCGGGCACGAAGACGCGCTGCACGGCATGACTGTCCTCGTCCGGCGTGAACAGGTACAGGCCCTCGTCGGCCTGGATGTAGCCCATGGTGCGGCCCACCAGATGCCCCCCGCCCGGCAGGTCGACGCGGTAGTCGCGCTCCTGCGCGGCCGCGGGGACGACCTCGGCCGGTGCGTCGGGGGCCGGGCGCGCGAGCATCCAGGGCAGCGTCAACGTCAGGCGACGGAAACGGTCGAAGGCCAGCGGCAGCGGCTGTCCACCGGCGCCGATGCGGAACTGCAGCGTGCGGGCGCCCGGCTCGAAGCTGGTCAGCTCGCCGTCGACCGATGCGCCGGTCATCGTCTCGATGCGGCACGGCGTCGCCCCGTCGGTCAGCGGGGTCATCATCAGCCGATGGGCGAACGGCGGCAGCGGCCACTCGAAGGCCGGAGGCAGCAGGTGGCCCCATTCCAGGGTCGGCAACGGTGTCGAGGTGGGCTCCATGGCGCTTGCGGAACTTATCGGCCGGCTCGGCGCACCGCGCCAGCCCTTCGATGTGACAAAGCGTAATTGCCTTGGCACGGGCGGGGCGTGACTTCCGCACACCCGCCGATCCGCTTACCGCCTGCCCCGCCCAAGCGCGGGGGCCACGCTGTGGCGTGGCGTCAGCGCGAAACGCCCATCAGCGCATCGGGCACCGAGGTGACGATGGCCGGGAACAGCGTGATCAGCGCGATCGCCGCCAGCAGGCAGACGAAGAACGGCACCGTGGCGCGCGCGATGCGGTTGCTGTCGATGCCGGTCATGTTCTGCAGCACGAACAGGTTGAAGCCCACCGGGGGCGTGATCTCGGCGATCTCGATCAGGATGATGATGAAGATGCCGAACCAGATCAGGTCGAAGCCTGCCTTCTGCACCAGCGGCAGCACGACGGCGCTGGTGAGCACGATCATCGAGATGCCGTCGAGCGCGGTGCCCAGCACCAGGTACACGACCACCAGCACCGCGATCAGCGAGTACGACGATAGCTGCGCCGCCGCCACCGCCTCGGCCAGTTCGCGCGGGATGCCGGTGAAGGCCATCGTCTTGGTCAGGAAGGCCGCGCCGGCGAGGATGAACATGATCATGCAGGACAGGCGCGTCGCACCGACCAGGCCCTGCCAGAAGTTCTGCCAGGTCAGGCTGCGCCCCACCCCGGCGATGACCAGCGACCCCAGCACGCCGAAGGCGGCGCTCTCGGTGGCCGTGGCCCAGCCGGCCACCAGCACCCAGACGATGAAGACGATCAGCAGCGCGCAAGGGATCAGGGCGCCGGTGCGGCGCAGCTTGTCGACGAAGCTCGACGGCGCCTCGCCCGGCGGCACCTTGTCGGGGTGGCGCAGGCTCCACCAGGCGATGTAGCCGCTCATCAGCGCCATCACCAGCAGCCCGGGCAGGAAGCCGGCGAGAAACAGGCGGATCACGCTGGCGTCCGCGGCCACCGCGTAGACCACCATCGTGATCGACGGCGGGATCAGGATGCCCAGGCCACCGGCCGCGGCGAGCGAGCCGAGCGCGAGGTTGCGGTCGTAGCCGCGCTTGTCGAGCTCGGGCAGCGCCACCTTGGCGATGGTCGCGCAGGTCGCGGCCGACGAGCCCGACACCGAACCGAAGATGCCGCAGCCGAGCACCGTGGTGTGCATCAGGCGGCCCGGCACGCGCGACAGCCAGGGTGCCAGGCCGTCGAACATCTGCGCCGACAGGTTGGTGCGGAACAGGATCTCGCCCATCCACAGGAACAGCGGCAACGCCGCCAGCTCCCAGCTCGCCGTGGTCTCCCAGAACGCGCTGAACAGGTTGGCGCCGGGCTTGGTGTTGACGAAGAAGGCCTGCCCGACCCAGCCGACGATGGCCAGCGCCATCGCGATCCACACGCCGCCGGTCAGCAGCAGCAGCAGGATGAAGAGCAGCAGGCCACCGACTTCGAGCACGCCCACCTAGAGCTCCTCGGAGAAGTCGCCGCGCGCGTGCCGCGCCTCGACGCTCGCCAAGTAGCTCGGCTTGCCGCCGCGCAGCACGGTGACGCACTCGTCGACCACCGCGATGACGAACAGCGCCGCGCCGAGCACGAAGCTCATCTGCGGGATCCAGATCGGGATCGCCACCATGTTGTTGGCCATCTCGTTGAAGCGCCAGCTGTCCCAGGTGAAGCGCGCCGCCCAGTAGCCCAGGTAGGCCACCGCCGCCGCTGCGATCGCCAGCGACACGGCCTCGAGCACGCGCCGCGTTGCCGGCGGCACGCTCTCGAGCAGCAGCGTCACGCGCACGAAGTCGCCGTTGCGGAAGCTGTAGGCCATGCCGAGGAACGCCGCTGCCGCGCACAGCCACGACACCACGTCGTTGACCCAGCCGACGCGCCAGCTCAGGCCGCGCCCGACCGACGCGCCGATCATCAGCACGAATATCGTCAGCACGCAAAGCGCGGCCAGCGCGCCGGCGGTGGCGTACAGGCGATCGAGCGCGCGCCGCACGGCGAGGTTCCTGGCGCGCTACTTGGCGAAGGCGTCGACCAGCTGCTTGCCCTCGGGGCCGGCCTTCTCGAGCCACTCCTTGAGCATCGTGTCGCCGACCTTCTTCATGTCGGCCTTGAGCGCGGCCGACGGCGGCAGGATGTTCATGCCGCCGCCCTTGAGCTTCTCGAGCGTCTCGCCGTTGGCCTTCTGGCTCGCGGCCCAGCCGCGCGTCTCGGCGTCGGCCGCGGCCTTGAGCACCGCCGCCTTGGTCGGCGCATCGAGTGCGTCGAACGCGCCCTTGTTGACGATGACCGCGTTCTTCGGCAGCCAGGCCTGCGTGTCGTACCAGTACTTCACATGCTCGTGCAGCTTGGCGTCCCAGCCGGTCGAGCCCGAACTCATCATCGACTCGACGACCCCGGTGGCGAAGGCTTGGCTCACTTCCGCGGCCTGCACCGTGACCGGCTGCGCGCCGACCAGTTCGCCGATGCGCGCGGTGGCCGGGCTGTAGGCGCGCCACTTGATGCCCTTGAGGTCGGCCACGGTGGCCAACGGCTTCTTCGAGTAGATGCCCTGCGGCGGCCAGGCCACCGCGTACAGCAGCATCATCCCCTGCTCGCCGAGCTTCTTGTCGAGCAGCGGCTTCTGCGCCGCGTAGAGCTTCTTCGCCGAGTCATAGCTGTCGGCCAGGAAGGGCAGGCCGTCGGCACCGAACACCTGCCACTCGTTCTGGAAGTTCACGAGCAGGATCTCTCCGGCCTGCGCCTGGCCGCCCTGCACCGCACGCTTGATCTCGGGCGCCTTGAACAGCGACGCGTTGGCATGCACCGTGATCTTGAGCTTGCCGCCGCTGGCCTTGTCGACGTCGGCGGCGAAGGCGTTGATGTTCTCGGTGTGGAAGTTGGTGGCCGGGTAGGCACTGGCGAGATCCCACTTGGTCTGGGCTTGCGCGGCAACCGCCGCGGCGAACACGCCCGCGCCCAGGGCAAGACGATGGAAGAGTGGCATGACGATTCCTCTGTGAAAGCGATTGGGGCAGGCCGGTAGCATAGGCCGTGCCCGCACGCCGCTCGACCGGGGCTACCCTGAAGCCATGACGCCACTGCCCACCCTCGGCCTGCTGATGCTGGACACGCGCTTTCCGCGCGTGCCGGGCGACGTGGGCCACCCGTCGACGTTCCCGTTCCCGGTGCGTTGGCGCGTCGTGCCCGGCGCGGC
>DATLIE010000307.1:0-4342 GCA_035539635.1 Burkholderiaceae bacterium
GCGGTGCGGGCACCCAGCTCGCTGCTCATGTTGGCCAGCGTCATGCGTTCGGCCATCGGCAGGGCGCTCACGGCCTCGCCGCAGAACTCGATCACCTGGCCATTGGCGCCGTTCGGCCCGAGACGGTCGAGCATCGCGAGCACCATGTCCTTCGCACTCACGCCCTCGGCCAGACGGCCGCTCCAGCGCGCGAACAGCGTGGCCGGTGTCTGCACGCGCAGGTCACCGCGCGCCAGCGTGCTCAGCAGCGCGCGCGGCTCGAGGCACAGGGCCAGCGCGCCGAAGGCACCCGCGGTGGACGTGCGTGCGTTCGAGCCGATGCACAGCATGCCCGGCCGCAGCAGTCCGGTGCGCGGGACGACCACATGGCCGATGCCGCGGCCCTCGAATACGTGTTGTAGCCGCTGCGAACCGGCCCAGTCGCGCGCCGCTCGGGCATAGCCGCGCGAGCGTTCGTCCTGTTCCGGCGCGTGATGGTCCAAGGTCAGCACCACCCGTTCGGGCGACCACACGGGCAGGCCGCGGCTCCTGGCCAGCGGCAGCAGCTGGTGCGCCAGGGTGTCGTCGTCCAGCAGTGCCAGGTCGACGCGACAGCCCGCTTCCTCGCCCACCTCGGCGAACAGCCGGCCGGCGGCGCGCGCGACGAGCTTCTGGGCCAAGGTAGTCCCGCGGTTCATGCGGCGGCCATTGTCGCGACTTGAGATGCCACTTTCAATGGCCTCAACATGTCTATGTTTTTTAACGACTTTAGGTCCGCAAGCTGCCTCAAAATGCGGCTCTAAGTACTTGATTTGATTGATTTTTTCTTACGTTTGCCGTTGACGGGCCTGGGTTGCGAGACTAAAGTGCAGATAAGTGCAGAAAAGTGGGGCTAGGGCGGTCGTGTCAGCGGTGATCCTCGAGGGTGGTGCGAGTCTGATGCTCGACGGCAAGGGCCGGGTGACCGTGCCCGCCCGCCATCGCGAAGCGCTGCGCGACCTGTGTGAGGACAAACTCACCATCACCAAGAACCCCAAGCGCTGTCTGACGATCTTCCCGCGCCCGGCCTGGGAGGCCTTCCGCGCCCGTCTGCTGGCGCTGCCGATGTCCAACGACGACTGGCGCCGCATCTACATCGGCTCGGCCTCGCACGTCGAGATCGACGGCGCGTCGCGCGTGCTGATCGCGCCCGAACTGCGCGAGTGGGCGGCGATCGAACGCGATGTGCTGCTGATCGGCATGGGCGGACGATTCGAGTTGTGGGACAGGGCGCGCCACGACGCGCACGAGGCCACCGTGCTCGCGGCTGGCCTGCCCGACGTGATGCGCGACATGGTCCTGTGAGCCCGGCGTGAGCGAAACGCAAGCATGGTCCCACACCACCGTCCTCCTGCACGAAGCGATCGACGCGCTGGTGACGTCGCCCGACGGCACCTACGTGGACGGCACCTTCGGGCGGGGCGGGCACACGCGCTTGCTGCTGGCGCGCCTGTCGCCGCGCGCACGGCTGGTGGCACTCGACCGCGACCCGGAGGCGGTGGCTGCGGCGACGCAGGGCACCACGCGGGTCGAGGACCCGCGTTTTTCCATCCTTCACGCGAACTTCTCGCAGTTGCGCGAGGCTCTCGCGGGCATGGGCATCACGCGCATCGACGGCCTGCTGCTCGACCTGGGCGTGAGCTCGCCGCAGATCGACAACCCGGCGCGCGGTTTCTCGTTCCGCTTCGATGCGCCGCTGGACATGCGCATGGATCCGACCCGCGGCGAGAGCGCCGCGGACTTCCTGGCCCGCGCCGATGAGCGCCTTCTGACCGAGGTGATTAAAGACTATGGCGAAGAACGGTTTGCTCGACAGATTGCAAAGGCGCTTGTGGCTCGGCGCGAGGGCGGGAACCCCGTTCGCACGACCGGCGAGCTTTCCCAACTCGTGGCTCGTGCGGTCCGCACCCGCGAAGCGGGCCAGGACCCTGCAACGCGCACGTTTCAGGCTCTTCGGATTTTCGTCAACGCCGAGCTTGAGGCCCTCGATGAAGGCCTGAAGGCCTGCCTCGACCTGCTTGCTCCGGGTGCCCGACTGGCCGTGATCGCCTTCCACTCGCTCGAAGACCGACGCGTCAAGGAGTTCATCGCGCGCGAAAGCCGCGACGTGGTGGATCGGCGCGCGCCGTTCGCGCCGCCCAAGGCGATGCGGCTGCAGGCCATCGCGCGCATCAAGCCCAGCGCTGCGGAAGTCGCTGCCAACCCGCGGGCGCGTTCGGCGATCCTGCGCGTGGCCGAGCGGACGGAGGTCCAGTGACGCGCCTGAACATGCTGCTCACCCTCGCGCTCATTGCCAGCAGCCTGTATCTCGTGCGCACGGCCTACGAGTCACGGCGCCTGTTCGCCGAACTCGACCGCGCGAAGAACGAGGCCGGTCGCCTCGAGACCGAGTTCAAGCGCCTGGAAGCCGAGCGCCAGGCGGCGGCGACCAACCTGCGTGTCGAGCGCACCGCGCGCGAGAAGCTTGCGATGCGCAGCGCCACGCCGGCAGTGACCGTCTATGTGCAGGACGTGGCCGCCTCGGGAGTCGGGCGATGAGCTGGTTCCAGCGCTCGTCTTCGAAGGCCGGGGCCGTGCGCCGCGGCGTCAACTACTCGACCAGCCCGCTGCTGGCGTCGAAGACGCCGCCCTGGCGCAGCAAGTTCGTCGTCGCGCTGGTCGGGCTGGGCTCGCTGCTGCTGGTGGGGCGCGCGGCATCGATCCAGATCGTCGACAACCGCTTCTACCTCGACCAGGGCGAGAAGCGCTACGCGCACAAGCTCGAACTGTCGGCGAGCCGCGGCCGCATCATGGACCGCCACGGCAACCTGCTCGCGACCAGCGTGGCGGTGCCGTCGATCTGGGCCATTCCGCGCGACGTGCAGGCCACGCGCGAGCAGAAGCGCGAGCTGGCGCGCTTGCTCGGCCTGCCGCTGGCCGAGGTCGAGAAGAAGCTCGGCGACCGCGACGCGCGCTTCGCCTGGGTCAAGCGCCAGGTCGACGAGCCGGTGTGGCAGCAGGTCAAGGCGCTGGGCATCAAGGGCCTGTACGACGCGCGCGAGTACCGCCGCAAGTACCCGGAGGGCGAGGCTGCCGCGCACCTGGTCGGCTTCACCGACGCCGACGACCGCGGGCAGGAAGGCATCGAGCTCGCATTCCAGCCGCAGCTTCAGGGCAAGGATGGCTCGCGCATGGTGGTCAAGGACCGCCTCGGCCGCGTGGTCGAGGACATCGGCGACCAGGTCGCGCCGACCGACGGTCGCGACATCGAACTGACGATCGACGCCAAGGTGCAGTCCTTCGCCTACCAGCGCGTGCGCGACGCCGTGCTCGAGCACAAGGCAGCCGCCGGCAGCGCGGTGGTGATCGACGTGGTGAGCGGCGAGGTGCTGGCGCTGGCCAACTACCCGAGCTTCAACCCGGCCGAGCGGCGCCACCTCTCCGGCGAGCAGCTGCGCAATCGCGCGCTGACCGCGGCCTTCGAGCCGGGCTCGACGATCAAGCCGCTGATCGCCGCGCGCGCGCTCGACAGCGGGCGGGTGTCGGCGGCGACGGTGCTGAACACCAAGCCTGGCTCGCTCGTCGTGACCGGCATCCCGATCCGTGACGACCATCCGCACGATACGCTGACCGTGGCCGAGATCGTGCAGAAGTCGAACAACGTCGGCACCGTGCGCATGGCGATGCAGATGGAGCGGCGCGAGATGTGGGAGCTGTTCTCGCAGGTCGGCTTCGGCCAGCGCCCGCCGTTGCCCTTCCCCGGCGCGACGAGCGGGCGCCTGCGGCCGCACAAGTCCTGGCGCCCGATCGAACAGGCGACCATGAGCTACGGCTACGGCCTGTCGGTGAGCCTGTTCCAGCTCGCCCAGGCCTACACCGTGTTCGCACGCGACGGCGAGCTGGTGCCGGTGTCGATCCTGCGCCAGGACACGCCCACGCCGCTGGCCGGCCCGCGCGTGTTCAAGCCCGAAACCGCGCGCGCCGTGCGTTCGATGCTGCGCGACGTGGCCAGCGCCGAGGGCACCGCGCGCAAGGCGCAGGCGATCGGCTTCTCCGTCGGCGGCAAGACCGGCACCGCCTACAAGCATGTGACCGGCACGCGCGAGTACGCCAAGAGCAAGTACCTGGCCTGGTTCGTCGGCATGGCGCCGATCGACAACCCGCGCGTCGTGGTCGCCGTGATGATCGACGAACCCGGCGGCAACGCGCACTTCGGCGGCGACGTGTCGGCGCCGGTGTTCAGCCAGATCGTGCAGCAGACCCTGCGCACGCTCAACGTGGTCCCCGATCTGCAGGTCAAGCCGCAGATCATGGCCGGCACGCCCGACGTGCCGCCGGCGCAGTG
>DATLIE010000308.1:0-24657 GCA_035539635.1 Burkholderiaceae bacterium
GCGCTCGTAGAGGTCGATCGCCTCGTTCAGCGCGTCCAGCGCCTCGGCGTGCCGGCCCTGCAGGCGCAGGTTGTTCGCCAGCTGGGTCATGCCGTAGGCGATCGCGAAGGGCGCGCGCGTGCTGCGGAACAGCTCGATGCCGTCGCGGATCATGCGCTCGCCCCCGCTCGCGTCGCCGAGTGCGTTGGTGATGTTGCCCAAGCCCATCATCGCGTAGGCCTCGAGCTGGCGCGAGCGTGCGGCGCGGGCCTGCAGGCGCATCTGCTGGAAGTGCTCCAGCGCCTCCTTGTGGCGAAAGCTCTGGTCGAACGAGATCGCCAGCCCCTGGTGCGCGTAGGTCAGCGCCCTCGCATCGTTGCCCCGGCGGGCGATCTCCATCGCCTGCATCGTGGTGGTGACCGACTCGTCGAACTGTCCGAAGCGCCGGTACATCACGGCCACGCGCAGCAGCGCCTCGGCGAGCAGGTCGGGGCGGTCGATGCCCTCCAGCACCGCGAGTGCGCGCGTGGTGACGACCGGCAACTCGTCGAGCAGCGCGGCGTTGATCGTGTTGAGTGCCATGTTGAGGTCGGCCTCGGCCTGGCCGACCTTGTCCTGGTGCCGCCGCGCGAGTTCGTAGGCCTGGCGCGCATGCTCGATCGAGCGCTCGGTCTGCGCGGCATTGAGTTCGGCGCGCGCCAGCACGTTCAACGCGCGGACGCGGTCGGCCGGCGTGGCGCCGGCCGGCAAGGTGTCCTGCAGGCGCAGCGCGTCGGCGTGGGCCTGCGTCGCGTCGTTCTCGGACAGCGCCTGCACCTCGGCCGCCCGCGCGCGCCACTGGTCGAGCGGCAGGGGGTCGGCCGGGCTTTGTGCCCGGGCCGCGCCGGCCCACAGCAGCACGACCAGCGCGGCCAGCCATGGCCGGGACCAGACTGCGCGGGCGAGCTCGTCAGGGAAACCTGAATGCGCGTTCATTCGATCCCGAAGGCAGTTGCAGCCGCGCCTGATTGAGCGCAGCCCGCTTTCGCACGATCTTAGTGAGCATGGGTACGCCAGTCCAACGCCAACGATCCGAACGCCTCGGGCGGACGGCGCATTGGGGTGGCGCGCCCATCGGACGGTGCTCGGATACAGTGGAACGCACGGACGCGCCGGCCGCAACCGAGAGGAGGTCTGCCGATGGTTCGCATCCTGGTGGCCGACGACCATGCGGTGGTCCGCCATGGTCTCAGGCAATTGTTCTCGCTCGCCCCCGAACTCGAGGTGGTGGCGGAGGCCAAGAATGCGTGGGAGGTGATCGAGCGCCTGCGCCAGGGCGGCGTGGACGTGCTCCTGACGGACATGACGATGCCGGGCCTGAGCGGCGTCGACCTGATCCGGCGTGCGCGTGCCGAGGCGCCGGGTGTGCCGGTGCTCGTGCTGTCGATGCACGCCGACACGCAGATTGCTGCGCGGGCCATCCGGGCCGGCGCGCACGGCTACCTGACCAAGGACAGCGATCCGGAGACCCTGATCGAGGCGATCCGGCAGGTCGCCCGCGGCGGCAAGTTCATCGACCCGGCGCTGGCCACGCGCATGGTCTTCGGCGCCGCGAACGCGCCGGACGAGGAGGCGCCCAACGCCGAGATGACCGACCGCGAGTACCAGGTCTTCCTCGCGCTGGTGCAGGGGCGCAGCCTGGTCGAGATTGCCGAGGAGTTGCACCTGTCGGCCAAGACCATCAGCACGCACAAGTTCCGCCTGATGCGCAAGCTCGGGCTGAACAGCGTCAGCGAGCTGGTGCGCTACGCGGTGCGGCACGGCATCGTCGAGTAGCTGCCGCGGGCCCACACCGGCGCCGGTGCCGGAGCACGCCATGAAGGCGGACCTGTCCGGGCTGCCGATCGCGGAGCTGGAACTCGTGCTCGGCCAGGTGCCCCAGGCGGCGTGCTTGATCGATCGCCACGCCCGCCTGAGGTTCGTCAACGATGCGTCGTGCCGGACGCTGGGTTACCGGCGCGACGAGTTGCTCGGCCGCGCGCTCAGCGATGTCGATGCGAAAGCCCACGCGCTTTACTGGCCTGCCACCTGGCAGCGCATCTGCAGCGGCACCGCGCTGCGACTCAGACGCCAGCTCAAGTCGAAGGAGGGTCACATGATCGCCGCAGAGATCCGGTTGAGCCACTTCAAGGCCGGCGGGCACGACTACTGCCTGGGCCTCGCCCGCGAGACGTCGTCCAGCGAACGGGCGGACCCGCCCGCACCGCAGCGGCTGGGAGCCTTGATGCGCGCCTTGCGTCAGTCCCCCGACGCGATCGTGCGCTACGACCTGGCGCTCAGGCGCACCTACGTGAACCCGGCTTACACGCGACTGAGCGGCATGACCGCTGCGCAGGCCTTGGGCCGCACGGTGGCCGAATCGTCCGCGCCAGGGTTGCACAGCGACGCGATGATCGAGGCGCTGACCGTGGCCCGCGACACGGGCGTGCCCCAGGAGCTCGAGTTCCAGATCACGACGCCTGCCGGCGAGACCGTCTGGCTGAATGGCCGCATCGTGCTCGAGCGCGACGCCCAGGGACGGCCGGCGAGCCTGCTGTCGGTGGCCTACGACGTGACGCGTCGCCGCCAGGTGCAGGAACAGCTGAACCAGCGGGTGCGCGAGTTCCGCACGCTGGCCGAGAACTCGCCCGACAACATTGCCCGCTTCGACCGCCAGTGTCAGCTGGTGTACGCCAACGCCGCGGTGGCCCAGGCCTGGGGCGTCGATGTGGACAGCCTGCGCGGCAAGCAGCCCTCGGAGCTGGCGCCGACCGAGCGCCACTGGCTGCACCACTGCGCGCGCCTGATGCAACAGGTGATGGCCAGCGGCGCGCCGGCCGAGGTGGAGATGGCGGGCACCCACGCGGACGGCGAGCGGCGCACCTACCATGTGCGCATCGTCGCCGAGCGCGACGCGTCGGGCGAGATTGCCGGTGCGCTGGTGATCGGCCGCGACATCAGCGAGCGCAGGCGCGCCGAGGAAGCGCAGCAGCAGCGCAAGCAGGAATTCCGGGCCTTGGTCGACAACTCGCCCGACCTGGTGGCGCGCCACGACCGCGAGGGGCGCCGCGTGTACGCCAACCCGGCGCTGACCCGGCTGCTGGCGCGCGGGGAGGACGGTGAGCCCATCCTCGACGACTGGTCGTTCACGCACGAGGCCACACGCTTTCGCGCCTGGCTTGACGAAGTTCGCACCAGCGGTCGCATCCGTCTGGGCGAACTGCGTTACCGGCGCCCGGGCGGCGAGCTCGGGTGGCTCGATGTGCGCCTGTGCCCCGAGTTCGACGAAGGTGGCATCGTGGCATCGGTGTTGGCCATTGCGCGCGACGTGACCGGGTTCGTCTCCCGCCGGGAGAGCCTCGAAGCGCAGGTGCGCCGGCGCACGGCCGACCTGGAGGCGGCCTCGCGCCGCGCCAATGCGGCCAACCAGGCCAAGAGCGAGTTCCTGGCCGTCATGAGCCACGAGATCCGCACCCCGCTCAACGGCGTGCTGGGCATGACCGAGCTGTTGGCGACGACCCGGCTCGACGATCACCAGCGCCGGCTGGTCGAGGCGGCCCGTCTGTCCGGACGCCACTTGCTGGCGCTGGTCAACGACGTGCTCGACCTGGCCAAGATCGAGGCCAACGAGGTGCGCATCGAGCCCGAGCGCTTCGAGCCGATGCGGCTGGCCGAAGAGGCGGCGGCACCGGTGGTCGGCATCGCCGCGGCCAAGGGCCTGGACTTGAAGGTTCAGGTCGACGCCGACGTCCCCGGCACCGCGTCCTGCGACCCCCTGCGCCTGCGCCAGGTGCTGGTGAACCTGCTGGGTAACGCGGTCAAGTTCACGCATGCGGGCTCGGTGACCTTGCGCATCTCCCGTGCGCCACCGATGGACGAAGACGACGACGCCCCGTGCCTGTGCTTCGAGGTGATCGATACCGGCATCGGGATTCGGCCGGAGGCGCTGCCGCACATCTTCGACGCCTTCACGCAGGCGGACAGCTCGACGGCACGGCGCTACGGAGGCACGGGCCTGGGGCTGGCGATCTGCGCCCGCCTGGTCCGCCTGATGGGCGCCGAGCTGCGCGCCGACAGCGAGCCCGGCAGGGGCTCACGTTTCTACTTCACGCTCGACGTCGGGCAGGGAGCGCGCAGCACCGGAGCCGGCGCGCTGGCGCCGCTGGCCGAGGCGTGCCCCGTGTCGGACAGCGCGGCGCCACAGGGGCGGCAGCCCCGCGTGCTCGTCGTCGAGGACAGCGAGACCAATCTCGAAGTGGCCCGCGCGATGCTTGCGCACCATGGCATCACGCCCCGGTTCGCCAGCGACGGCTTCGAGGCCGTGCGGCAGGTCGAAGCTGACGCGTTCGACCTCATCTTCATGGACTGCATGATGCCGGGCATCGACGGCTACGAGACCGTGCGCCGCATCCGCCGGATCGAAGCGGCTTTGCTGCGCGAGCGTGCGGCCACCATCGTCGCGCTGACCGCCAACGTCGGCGACTCGGACGTCCAGCAGTGCCTGGCCGCGGGCATGGACGATTTCATCGCCAAGCCGGTGTCGCTGCAGACCATCGGCCGGGCCCTCGACGCGTGGCGGGCGCGCAGGAGCAGCACAGGCGCTGCATCGCTTCCGAGGACGTGAACCACTTGTCGACCGGCCGCACTCGTGGCACCGGTCGATGGACGGTCATCGGCACTTCGGCCTGGCCCTGAAGCTCCGCAGCGAGACGCCGCTGCCGCGTTGGGAGGCGGCGGCATGCCGTCGCTCGGCCGGGACTCATCGGCCACTTGCGCCCGCCCAGGTGCCACCCCGTAAGGATTGACGATGGCCGCGGCACCGCACAGCCGCAACAATCCCGTCCGGAGGAGTGCCGAGTCAAGCGAGAGTCGTGACCGGCATCGGGTTCATGGCATCTGCTTACCTTAGGTCAGAACGGGCGCACGCTGCCGTCCAGGATCTGTGGCTCGACGCCGGCCTGCGCGAAGGTCGTCGGGCCCGGTGCAACCCACGCCACGCCTACCGGGCGCTCGATGGTGCGTGCATCCGTGCGATGCGTCACCTTGCCGGGGATTCAGGAGCGAGTCTGGTTGACTGGCCCTGCCGCCATATGCATCCTGCGTTGCAGATGTTGGCGGGTAGTGCCGCCGCGGCAACCGAGACCGCGCCGAACCAGGCGCCGCCAAGGGGGAAGTCGAGCCGTGGACCCTGACTCTGATGATCCGAGCGAACGCGGCGCCCCTGTGCCGGCTGGCGGCCCCGCGGCCGATCGCGCGCCGCGCGATGTGTCGGAAATCACACTGCGTGACCTCTCTGCGGACCTGGCCCCCGGCCGGCCGCCGGTGACCGTGCCGGCGCACGCGGCGGACGACGTCGATTGGCTCGACACCTTCATCGACGAGCTGATCGACGAAGACAGTCCGGCCAGGTCGCTGAAGGCGACCGCGGGTCCGGCCGCGAAGTCCACCGAGTTCGTCGACCTGAGCATCGGCCGTGCCGCTGCTCAAGTGCTGAGCCAGGTGCTGCTCGGCTACTCGCCGGTGATCGATCCTGTGAAGGGCGTGATCGCAACCCGGCTCACGGTGGTGCCCGTACGCGCCTCCGCGGCAATCGACGCGGGCGCGCTGCTCGAGGCCATCGCCGAGGTGTGGCCGGCCGACGGCGCTCCGGTGATGCTCAACGTCGCCTCGGAGTCGCTGCTGACCGATGTGCTGCGCGCCCGCCCGACGCTCAATGTGCTGATCGAGGTGCCGGCCTTCATCGCCGCCGATGCGGCCAACACGCGCACGCTGGTGCAACTGGCCGCGCGCGGCAGTGCGCTGCTGCTCAAGGGCAGGCCGCTGAGCGAGCTGCCGCGCGAGGTGCTGCCCTGCTTCAAGTGGTCGATCATCGACCGCTCGGAGGATCGACGCGACGGCCGCGTCGAGCCACCGCCCGGCATGACGCGCACGATCCCGTTCATCCAGTCGGGCGTGCGCACGATGGCCGAGTTGCGCGACAGCTTCGCGCGCGGCGCCGTCGCGGTGCTCGGCTGGCCCCTGAACGAACCCATTGCCCAGGCCCTCGAGGCGCGGCCGGATACGCGCGTCGTGCTCGACGTGCTGCAGCGCCTGGACCAGGGCGATTCGCTCGAATCGGTCGACCATGTGCTGATGCGAGACCCGGTGCTGGCGCTCGAACTGCTGCAGTTGGTCAACAACGAAGCGACAGACCTGTCGATCGAGGCCGGCTCGATGCGGCATGCGGTGTCGATGCTCGGGCATGCACACCTGCGCCGCTGGCTGGGGCAACTGCTGGGCCGAAGCCGCGACGACATCGCGCTGCGGCCAGCGAACTTCGCTGCACTGCGTCGTGGCCTGCTGATGCGCATGCTGGCGGCCGGCATCGGCCAGCGCGAACAACGCGGCGAACTGTTCATGTGCGGCGTGTTCTCGCTGCTCGACCGCATCTACGCGCGTCCGATTGGCGAGCTGGTGCGCCAGCTTGCGCTGCCCGAGCACGTGCATGCCGCGCTGGTCGACCGCAGCGGGCCGCATCTGCCGCTGCTCACGCTGGCGCGCGCCGTCGAGTCCGAGGTGCCGCACGACATCCGCGCCGCTTCCGAGGCGGTGTTCGTGCAGCCGATCGAGATCAATCGCGCACTGCTGCGCAGCCTGCTGGTGGCTTCCCACCTGGAACGCCCGGCCGCCGCGCCGCCGCCTGCTGCGCTGCAGGCGGCCCCCAGGGCGATGCGATGAGTGGAGGCGACATCCCGACCGCAGGAGGCATCCGGATCCTGATCGCCGCCGATGCAGCGGCGCATGCCGAAGCCGCCGCTGCGGCGCTGCGTGGCGAGTTCGAGGACATCACCTGCTCCGTTGGCGCCGATCGCATCGTCACCGACTTCGACCGCGAGCGCGCGCCGCTGCTGGTGCTCGCCTTCGAGCAAGTGGCCAGCGCCGAGCGCTACCTGCGGGCGCTCGAGCAGTCCAGCGAGTCCTTGCATGCGTTTGCGCACCGGCGTCTGCTTCTGTGCCGGCGCGACGAACTGCGCCTGGCGTACGACAGGTGCCTGCAGGGGCTCTTCGACGACTACGTCACGTTCTGGCCGACCGACGCCGACACCCAGCGACTGACGATGGCCGCGCACCATGCGGCGCGCGAACTCAACGCGATGGCCTTGCGCTCGCAGCGCCAGCTCGACTGGGTGCGCGAGGCGCAGGGTCTGGAGCAGCTGGAACCGCAGCTCAGCGCCAGTGCCACCTGGTTGCTCGAACGTGTCGACGAGGCGCTGCGCCAGGGCGAGGGGCTGCGCGGGTCGGTTCTCGAGTCCGCGCACGAACTCGAGGCGCGGGTCGCTGCCTTGCAGAACACGCTGAACTGGATGCGCCACTGGGCGCTGCACTTGGGCGACGAGTGGCACGCGGTCGTCGAGGCGGCGCGTCGGTTGCGGGCACAGGCGGCGCGCACGCGCCCGCTGGTGCTGGTCGTCGATGACGACGAGTTCCAGCACCGGCTGCTGGCTCGCATGCTGGGCGACACGGGGGTCGACCTCCTGTTCACGACTTCGGTGGGTGATGCGATGTCACTGCTGCAGGCGCGACGTCCCGACTGCATCTTCATGGACATCGGCCTGCCCGATCTGAACGGCATCGACGCAGTGCGCATGATCAAGTCCGCCGCGAACAACGCCGACCTGCGCATCGTGATGCTCACGGGCGTGCGCGACGAGACTGCCCTGCAGCGCAGCCTCGAGGCCGGCGCCAGCGGCTTCATTGCCAAACCCTTCAACCGCGCGATGTTGCTGGCGCGCATGCGTGGCCTGTTGCCCGAGGACGGCCGCCACGGCGGCTAGTCGGCGTGGCGCAGCGGGTCGCAATGCAGGGCATCGAGCGCCTCGGTTTCGGCCGTTTGTGCGGGCTGTTGACCGCGGTGCTCGGCGCCACGGTCTTTATCGGCTGGGCGTTCGGCCTGGATGCGCTCAAGAGCATCGTCCCGGGCTCGGTGCAGATGAAGGCCAACGCCGCCCTGGGGCTGCTGGTGTCGGGCGTCGCGCTGGTCTGTCTCGAGTCGGACGTCGCGCCGCGCTGGCGCCTCGTGGCGCGTGCCGCGGCGGCCACCGTCGCGGTGCTGGGGCTGGCGTCCCTCGCTCAGCATCTGTTCGGGTGGGATCTCGGCATCGACGAACGGCTGATTGCCGACCCGCACGGCCCCTTCGCCGCGATCCCCGGCCGCATGTCGCCCTACGCGGCCATTGCCCTGGCGCTCGCGGGAGCGACGCTGGCGGCGCTCGACACGGCCGCGTTGCGGCGTCAGGCGCGGTCGATGGCCTGGTTGGTGGCGACGCTGGGGTTGCTTGGCCTGCTCCTGGCGATTTGGCAGATCGACGTGCCCCCGGTCGAACGCTTCCCCGCGCCGATGGCCGCGGACGCCGCCGGCGCGCTGCTGCTGCTTGGCGCGGGTCTGGTCGCCGCCCTGCGGCGGCGCGCCACGGGCGGCCCTGCCGCCTCGCTGCCGCCCTCATCGATCACGCTCAAGGTCGGCGCCGTGTTCGCCGCTTCCTTGCTCGTGCTGCTGACCACGACCGGTCTGGCCTACCGCGTCACCGCCGACGTCGAGGAGGCGGGGAACGCGCTGGCGCGCGTGAACGACGGGTTGCCGGTTCTGGCCCGCCTGCAGGCGGCGATCAGTCGCACCGAAGCGACGCAAAGGCTGTACCTGCTCAGCGGGGACGCGCGCGACCGCGACGAGCACCGGCGCGCGATCGATCGCGCCCGACAAGAGACCGCGTCGCTGACTCGATTGGCGGCCGGCGGCGACGCAGCACGCCTGGGCGCGACACAGCGCCTGGGCCGTCTCGCCGAGGAGTACCTGGCCGTGCAGGCGCTGGCCACCACCGGCGATTCTGGCCGGGGGTCGGGCACCGAGGGAGCCCGGCGGGCGCTACAGCAGGGGAGCCAGCTGAGCGAAGCGCTGCGCTTGGAGATCGCTGCGATCGAGGCGGTCGACACCTCGCTGCGCCAGCAGATGCAGCAGCGCCTGATACGCGAACGGCGGCGCTTCCTGGCCCTGATGCTGCTGGCGCTCGGCACGATGTTCGCGCTGTCGGTGCCCCTGCTGCTGGGCGTGCGCCGTGAGATGCTGGCGCGGACCGCGGCCGACGAGCAGCTGCGGCGCGTCAACAGCGAGCTCGAGCGTCGCGTCGAGGAACGCACCGCCGAGCTGCGGGCCGGCGAGCAGCGCATCCGGCTGGCCACAGAGGCGACCGGAGTGGGTCTGTGGGAGTGGGACCTTGCCACCAACACCGAGCGCTGGGACGAGCAGAACTTCCGCATCCATGGCATCGAGCCGACACCCGACCGCGTGCTGACCTACGACGAATGGCGAGGCGCGGTGCTGCCGGAGGATCTGCCGCAGCAGGAGGCGATCTTGCGCGACACCATGGCCGAGTTCGGCAGGCGCAAACGGCGCTTTCGGATCCGCCGACGCAGCGACGGCGAGGTGCGCTTGATCGAGTCGGTGGGGACCGTGGTGCGCGCCGACGCGCAGGGGCGCGCGCAGTGGATGGTGGGGACCAATGTCGACATCACCGAGCGCGAACGCGATGCCCAGGCCCTGAGCCAGAGTATGGCGATGTACCGCGCGACGCTCGACCATATGCTGGAAGGCTGCCAGGTGATCGGCTTCGACTGGGTGTACCGGTTCGTCAACGCCGAGGCCGCACGCCATGGACGCAAGGCGCCGGAGGCCCTGGTCGGGCGCTCGATTCTCGAGGTCTTTCCGGGCGTCGAGCGCACTGCTGTCTTCGCCCTGATGCAGCGCTGCATGACCGAGCGGACGATCGGCCACACGGAGACCGAGTACTTCTTAGACGATGGCAGCAGCGCCTGGTTCGAGGTCAGCGTGCTGCCTTCTCCCGAGGGCATCGTCGTGTTCAGCTCTGACATCAGCGCACGCATGCGCGCCGCCGAGCAGGCACGCCAAAGCCAGGTCGAACTGGAGCGCCGCGTGGCCGAGCGCACCGCCGAGCTGTCGCAGGCGCGCGAGGCCGCCGATGCGGCCAACCGCGCCAAGAGTGCCTTCCTCGCGGCGATGAGCCATGAGATCCGCACACCGATGAACGGCGTGATCGGCATGGTCGATGTGCTGGGGCGCACGCCGCTGGCTGAAGACCAGGCCGATGCGCTGGCCACGATCCGCAGTTCGGCGTTTTCTCTGCTGGGCATCATCGACGACGTGCTCGACTTCTCGAAGATCGAGGCCGGGCGGCTCGAGCTCGAGCGCGCCCCGCTGCCGCTGCCGGAGCTGATCGAAAGCGTGTGCGCCAGCCTGTTGCCGGTGGCCCGCGGACGCGACGTCGATGTCGACTTGTTCACCGATCCAGCGTTGCCGCCACAGGTGTTCGGCGACGCGACGCGCCTGCGCCAGGTGGTGACCAACGTTCTGGGCAACGCCATCAAGTTCAGCGCCGGACGCAACGAGCGGCGCGGCCGCGTGGCGGTGCGCGCCGAGCTCGCGCAGGAGCCGTCGTTGCGGCTGGTGCTGCGCGTGACCGACAACGGCATCGGCATGACGCCCGAGACCATGGATCGCATCTTCGCCTCGTTCACCCAGGCCGAGGCCTCGACGACACGACGCTTCGGCGGTTCGGGCTTGGGCCTGGCAATCTGCAAGCACCTGGTGGCAATGATGGGCGGCAGCATCGCGGCCGACAGCCGGCTTGGTGCGGGCTCTGTGTTCACCGTCACGCTGCCGCTCGAACCGGTGGCCGGCGCCGTGGCAGCGCCGCGACCGGACCTGGTCGGGCTGGACAGCATCGTGGTGGGCAGCGGCCAGCTTGTCGACGACCTGGCGAGCTACCTGCAGCATGCGGGTGTCCGCGTACACCGCGCGGCCACCATCGAGGCGGCGGCGCACGCAGCGGCCGGACTCGAGCAGTCGGTGGTGATCCACACGAGCCGTCGACTGACGCCCGACAGCGACGCCTTGCGCCAGACCTTCGCCGGCGCCCGCGGGACGCGCCACCTGAGGCTGGTTCGCAACGCAAGGCGCACCGCCGTGGCCGAGGATGAGCCCACCACGGTCGAGCGCAACGGCCTGCGCTGCGGGGTCTTCCTGCGCGCAGTCAGCGCGGTCATGGGACGCAGCTCGCCCGAGGTCTTCCACGATTCGGGAACACTCGAGTCAGACGTTGCGCCGACGGCCGCGCCGTCGGTGGCTGAGGCCCGCGAGCAGGGGCGGTTGATCCTGATTGCCGAGGACGATGCGGTGAACCGCAAGGTGATCCTGCGCCAGCTCGCGATGCTGGGCCACGCGGCCGAGGTGGCCGAGAACGGCCAGGAGGCGCTGCAGTTGTGGCGCGGGGGCCGCTACGCGCTGCTGCTGACCGACCTGCACATGCCGGAGATGGACGGCTACACGCTGGCCGAGACGATCCGGCGTGAGGAGGAGGCACGCCGCACGCCGCGCGCCGCGCGCCTGCCGATCGTCGCGCTGACGGCCAACGCGATGCGCGGCGAGGCGCAACGGGCGTTCGCGGCCGGCATCGACGAGCACCTGACCAAGCCGCTCCAACTGCCGCACCTGCGAGCCGCACTCGCGCGCTGGATGGCCACAGAAGCCGCAGACTCGATGGTTGGCGAGCTGACGGACTTCGCACCCGTCTCCTTCGCGGCGGCAACGCTGGACGTTGCGGTGCTCGAATCGTTGGTGGGCAGCGATCGCGGTGTTGTGCGCGAGTTGCTGGAGGCGTTCAGGGCAGCCGCGCGCGGCGCAGCTGCGGACGTGAAGGCGGCGGCCGCGCAAGGCGACATGGCCCGGATCGGTGCAGTCGCGCACCGGCTGAAGTCGTCATCGCGATCTGTCGGTGCGCTCGCGCTGGGGGACCTGTGCGCTGAACTGGAGAACGCATGCGCCGCAGGAACTCGCGGCTCTCTGGGCGACATGCTGATCAAGTTCGAGCACGCCGTTGCCGAGGTGGAGCATCGACTCACGATGTACCTGCAGGCCGCCTGAGAGACCCCACCAACTCCTCTTACGCGCGCCTCACGGCGCCACCGGCGTTGCCTTCGGCAGTGGCATGCCGCGCCGCTGCATCTCTTCGCGCACGAGGTCCGGCCGGTCGCTCACGATGCCGTCCACGCCCAGGTCGAGCATGCGTGCGATGTCGCGTGGTTGGTTCACCGTCCATGCCAGCACCTGAATCCCCAAGGCCTGGGCTTCCTTGACCTTCGCCGCGTCCAGGTCGCCGAAGAACGAGGACCAGGTGCGTCCGCCGGCGGCGTGGATCATCTTCGGCACCGAGCCGTGATCGCGGAACTGCACGCCCGCAGTCCAGGCCGAGCCTTCCGCCTTGCCTGCGCCGATGTTGTCGAGCCACTGCTGCTGCGCGGTGATGTAGACGGTGCCGATCTCGGGCGCCTCCTTCTGCACCACCGCGAGCGTGCGCCAGTCGAAGCTCAGGATGGCCGAGCGGCGCGCCATGCCGGCGTTGCGGATCGCAGCGATCAGCGCGCGCGCGAAGGCCTCCGGGGCCACGGTCTCTTCGGCATTGAACGGCGTGACCTTGGTCTCGATCGCGAAGCGCACGTTCTCGTTGCCCGACTTGCGCACCAGCGCGAACAACTCGTCCAGGCGCGGGATGCGCGTGCCGTCGAGCGGCTGCTGCTGCGGGTACAGGCCGGCGTAGCGGGTGCCGGGCTTGAGGCGGCCGACGTCGTAGCGCTGCAACTCGGCGACGCTGAGCTGCCGGATCACCGGGCCGGGTGCGTCGAGGAAGCGCCCGTCCGGGCCGCGCGTGATGTCGGGGTTGAGCTTCGGGTCGTGCGAGATCACCAGCACGTCGTCCTTCGTGATCGCGATGTCGAGCTCGAGTGTGGTCACGCCGATGCCCAGCGTGTGCGCAAAGCCCGGCAGCGTGTTCTCCGGGGCCAGCCCACGTGCACCGCGGTGGCCTTGCAGGTCGAGCGCGTTTGCGGCTGACACACCCAGGCACAGCACAAGTGCCAGGGCCGGGCCGAGTCGATGGGGCATGCGATCTCCTTGTGCTGCATTCACCAAGCCTGTGCGCGTCGCCCATTTCACACGGTCCGCGACGCGTTTGGTCGTGCGCGTGTTGCGATTGAAAACAAAGCACACCGCTTCTCGCAGCGGCCATCGTCGCACACCGGCCGCGTTTGGCGACAGGGTGTAAGCGCCTCGCGGTTTGCAAACAAATTCACCTTGTGCCGCGCAGGTGACCCCCGAAGATGCGCCGCCAAGCAAGCCCGAGTGGCGTGCGAAGTGCGCGAACTGAGCTCAAGGCAGAGAGAAGATCGACGTGCGAAGCCTCTGGCAGTGGAACAAGCCCAAGACCACCCCTGCGGTGGCGGCCGCGGCATGCGAGGCCGGTCCGGGCGGTTGGCTGGTGCGCGACGAGGTCGTGATGGGCACGGCGATCCGCGTCGAACTGTGGTGCGACGACCCTGCCCACGGCGAGGCGGCGATCGATGCCGTGATGGCCGAGATGCACCGCATCGACCGCACGATGAGCCCGCACAAGCCGGACTCCGAGCTCTCGCGCATCAATCGCGACGCTTATCGCCAGCCGGTGCCGCTGTCCAGCGAGATGTTCCTGCTGCTGGTGCAGGCACAACGCTTCGCCCAGTTGTCGCACGGTGCCTTCGACATCACCTTTGCCAGCGTCGGCAACCTGTACGACTACCGCGAAGCCATCGCGCCGGATGCGCAGGCGCTGGCGCGCGGCCGGGCGGCGATCGGCTGGCGCGGGCTGGAGCTCGACGCCCGCACGCGCAGCGTGCGCTTCGCCCGCGAGGGCATGCGCATCGACCTCGGCGGCTTCGCCAAGGGCCATGCCGTCGACAACGCGGCGGCCATCCTGGCCCGCCACGGCATCCACCACGCCCACGTCGCCGCCGGCGGTGACAGCCGCGTGATCGGCGACCGGCGCGGCCGGCCCTGGACGATCGGCGTGCGCGACCCGCGCAAGGCCGATGCGCTGGTGGCGCTGCTGCCGCTGGTGGACACCGCGATCTCGACCTCGGGCGACTACGAGCGCTACTTCGAGCGCGACGGCGTGCGCCACCACCACATCGTCGACCCGGCCACCGGGCAGTCGCCGCGCGACGTGCGCAGCGTCACCGTGCTGGCGGCCGACGGCCTGACCTGCGAGGCGATGAGCAAGACGATCTTCGTGCTCGGCACCGAGCGCGGCATGGACATGGTCGAGACGCTGGAGGGGGTCGACGCCATCGTCGTCGATGCCGCCGGCGCCTTGCACACCTCAAGCGGAATGTCGGCGGATCGCACGGCCGCACGACATTGACACAACACACGTGCACAGGGGGATGGCGATGAACAAGATCACGAGGCAGTTGAAGATCACACCGGCCTTGGCCGCATGGGCGGCACTGGCAGGGCTCGTGGTCGGCTGCGGCAGCGGTTCGGGCGGGTCGGACACCGTGACGGTGAACGGCGACGTGGCGATCGCCTACGCCAAGCGGTCGACCACGCTGAACATGAACCCCACCGACGGCGCGCCCACGGCACCCGGGGGCGACCTGATCGTGCGCGAGAAGTCCTCGCCGAGTGCCAGCGAGATCAACGTCACCGCCAGCATCACGCAGGGCAACGGCGACGTCTCGGACCCCGAGGTCTCGTACGACGGCAGGAAGATCGTGTTCGCGCTGCGCTGCCCGACGAGCAACACCTCGACGGTCGCCGGCGCCGCCGCCTGCACCGGCCGCTGGAACATCTGGGAGTACGACATGACCACCGGCGGCCTGGCCGGCGGCAGCCTGCGTCGCGTCACCTCGTCGGCCACCGACGACGACGTGGACCCGGCCTACCTGCCGGCCGGCCGCGGCTTCGTCTTCTCGTCGAACCGCCAGACGCAGACGCGCTCGATCATCGACGGCCAGGCGGTGTTCGCGGTCGACGAGTACGAACGCGAGCGCGTGCTGAACCTGCACACGATGAGCGCCGACGGTGGCGCGATCGTGCAGATCTCGGCCAACCAGAGCCACGACCGCAACCCGGTGGTCAAGAGCAACGGCGACATCATGTTCTCGCGCTGGGAACACGTGGGCCCGCGCAACCGCTTCGCGATCTTCAAGTCCAAGCAGGACGGCACCGACATGTTCGTGCTGTACGGCGCGCACAGCCCGGGCAACAGCTTCCTGCACCCGCGCGAGATGGACCCGCGCGGCCGCTACGCCGGCCAGGTGGCCTCGTCGCTGATGTCGCTGTCGGGCACGCGCGAGGGTGGGGCGCTGATGCTGATCGACATCGAGAACTTCAGCGAGAACTCGATGCCGGCCAACCGCGCGGTCACCGCCAGCGCCGGCCAGAGCCACCTGACCAACCTCGAGATCCCGCAAGGGCGCGGCCTTTCGCTGGTCGGCCGCGCCACCTCGCCGTACCCGCTGTGGGACGGCACCGACCGCATCCTGGTCGCCTTCCGCACCTGCGAGGTCACGCGCGACGGCGTCGTGATCCCCTGCTCGCGCCTGACGCCCGAGGAGGTCGAGCGCCTGAACAGCGACCGCACGATGGAGGCGGAGGCCGCCGACCCGGTGCAGGACAACGTGCCGCCGATCTACTCGGTCTACATGTACGACCCGGCCAACCAGACCTGGCTGATCGTGGCCGCGCCGCCGCAGGGCTTCATGTACGTGGACCCGGTGGCGATCCAGGCCCGCACCGAGCCGGCCGCGCCGACGCCGACGACGATCGATCCGACGCTGGCCGCGCAAGGGCGCGCGCTGATCGAGGTGCGCAGCATCTACGACACCGACGGCCTGAACCGCATGGCCGAAGCGGTGATCGCGCCGGTGGACCTGCCGGCCGGCTGCTCGCGTGCGATCGCCCAGCGCGCGCCGACCGACAGCACGGACACCCGCACCGCGATCGCCGACCTGGCGAGCATGAAGGACCCGGCCAACGCGGCTTACCGCTGTGCCCCGGCTCGCTTCGTTCGCGCCACGCGCGCCGTGGCGCCGCAGCAGGGCATGACCGGCATGCGCGAGGCGATCGGCGAGACCGACTTCGAGCCGCAGCAGATCCTCGGCTATGCGCCGGTCGAGCCCGATGGCTCGTTCAAGCTGCTGGTGCCGGCCGACACGCCGCTGGCGCTGTCGATCATCGACGCCAAGGGCCGCGCGCTGCAGACCCACCTGAACTGGATCCAGGTGCGCCCGGGCGAACGCCGCACCTGCGACGGCTGCCACAGCCCGCGCCGCGGTGCTTCGATCAACGCCGGCACGACGGTCAACACCATGCCGGCCGCGCTGCAGCCGGCGCTGGCCAGCCAGCATCAGCAGGGCGAGACGATGGCGTCGCTGCGCACGCGCCTGGACCCGACGGCGCTGAACATGCTCAACGACATGCTGTTCGCCGACGTCTGGGCCGACACCAGCCGCAGCGGCGTCACCGCGCATGCGTCGATCGCGATCCGCTACACGGGCAACACCAATGCCGCCGACGATCTGGCCACGCCGGCACCGGTCAACGGCATCATCAATTACCCGGACCACATCCAGCCGATCTGGTCGCGTGATCGCGGGGCCAACACCTGCACCACCTGCCACGCCGACCCGACGCGCCTGGATCTGCGAGCCACGATCTCCGGCGCCGGCCGACTGACTTCGTACCAGGAACTGCTGCTCGGCGACCCGCTGCTCGACGGCAACGGCCAGCCGGTGACGCGCATCCGCGAAGGCATACCCGAGGTGGTGCGCGGTGCCGCGCTGGTCGAGACCATGGCCGGCAGCGCCGAGGGCCTGACGCGATCGAGCCGCCTGGGCGAGATCCTGTTCGGCGAGACGCTCAAGGCCAGCGCCGAAGCGCGCACGCTGCACCCGAACCCGCCGGGCACCGCGCCGAACCACGCGACGCTGCTCAACGCGGCCGAGAAGCGCCTGGTCACCGAGTGGATGGACCTGGGGGGGCAGTACTTCAACAACGTGATGGCCAGCAACAGCCCGGCGCGCCGTGCCACGGCGTTGTCCGAGTCGGTGTTCGAAGCCAGCGTGCACCCGATCCTGCGCAACCAGTGCGTGGCCTGCCACCAGCCAGGCATGGGCTTCCAGAGCAATCGGTTCATCCTGACCGGCAACGCCGAGGGCGACTACAACGTGACGCTGTCGATGGTGTCCAACACCTGCAACGCCGCGGCCAACGCGCTGCTGCAGCGGCCCTCGACGGCACCGCACCCGAGCGGCGCGATCGGCCAGACCACGCCGCCGCTGCCGGCCGGCAGCAGTGGCTACCAGACGATCCTGAACTGGATCAGCTCGGGGTGCACGCCATGACCGAGCGTCGGCGCGGATGGTTTGGCGGCGTGGCCGTCGCTGCGGTGCTCGCGCTCGTCGCGGCCTGCGGCGGCAGCGGCGACAACCCGCTGGGCAATCCGCCCGACATCGTGAATCCGCCGGGGGGCAGCGGGCAGTCGCTGTCCTTCGTCTACTTCCAGCGCTGCATCAACCCGCTGCTGGTGGCGCAGCTGAGCCTGCCCGGCGGCGGCACCGGCAGCTGCGCCAGCTCGGGCTGCCACGACAACGCCAACGGCACGGGCGGCGCGTTCCGCACGGTGGCCACCGCGGCCTTCGTCGACCTGACCAACCCGGCCAACACGGCGGACGTGGTGCGCCTGACCGAGATGTACCGCAACTTCTACTCCGCGCAGGGCTCGACCGTGATCGGTTCGCCCACCACCAGCCGCCTGTTGACCAAGCCGCTGGTGCAAGGCGTTCTGCACGGCGGCGGCTTGATCTTCGCGGACACCAACGACCCCAACGTGCGCTTGCTGCAGTACTGGATCAGCCGTCCGATGCCGCAGGGCCAGGACGAATTCAGCGGCGCAGCGGCGGCGATGTTCACGCCCGCGGATCCCACCACCGGCACATGCAACACCCAATGAGAATTGCCCTGCGAGCCTGCGCCCCGTGGCTCGTCCTGATCGCGCTGCTGATGGGCGCGCAGGTGCCCGCACGCGCGCAGGTCACCGAACGCGTTCGCGTGGCCGACCCCTACCTCGAGATGCGCACCGGCCCCGGGCGCGGCTTCCCGGTCCACCACGTGGCGGCGCGCGACGAGTGGGTGACGATCGAGCTGCGTGCGACCGACTGGTACAAGGTGCGCACCCACAGCGACACCGGCAACGAGAAGCTGGGCTGGGTGCACCGGCGCCAGCTCGAAGCGACGCTCACGGAAGCGGGCGTGGCCAAGACGTTCCGCGACATCGCGCTCGACGACTACCTGACGCGGCGCGTACAGCTCGGCGCGGCGGCGGGGCGTTTCAAGTCCGAGCCGATGCTCAAGCTGTGGGGCAGCTACCGCCTGTCGGACACGCTCAGCGTCGAAGGCACGGTCGGCCAGGTGCAGGGCCTGTTCTCGGGCACCGACTTCTGGCACGTGAACCTGCTGGCCGAGCCCTGGAGCGACCAGCGCCTGTCGCCGTTCCTCGGCATCGGCGTCGGCCGCTTCAACAACTTCCCGAACCTCACGCTCGTCGGTGCCACCGACACCAACGCCAACCTGGCCAACGCCACGTTCGGCGTGCGCTGGTACCTGACCGAGCGTTTCGTGCTGCGCGCCGACTACGGCCTGTACACGGCCTTCGTCTCCGACCAGCGCAGCCAGGAGTTCCGCGCGGTGACCGCGGGCATTTCGTTCTTCTTCTACTGAGGCCTCGACATGAACAACAAGATCCTCACGCTCCTGCTGGTGGCCGCCGCGCTGCCCGCCTTCGCGCAGACCGCGCCGTCGACGCAGGCGGCGCGTCCGGCCAACGAGCAGGTGGTCGTGCCGCAGGTCGAACGCCGCGACGTCAAGCTGCCCAAGTTCCCGTCGAAGGACTTCGAGGTCGGCGCTTTCGCCGGCGTGTACTCGACCGAGAACTTCGGCGCCAGCGCGGTCTACGGCCTGCGCCTGGGTTATCACATCACCGAGGACTTCTTCGTCCAGGCCAACCTGGCGCAGACCAAGGTCAGCGACGAGGCCTTCCGCCAGCTGCTGCCCGGTGGCGGCATCTTCCCCGAGGAAGAGCAGAAGCTCACGTACTACAACCTGAGCGCGGGCTGGAACATCCTGCCGGGCGAGGTGTTCATCGGCAGCAGCCGCGCGAAGGCCACTGCGGTGTACCTGCTGGCAGGCATCGGCAGCACCAAGCTGGTCGAGCGCCGGCGCCAGACGCTGAACTTCGGACTCGGCCTGCGCATGCTGCTGGCCGACCGTGCCGGCATCCACCTCGAACTGCGCGACCACGTGTTCTCGACCGACCTGCTCGGGCCGCGCCAGAGCACGCACAACCTCGAGCTGACCGGCGGCTTCGCCTGGTACTTCTGATTCGACGATCGTGGAGGGAGATCCTTTGAACCGCATCCTGCAACGCCGCTCGCTGCTCGGCCTGGTGATGTTGGCCGCCGCGAGCGCCGCGGGCGCGAGCGTGGCGCCGAAGGCGATGGCGCCCGACTTCACGCTGCGCCAGATCGACGGGCCGAACCTGCGCCTGGGCGAGCAGCGTGGCCGCGTGGTGATGGTCAACTTCTGGGCCACCTGGTGTGGCCCCTGCCGCGTCGAGCTGCCGCAGCTCGCACGCCTGCACGACAAGTACCGCGGCTCGGGCTTCCTGCTGCTGGGCGTCAACATCGACGAAGACCCAGGCGCGGCGCGCGCGCTGGCCGGCAAGCTGGGCCTGAAGTTCCCGGTGCTGCTGGACACCGACAAGAAGGTCGTCGGCAGCTACGACCTCAATGCGATGCCGGCCACCGTGCTGATCGACAAGGACGGCCGCGTGCGCCACCTGCACCGCGGTTATCGCGAAGGCGTTGAGCAGACCTACGAGCAGCAGGTCCGCGACCTCCTGAAGGAATGACCACGATGCGACGCGCGAGTGCCTTGCTGATGCTGTCTGCCGTGGCCTCGCTCGGCGGCTGCGCCACACCCGAGCCCTGGGTCAAGCCTTACGAGCGCGAGCGCCTGGCCGATCCGATCATGCAGTGGCAGGGAGACCTGCTGGCATCCAAGCACAGCCAGCACGTGCGCGACATCCGCGAGGGCGCGCGCGGTGCCAACGGCGTGCAGGGGGGCGGCTGTGGCTGCAAGTGAACTGGTCATGCGCTGGCTCAAGGCCGTCGGCGCGTTGCTCGGCGGCACGCTGGCCGTGACCGGCACCCGCGCCGCGCCGTTGCCGCCCGATCGCGCCGAAGCCATGTACCACCGCTACAGCGGCGGGGGCCTGACCGCCGACGGCCCCGCGCTGCTGGTGCGCAAGAGCCTGGGCGACAAGGTTTCGCTGTCGGGCCAGTTCTACGTCGACGCGGTGAGCAACGCCTCGGTCGACGTCGTCACCACCGCCAGCCCGTACAAGGAGCGCCGCAACGAGTTCAGCCTCGGGCTGGACTACGCGGTGCGCGACTCGAACCTGAGCCTGGGCGTCTCGCGCAGCGACGAACCCGACTACAAGGCCGATGCGCTGTCGGTCGACGTGTCGCAGGAAGTCTTCGGTGGCATGACCACAGTGAACCTGGGCTTCACGCGCGGTGCCGACAAGGTGGGCCAGAAGAGCCTGGGCTTCTTCGACCAGGCCAAGCACTGGCAGTACCGCGTCGGGGTGACGCAGATCCTGACGCCCCGGTGGCTGGCCAGCGCCAACGTCGAGGCGATCTCCGACAGCGGCTACCTCGGCAACCCCTACCGTGCGGCGCGCGTGTTCGGCGCGGCGGTGCCCGAGAACCTGCCGCGCACGCGCAGCTCGCGCGCGCTCAACCTGCGTGCCATCGGCGACCTCGGCCAGCGCGACGCGGTGCGCGGCTCGTACCGTTACTTCTGGGACAACTGGCAGGTCAAGGCGCACACGCTGGAGGCGGGCTACAGCCGCTACGTCGGCGAGTCGTTCCTGTTCGACGGCTTCCTGCGCCACTACCGCCAGGACGGTGCGTCGTTCTACAGCGACAACGCGCAGAGCCAGACCACCTACGTCACGCGCAACCGCCAGCTGGGCAGCTATGACGGCAACACGCTCGGCGGCAAGGTGACCTACAGCTACAAGAAGGTGCCGGGGCAGTACGAGATCAAGTTCAACGGCGCGCTCGAGCTGCTGCGCTACCGCTACGACGACTACACCGACCTGCGCAACGGCCGCGCCTACAGCCTGTCGGCCACGGTGCTGCAGCTCTACGTGACGGCCAACTACTAGAAGAGGGCATGACCATGCATGCACTGATCCGCACCCTTGCACTCGCCGGCGCCTTTGCGCTGTTCGGCCTTGCCGCCTCGGCGCAGGACGCCAAGCCGGCCGCGCCGTCGGCCGGCCTCGACAGCCGCGTGCAGGACCTGAAGTCCGACGTGATCAAGCTCAACCGCGACCTGCTGGTGCTGGAGGAGGAACTGCTGTTCCCGGCCAACACCCAGGTGGCACTGTTCGTGTCGATGGACGTGGGCAAGCTGTTCGAACTCGACTCGCTGCAGATCAAGCTCGACGACAAGCTGGTCACCAACTACCTGTACACGCCCAACGAAGTGCAGGCCCTGCATCGCGGCGGCGTGCAGCGCGCCTACGTCGGCAACCTGAAGAGCGGCACGCACGAGATCGTGGCCTTCTTCACCGGCAAGGGCCCGCACGAGCGCGACTACAAGCGCGCCACCACGATCAAGTTCGACAAGGGCGCCGAGCCCAAGTACATCGAGCTGCGAATCAAGGACTCCACCGGCAAGCTGCAGCCCGAGTTCGACGTGAAAGTCTGGCAGTAAGGACCTTCGCGTGCGCCTGCGTTTCTTCGCTCTCTCGTTGCTGGCCGCTGCCTCGGTCCAGGCGGCCGAACCAGCGCCGGAGGCCAAGCGCCCGGTGCTGGCACCGCACTACGGCGACACCCTGTTCCACTTCTGGCAGGACAAGTACTTCAGCGCCGTCACCGGCCTGATGGTGTCGCAGCACTTCAACCGCCTGAACCCGCACGACGACGACAGCGAGATCCTGCGCGGCGGGCTGCTGCTGAGCTACGGCATGCACCGCGAGGCGGGGCAGATCTTCGCCAGGCTCATCGAGCGCGGCGCGCCGCCGTCGGTGCGCGACCGCGCCTGGTACTTCCTGGCCAAGATCCGCTGGCAGCGCGGCCTCACGGCCGAGGCCGAAGACGCGATCGCGAAGATCGGCGGCAAGCTGCCGGCCCCGCTGGAGGAAGACCGCGGCCTGCTGCACGCCAACCTGCTGATGGCGCGCGGCGAGTTCGCCGGCGCCGCTGAGCTGCTGCGCGGCATGACCGACGCCAAGAACCCGTCGCAGTCGAGCTACTACGTGCGCTACAACCTCGGCGTCGCGCTCGTGAAAGGCGGCGACGTTGCTGCTGGCAGCACGCTGCTCGACGAGGTGGGCCGCATGCCTTCTGCGACCGAGGAGCAGCGCAGCCTGCGCGACCGCGCCAACGTGGCGCTCGGCTTCGCCGCGCTGCAGGACAACCGCAGCGAGGACGCGCGCAAGGTGCTCGAACGCGTGCGCCTGCAGAGCCTGCATGCCAACAAGGCGCTGCTCGGCTTCGGCTGGGCTGCCGCGGCCGCCAGGCAACCGGAACGGGCGCTGGTGCCCTGGACCGAGCTCGCCGGCCGTGGCCTCAGCGACGCCGCCGTGCTCGAGGCCAAGATTGCCTTGCCCTACGCCTACGCCGAGCTCGGCGCCTACGGCCAGGCGCTCGAGGGCTACGAAGGTGCGGTGTCGCAGTTCGACACCGAACAGGGGGCGCTGCGCGAATCGATTGCGGCGATCCGGAGCGGCAAGCTCGTCGAAGGCCTGGACAAGCGCAATCCCGGCGAGGAGATGGGCTGGTTCTGGAGCCTGACCGACCTGCCCGAGATGCCGCACGCCGGCCACCTGACGCAGGTGCTGGCGCAGCACGACTTCCAGGAAGCGTTCAAGAACTACCGCGACCTGCTGTTCCTCGGCCGCAACCTGGCTCAATGGCGCGACAGCCTGGGCGCCTACCGCGACATGCTGGCCGAGCGCCGCAAGGCCTTCGCCGAGCGCCTGCCCGCCACGCAGAGCGGCGCACAGGGCACGGTGCCCGTGCTGGCCGAGCTGAAGCAGCGCCGCGCCACGCTCGCTGCCGAGCTGGAGCGCGTGCAGCGCGAGAGCGACCCGATCGCCTTTGCCGACCCGAAGCAGGACGACCTGCTGCAGCGCCTGGCCGGCGTGCAAGCCGCGATGAAGGCCAACGCAAGCGACCCCGAGGTCGCGAAGCTGGCCGACAAGGTGCGCCTGCTGTCCGGCGCGCTGGCCTGGCAGCTGGCACAGGATTTCCCGTCGCGGCTGTGGGTGGCGCAGAAGGCGCTGCGCGACGCCGACGCGCAGATTGCGCAGGCCGAGGGCCGCAGCGAGGCGATCGTGAAGGCGCAGCGCGACGAACCGGCGCGCTTCGATGCGTTCGCGCGCCGCATCGATGCGCTCGAGGCCAGCCTCAGCGCGCTGATCCCGCGCGTGGCGGCGCTGACCTCCGAGCAGCAGCAGGCGGTGCAGGGTGTGGCGGTGGCCGAGCTGACGCGTGCGCAGCAGCGCCTGGCCGAGTACCAGACCCAGGCCCGCTTCGCGCTGGCCCAGCTGCACGACCGCGCCAACCTGGCGACCAACACGACGAACACGAAGGAGGCGGGCGATGCGCCGCGCCGTTAGCAGTCTCTCGCTCGTCGCCGCGGCCTGCTTGGCTGCGTGCGGCAGCAGCCCGAAGGCGCCGCCGGCCGACGACGCGCCGACGCTCGCCAGCCTCGGCGGGCGCACGGTCGCGGTCGACAAGGAGCGCCGCGTCCAGAGCGACGAGACGCAGGCGATCGCCGCCTACCGCAAGTTCCTGGACACGGCGCCTGCGTCGAAGGACGCCAAGGACGCGCCGCAGCGCGCCGAGGCGATGCGCCGGCTCGGCGACCTGGAGATGGATGTCGCGGACAACAAGAGTGTGACGGGCCAAACCGCCGGTGCGCCCGACTACAAGGCCGCCGTCGCGCGCTACCAGGACTTCCTGAAGGCCTACCCGAAGGACCCGGGCAACGACCGCGTGCTGTACCAGCTCGCGCGCGCGCAGGAGCAGGGCGGCGAGCTCGAGACGGCGCTGAAGACGCTGGACCAGCTGGTGGCCACCTACCCGAACACGGCCTACCGCGAGGAGGCACAGTTTCGCCGTGGCGAGCTGCTGTTCACGCTGCGCAGCTACCCGGCGTCCGAACAGGCGTATGACGCGGTGCTCGCCAACAACCGCGGCACGGTCTACAAGGACCGTGCGCTCTACATGCAGGGCTGGGCCCGCTTCAAGCAGGGCAAGCTCGAAGAGGGCCTGCAGTCCTTCTTCGGCGTGCTTGACGGCAAGCTGGCGAACCGTGGCGACGAACCGCTCGAGACCCTGCCCGGACTGACGCGCGGCGACCGCGAACTGGTGGAAGACACCTTCCGCGTGATGAGCATCTCGCTGACCAACCTGCAGGGCGCCGAGACCATTCCCGCCTATGCGAATGACGGCACACGCAAGGCGTACGAGTTCCGCGTCTATCAGCAGCTGGGCGACCTGTACATCAAGCAGGACCGCGTCAAGGACGCCGCCGACACCTACGGTGCCTTCGTCAAGCGCAACCCGATGCACGCGCAGGCACCGGTGCTGCAGGCGCGCGTGATCGACATCTACGAGGGTGGTGGCTTCGCCAACCTGGCCCTCGAGGCCAAGCGC
>DATLIE010000309.1:0-8755 GCA_035539635.1 Burkholderiaceae bacterium
CGCCGAGACCGAGCGTCGCCAGGGCCGAGATCGCGAACGCCGCGGCGGCGCCGTCGCCGCCGATCCAGGCGAACGCCAACGGCAGCGCCATCAGCAGCGCGAACATCACGACGATGCGACCGACCGGCGCGAGGACGGCGAGCAGCGTGTGCGACATCAGAGGAACGTCGCGCCCACTTGGAACAGCCGCTCGACCTCGCGCACCATGCGCTTGTGCGGCAGGAACACGATCACGTGGTCGTTGCTCTCGATCACGGTGTCGTGGTGAGCCATCAGCACCTCGGGCTTGCGCAAGCTGGCTTCGCCGTCGACCCCTTCCGTGCCTTCGAGATGCAGGCCCCGCACGATGGCGCCCACCTGCACGCCCTTGGGCAGCTGCAGCTCGTCGACCCGCCGGCCGACCACCTTGGAGCTCTTCAGGTCGCCGCGCGCCACCGCCTCGAGCGCCTCGGCCGCGCCTCGGCGCAGGCTGTGCACCGATTCCACGTCGCCGCGGCGCACGTGCGCGAGCAGTTCGCCGATCACCGCGTGGGCGGGCGAGATGGCGATGTCGATCGTCGTGCCCTGCACCAGGTCGGCGTAGGCGCGGCGGTTGATGAGGGCGATCACGCGGCGCGCGCCCAGCCGCTTGGCGAGCAGGCAGGCCATGATGTTGTCCTCGTCGTCGCTGGTCAGCGCGAGAAACAGGTCCATGTCCTGCACGTTCTCGTCGCCCATCAGCTCCTCGTCGGTCGAGTCGCCGTTGAGGATCAGCACGTCGCTCGGCAGCTGGGTGGCCAGGTAGTCGCAGCGCGCGCGGCTGGTCTCGAGGATCTTGATCTGGACCTCGCCGCGCAGCTGTCGCGCCAGGCGCAGCCCGACCTTGCCGCCGCCGGCGATCATGACGCGCTTGACCGGCCGGTCCATCTTGCGCAGCGCGCCCAGCACATGGCGCAGCTGCTCGGTGGCCGCGAGCACGAACACCTCGTCGCCGGCCTCGACGCGCGTCGTGCCGGTCACGTCGGCGATCGGCTTGTCCTGGCGGTAGATCGCCACGATGCGCATGTCCGCGCCCGGCACGAGCTGCGGAATTTCGGCCAGGCTGTGCTGCACGAGCGGGCCGCCCGCCACGGCGCGCACGGCCACCAGGCTGAGCAGGCCCTGTGCGAACTCGAGCACCTGCAGCGCCTCGGGGTACTCGATGAGCTTGCGGATCGTGCGCGTGACCGACTCTTCGGGGCAGATGACCTCGTCGACCGCGAAGCCGGCGCGGTCGGTCGTCAGTGCCGAGTCGTCCTGGAACTCGGGACTGCGGATGCGCGCGATCGTGGTCGGCACGTTGAACAACTGGCGCGCCACCTTGCAGGCGACGAGGTTGGTCTCGTCCATCGGCGCGCAGGCGATGAACAGGTCGGCATCCTCGATGCCGGCCTCGCGCAGCACCGAGGGCTGGATGCCGTTGCCGGCCACGCCCTTCAGGTCCAGCCGGTCCTGCAACGCCGCCAGGCGCGCGGGGTCGACGTCGATCACCGTGATGTCGTTCTGCTCCGACGCCAGGCTCTCGGCGACGCTCTCACCCACGCGGCCGGCGCCGAGGATCAGGATGTTCATGGCGCGCGCATCTTACGCAAGCGCCGGCCAGCGCTCCCCGCGGTGCGCGTGGCCCGACGCAGCACCCGCCTGCAAGTGCCTGTGGCGTCATCCGGCTACAGATCCGCCAACACGGCGTCAAGCTGCCCCATCGCCGAGCGCAGCCCTTCGACCATGCCCATCTTCACCAACTGCTCCATGCTGTCGAGACTCTGGAACCGCGTGACCCCTCTGAATCGCGACCCCGTCCCGACTGGCTCGAAGGTGAAAGTCATCCGCATCGTGGGCATGCTGGTGTTGGGACTTCCGTCCGGCGCAGCAAACCCGTCCTCGATCTCGATGAGACGCGGTGGTTCGATGGCCAGGAAGCGCCACCAGCCGCTGGATTGGGCACCATCGGGCCCGGTCATGGTGTAGTGCGACTGTCCACCGACGGTGAAGTCGTGGCGCGTGAACCTTGCCGGCCAGCCCTCCGGGCCCCAGAAGCGCTCGAGCTGCCGTGGGTCTTTGTAGGCCTCCCACAGCCGCTCGACGGGCACGGGATACTCACCGATGACGATGAGCGAGAGGGACTGTGGGTCTGACGTGACTGAGGTGATCGGCATCTACTCTCCTTTCGCTGTCGGGCTGGTGAGGAGCACTGCGTCGAGCTGTTTGAATCGATCGAGCCAGAGGGCCTCGAGCTGAACCAAGGCCGCCCGCGCTCGCGCCAGACGCTCCGGCTCGCCGCGCACGATTCGCTCGCGCCCCACGGCAAACTTGCTCACGAGCTTCGCGCGCTCGAGCACCGCCACATGCTTCTGCACCGCGGCGAACGACATGCGGTAGCGGGCGGCAAGCGTTGACACCGAAACCTCCTCCCCCGCCAGCGCGCGCGCCACGATGTCACGGCGCGTCCTGTCGGCCAGCGCCCTGAAGAGGCGGTCCAGCTCGTTGTGAGTTGCCGTGCTTGATACAACCATTTGGTTGTAGAATAGCAGACATCCGGTCAGCACTTCAAGTGGCGCAAGACCGCGATCCGGGAATCAACCACCGACGCGGCGAATGTCGCAATGAAGGGGACGGACATGTTCACGACCGGCGGCCTTTCCACAGACTGGGCAGCATGGCTGGCGATTGGGGCAACCCTGGTCTCGGCGCTCGCCCTTGTCGCGCTGCACTTCCTCAGCCCTCAGCTTCACCCGTCCTGGCGCATGGTCAGCGAGTACGCCAACGGCAACCACCGCTGGGTCCTGACCGTTGTCTTCCTGACATGGGCGCTCGGCAGTTTCGCGCTGGCGTTCGCGCTGCTGCCTGCCGGCAACGGGTGGATCGGCGTGGCGGGCCTGCTCTTTCTCGTTCTCGCCGGCGTGGGCGAGGCAATGGGCGGGCTCTTCGATATCAATCATCGACTGCACGGTGCGGCCTTTGCGATTGGCGTGCCGGCCTTGCCCATCGCCGCGATCCTGCTGACCATCGCGGCTCGACACGCCGGCTTGGAGGTGCCCATCTGGGCAGCCGCGCTGCCGATCCTGTCGGTGGCCGTGATGGCCGTCTCGATGGCCATGCTCTTCTCGTCATTGAAAGCGGCGGGAATCACCATGTCCGCTGACAGCCAGCCACTGCCTGCGTTGCCCGAGGGCATGTCGGCCTGGAACGGCTGGGCCAACCGACTTGTCTTTGCCACCTACTACTTGTGGGTCATCCTGGCCGGGCGAGCCGTGCTGGCAAGGTCCTGATAAAGGCCGCGGCTGCGCGACACGACGGTCGCGCCAGGCAGAAGGCTCATCGCAAGTCGAACAAAAGCGCTTCGGCTGGCCCGTCGACGCTGCCGTGGACGGTTACACCATCGCTGCCGTCGATCAGCGCAGCATCGCCCGCCTCCAGCAGTTGGCCTTCGAGCGTCAGCGCGCCGCGCACCACATGCAGGTAGGCACGTCGGTCCGCGCGCAACGGGTGCGTCAACGCCACGCCACCAACGCGCGCTGCGTACACACGAGCGTCCTGTGCGATCGTAAGCACTCCCTGCGTCGCCTCGGGAGCGGCGAGCAGTCGCCATTGGTTGTGCATGTCGGCCGCGCCGACGTGAATTCGCTGATAGCCGGGTTCGAGACCCTTCGTCGCCGGCTTGATCCACCACTGCAAATGGCGCTCCGGTTCACTCGACGAGGCGTTCATCTCGCTGTGGCGGATGCCGTGCCCGGCGCGCATCAGGTGCACGTCACCCGGGCGCATGGTCGCCACGTTGCCGAGAGAGTCGCGATGCTCGACGGCGCCTTCCAGCGGGTAGGACATCACCTCCACGTCTTGGTGTCCATGCTCGGCGAAACCGCCGGCGGGCGCGACGAGGTCGTCGTTGAGAACAAGGAGGTCCGAGAAACCGTCCACCTCCGGGTCGCGCCAGTCGCCGAAGCTGAAGGAGAAGCGGGCATCGAGCCAGTGGTTGCGAAAGTGGCCACGTTGGTGGCTGCGACGAATGCGGATCACGGATGGGACTCCTGCGCGGGTTTGCGGTTGACCAGCGCGAGGCCGGCCAGGATGAAGGTGGCAGCCGCCAAGGCACTGGCGCCATAGCGTTCGCCGAAGACGAGCACGCCGATCACCAGCGACGCGGCGGTAATGACATAGCCGAGTTGGCCGACGACCACCGGTCCGGCACGACGTTGCAGCTCGAAGGCGCTCAGGTAGAAGACCGCGGTCAACGCGCCGCCGCCGAGCAGCGCCAGATCGCCGTCGTGGCGCATCCCGAGCGGCCAGCGGAAGGCGCCCAATGCGATCGCGAGCGGCACCACCGCCAGGGCTTGCAGCGACAGCATCAGGCTCGCCGCGCCGAGCGGAGTCAGGCCCGCGGGCCAGGCCAGCGAGCGAAACAGGTTGCCCGCGGCAAGCAAGAGCGGTCCAGCCAGGGCCAGCATGGCCCAGGGCAGCGCACCGGCGTCGGGCAACGCGCCACGCGGCAGCAGCAGGACGAGCACGCCGACGAGGCCGAGTCCGATGCCAGCGGCCCGTGCGGCAGCGAGCCGCTCGGTGCCAAGGGTCAGTGCAAGCAGGTAGGTGAACAGCGGCGAGAGCGCACCGATCACGCCGATGAGGCCAGCCGGCACCTGCGACAGTGCGCAAAAGGTGACGAGGCTGGGTGCGCTGACGCCAAGCACACCGGCAATGGCCGCATATCGCAGGGTCGACCGGTCGAGCGCCGGCAATTGGCCACGCCAGCGCGCAATGGTGCCGACCACGACCGCGGCGAAGAGGAGCTGCCACGCCAGTACACCGAGCGCCGAGGCGGTGCCTGCCTTGGCGAAGGCATAGATGCCTGCGATCAGCGAACCGTTGAGGACCAGCAGTGCGGTGTTCATCATGCGGCCTCGCACACCGGCTCCAGGCAGGGGTAGTCGATGTAGCCGCGCGCGCCGCCGGCGTAGAACGTCGCGGGATCGGGCTGCGCCAACGGAGCTTCTAGCGCAAGCCGCCTCGGCAGGTCGGGGTTGGCGATGAAGAGCTTGCCGAACAGCACCGCGTCGGCCTCGCCCGAGCGGACCAGGGCTTGCGCACTTGCAGAATCGAAACCGACGCCGGCGAAGTAGGCGCCGCCGAAGAGCCGGCGCATGCGAGCGTGCGTCACGACCGACCCGGAGCCCGGTGCCATCTCCAGGAAGGCCAGCCCGAGCGGGCGGATCGCGCTCATCAAGGTGCCGTAGGTGGCGAGCGGGTCGTCGTCGGTCAAGTCGTTGAAGATCATGTCGGGCGTGACCTTCAGCCCCACGCGCTCGGCGCCTACCGCGTCCGTCATGGCCTCCAACGCCTCGACGACGAAACGCACACGCCGCTCAACGCTGCCGCCGTAGTCATCCTCGCGCCGGTTCGTGCCGGTGGCCAGGAACTGCATGGGCAGGTAGCCCGCGCCGGCATGCAGTTCGACGCCGTCGAAGCCGGCCTCGATCGCGCGCTTCGCCGCGAGCCCGAAGTTGTCGACGATGCTCAGGATCTCGTGCCGTTGCAGCGCCCTTGGTGTGACGTGCGGCCTCATGCCCTCGTCGGTGTAGGTCGCACCCTGCGGCCGGATCGCCGAGGGGGCCACCGGTACCGCACCTTCGGGCAGCAGCGACGGGTCGCTGATGCGTCCCGCGTGCATGAGTTGCGCGACGATGCGCCCGCCGGCGCGGTGGGCCGCCTGCGCGACTTCGCGCCAGGCCGCCACGTGGCGCGAGTCGGCCAGCCCCGGGGTGCGCACGTACCCTTTGCCCATCGGTTCGGGCCAGATGCCTTCGGAGATCATCAGACCGGCGCCCGCGCGCTGCGCGTAGTAGGCGGCCGTCATCGGCCCGACGATGCCGACGTCGTCGGCGCGGCTGCGCGTCATCGGTGCCATCAGCACGCGGTTGGGCAGGGGCAGGCGGCCGAGTGAGAAAGGGGAGAGCAGGCGGGTCATCAAAGGCTCCGATTGATGCGACAAATCGATGCCTTCATGGTCGGTGCCGGGGCCGGCAAATGAAATCGGATAATTTCGTCCAACTCGTGCAAGACGATCGAACGACATGCTGCGACTGACCCTTGATGCGCTGCACGTGCTCGATGCCATCGCGCGCCGCGGCAGCTTCGCGGCTGCCGCCGACGAGTTGCACCGCACCACGTCGACCTTGTCGTACACGGTCAAGAAGCTCGAGGACGATCTGGGCATCCAGGCGTTCGACCGCAGTGGCCACCGCGCCAAGCTCACCGAGGCCGGACGTCTGCTGCTCGATGAAGGCCGTGCGGTGCTCGACGCGGCGCGGGCGGTCGAGCGCCGCGTGCGCAGCATCGGCCACGGTTGGGAGGCCGAACTCGCGATCGCGATCAACGACCTGGTGCCGCTCGAAGCAGTGCTCGCAGCAATAGGCGAGTTCTACGCTGCCGGACACCCGACCCGGGTCCGCGTGCTGAGCGAGGTGCTTGGCGGTGTCTGGGAAGCGTTGCTCGAGCAGCGCGCTGACGTGGCGATCACCGAGGTGGACGGGCGAGGGGCAGCGGAAATCGCCCACCGGCCGCTGGGTTCCGTGTCGTTCGTCTTTGCGGTCGCGCCGCAGCATCCGCTGGCCCAAGAGAGACAACCCGTCAAGGTGGCTGCAATCCGCCAGCACCGCGTGGTGGTGGTGGCCGACTCGGCGAGGGGCGCGGCGCCGCGCTCCTCGGGCATTGCAACGTCGGCCGATGTGCTCACGGTGCCCACGGTGCAAGCCAAGCTCGCGGCACAGATCGCTGGGCTCGGCGTGGGCTTCCTGCCTGAGGCGGTGGCCGCCGGGCCGGTTGCGCAAGGCCGACTGGTGGCGCTGCGCGTAGCGGCACCGAAACCGAAGCTTCAACTGAGTGTTGCGTGGCGTTCAGCAGCGCAGGGACCGGCGGCGCAGTGGTTCGTTGAACGACTGCTTCAGCTGGAACTCAACCCGCCGCCGTAGTAACGAGCACATCCGCGCCAAGCGACGCTTCGACGAGCTGTACGACGCAGGCAAGCTCTAGCCTCCGAGCTACGCCCAGCTACGTCGCCAAAGACAAACGGCCTGGACGATGCGTCCAAGCCGTTGATTTGTTTGGTGGCCAAGGGCGGAATCGAACCACCGACACGCGGATTTTCAATCCGCTGCTCTACCAACTGAGCTACTTGGCCCTTCTTGCAAGCGCTTTGCGAGAAAGAGGCGGGGATTATAGCGGCGCCGCGTGGGGCACCGCCCGTCTGCGCTAGAGCCCGCCACCGCGCTTGTTGCGCGTCAGGTCCACGCCCAGCTGCTTGAGCTTGCGGTACAGGTGCGTGCGCTCCAGGCCGGTCTTCTCGGCCACGCGGGTCATCGACCCGTTCTCCTTCGCGAGGTGGAACTCGAAGTAGCTCTTCTCGAAGGCGTCGCGCGCTTCGCGCAACGGGCGGTCGAGCTCGAAGCTCTGCACGCCCTGCGGACCGGTCGGGGCGGCGTTGCCATGCGCCAGCGCGGCGGTGTCCGCCAGCCCGAAGTCGTGGCGCAGCGCGCTCGCCTGCATCGGCAGGCCGGCGCCGAGCAGCGGGGCCTGCCCGGGCGGCTGCGCTGCCGCACCCGGGCGCGCGGCCGCGCCGGCGGGCTTGACCAGCGCCTGGTCCACCGCGCGCAGCAGCTTCTGCAGCGTGATCGGCTTCTCCAGGAAGGCCATCGCGCCGAACTTGGTGGCCTCGACCGCGGTGTCGATCGTGCCGTGGCCGCTCATCATCACCACCGGCATGTTCAGCGCGCCGGTGGCGCCCCATTCCTTGAGCAGGCTGATGCCGTCCACGTCGGGCATCCAGATGTCCAGCAGCACCAGGTCGGGCCGCAAGCGCTCGCGCACCGCGCGCGCCTGCGCGGCGTTCTCGGCCAGCTCGATCGAGTGGCCCTCGTCGGTGAGGATCTCGGACAACAGCGCGCGGATCCCGACTTCGTCGTCGACTACGAGGATGGTGGCCATGTGGGGGCGGCGGTTCCGGCTCGCTTCAGGCGGGGGAACGGTCTACGTTTCGCGGGGTCGGTGGCGCGTCGGCAAGGAGCGCGAATGATAGCGACACCCGAGCGCCGCGCGGCGGGGCGCCCTCGGGGGCGCCGCTCTCGGGCGCCAGGTTGCCCACCCGCACGCGCGCGCCGTGCTCGTCCGCGATCTTCTTCACCACCGCCAGGCCCAGGCCGGTGCCCTTGCTCTTGGTGGTCACATAGGGCTCGAACGCGCGCTTGAGCACCTTGTCGGCGAAGCCCGGGCCGTTGTCCTCGACGACCAGGCGCACCGCGCGGCTCGCGCCGTGGTCGCCCCGAACGAGCTCGGTGCTGACGCTGACCCGGCCGTCGGGCCGCTCGGCCACCGCGTCGAGCGCGTTCTGCACCAGGTTGTGCACCACCTGGCGCAACTGCGTCGCGTCGCCCTGGATCGGCGGCACGCCAGCCACGCAGTGCGCCACGATGCGGCCGCGCTCGACGGCCTCGCCATACAGCGACAGCACCTCGGCCACCAGGGCGTTGAGGTCCAGCGGCGCCAGCTTGGCCGCCGGCAGGCGCGCGTAGTCGCGGAACTCGTTGACCAGCGTCTTCATCGCGTCGACCTGCGCCACGATGGTGGCCACCGAGCGCTGCAGCAGCCCCGCATCGTCGCCGCCGAGCTTGGCCTCGAGCTTGTGCTGCAGGCGCTCGGCCGAAAGCTGGATCGGCGTCAGCGGGTTCTTGATCTCGTGCGCCAGACGCCT
>DATLIE010000310.1:0-42412 GCA_035539635.1 Burkholderiaceae bacterium
GTGTTCGGTTGCATCGCCGCGCAGGCGCACGCCGGGACGCAGCGCCAATGGCTGGCGGCACTGGCCTGTGGCAACACGGTGCTCGTGGCGCTGCCCGAGGCCGCGCGCGAGCAGGCGGCCGGCGTGCTCGCGTACTGGCGCGAGGCGGGGCTGCCCGCGGGCGCGCTGCAGCTGCTCGAAGGGCCGTTCGACGTCGCCGCCGCTGCGGTCGCCGACGATGCCCGCGTGGCCGGCCTGCTGTGCGAACCGGCTGCCGCCGGCGCGCTGCGCCGCCGCGTCGCGGCACGGCCCGGTGCCATCGTGCCGGTGATCGCGGGCGACCCGGCCGCAGCGCTGTGGCGCCTCGCGGCCGAGCAGACGCTGACGATCAACACCGCCGCTGCGGGCGGCAACGCCGCGCTGCTGGCCGGCGCCTGAGGCCTGGGCTCAGTCGAGCTTGATGCCCAGCTTGGTGATCACCGGCCCCCAACGCTTGACCTCGCCGTCGATCGTGCGCTTGAACTCGGCGGCGCTGCCGCCCACGGCCGTCAGGCCCTGCGCGTCGAGCAGGGTCTTGACCGCGGCGTCCTTCAGCAGCTCGTTGACGTCGGCGTTGACCCGCGCCACCACGGCGTCGGGCGTGCCGGGCGACGCGAACAGGCCGTTCCAGGCCAGCGACTCGACGTTGGGGTAGCCCGCCGACGCCAGCGTCGGCAAGTCCTTCAGCGAATCGGGGCGCTGCGCGCTGCTGATCGCCAGCATGCGCACCTTGTTGTTGCGCACATGGGCCAGCAGCGCCGGCGCGACCATGAAGGTGGCGTCGGCCTCGCCCTGCGCGACGGCCATCGCCGCCGGCGGCGAGCCGTTGAACGGAATGTGCGTCGCGGTCAGGCCGGCCTCGGCGAGGAAGAGCTCCATCGTCAGGTGCGCCGAGCTGCCGTTGCCGAGCGATGAGTAGTTGAGCTTGCCGCCCTGGGCCTTGGCCCAGGTCACGAACTCGGCCACCGTCTTCGCGGGCACCTTGTCGGCGCTGATCGCGAGCACGTTGGGCTGCGAGGTCGTCATCACCACCGGCACCAGGTCCTTGGCCGGGTCGTAGAGCATCTTGCGGTACAGGAAGGGCGCGAACGCCACCGGCCCGTTGAAGCCGATCCCCAGCGTGTGGCCGTCGCTGGCCTTGGCCACGAGGTCCATGCCGAGCATGCCGCCGGCGCCGGGCTTGTTCTCGATCACCACCGGCTGGCCCCAGCGCGCCCCGAGCTTGTCGCTCATCGCGCGCACGATCAGGTCGAGCGAACTGCCCGGGCCCGTCGGCACGACGATCCTGACGGGCCGCGAGGGCCAGGCCGTCTGGGCGGCCAGCGGGGTGGCCAGCACGGCGGCGGCCAGGGTGATCAGCGTGCGACGGAGCATGGGTGCGGACCTCGAGCGACGGTTGACGGTCATCCTAGCCGCACGGGCCCTGTGCGACGATGCGGGCTTGTCCCGCCACGCCGGCACACCCCGGCTCCGCCCCATGTGGATCACCCGCCTGCTGGTCGCGCTCGTCGCGCTGGCCCTGCTCGTCACGGCCTACTTCTGGCTGGCGCTGAAGTGGAGCTACTCCAGCGGAGAGCGTGCGGGCTGGGTGCAGAAGTTCTCCCACAAGGGCTGGGTCTGCAAGACCTGGGAGGGTGAGCTGGCACTGGTGTCGCTGCCCGGCAGCTCGGTCGAGAAGTTCTTCTTCACCGTGCACGACGACCAGGTGGCCAAGGCCGTCAGCGCGGCCACCGGCAAGCGCGTGACCCTGCACTACGAGGAGAAGGTCGGCCTGCCCACCAGCTGCTTCGGCGAGACGCGCCACTTCGTGACCGGCGTGACGATCACGGCCGAGATCCCGCTCGGGCCGGGCGTGGTGCTGCCCACGGCGCCTGCGGCACCCACTGCCCCGGCCTCGGCCGCGTCGCAGTAGCGCTTCTCGCTCAGGGATACAGGCCGCGCTCCTCGCGCGCCATCAGGATGCGCTCGCAGGCCACTGCGAAGGTGGCGGTGCGCAGCGTGATCTTGTGGCGGTCGGCGGTGTCCCAGATCTTCTTCAGCGCGTCGACCATGATCTTGTCCAGGCGCACGTTGATCTCGTCCTCGCTCCAGAAGAACGAGCTGAAGTCCTGCACCCACTCGAAGTAGGACACGGTCACGCCGCCGGCGTTGCAGATCACGTCGGGCACCACGAGCACGCCGCGGTCGGCCAGGATGTCGTCGGCCGCCGGGTTGGTCGGGCCGTTCGCGCCCTCGAGCACCAGGCTCGCCTTGACGCGCTTCGCGCGCTCGGCCGTGATCTGGCCCTCCAGCGCCGCGGGGATCAGGATGTCGCAGGCCACGTCCCAGAAGGCCTCGTCGTCGATACGCTCGGCTTCCTTGAAGCCGCCGACGCCGCCGGTGGCTTTGACGTGCGGGATCAGTTGCGACAGGTCCAGGCCGTTGTCGTTGACGATCGTGCCGGTGTGGTCCTGCGCGGCGACGATCTTGGCGCCGGCCTGGCCGAACAGTTCGGCCGCCGACGAGCCGACGTTGCCGAAGCCCTGCACCGCCACCCTGGCGCCGTCGAGCTTCAGGTGCAGGCGCCGCGCGGCTTCGCGGCCGGTGACGAACACGCCGCGGCCGGTGGCCTTGACACGCCCGAGCGAGCCGCCGAGGTGGATCGGCTTGCCGGTGACGACGCCGGTGGACGTGGCGCCGACGTTCATCGAGTAGGTGTCCATCATCCACGCCATGATCTGGGCGTTGGTGTTGACGTCCGGCGCGGGGATGTCCTGCTGCGGGCCGATGATGATGCCGATCTCGCTGGTGTAGCGGCGCGTCAGCTTCTCGAGCTCCTTGAGCGAGAGCATCTTCGGGTCGACGCGGATGCCACCCTTGGCGCCGCCGTAGGGCAGCGCCACCGCGGCGTTCTTGATCGTCATCCAGGCCGCCAGCGCCATCACCTCTTCCAGCGTCACGTCCGGGTGGTAGCGCACGCCGCCCTTGCCGGGGCCGCGCGTCAGGCTGTGCTGCGAGCGGAAGCCCTCGAAGTGGCCGATCGTGCCGTCGTCCATCTCGATCGGGATGTCGACGATCAGCGTGCGCTTCGGGCGCTTGAGCGTCTCGGCCCAGCGCGAGAGCTTGCCCAGGTAGGGGACCACACGGTCCACCTGCATCAGGTACACGTTCCAGGGGCTGTCGGGATGGTTGGTGACGTAGCTCAGGGCCATGGCAAGGGTCTCCAGGTGTGGTTCTGGGCGCGTGCGCCTCGTGAGCGGCGCGCCGGTTTTGCGTGGGCCGCACTGTAGGCGCGTGCCTGCGGCCTGGGGCGCCGCTTTCATGCCGGCTTTGCATGGCGCGCCGCGGCGCGGGGCATGCCGGCACCTAAACTGCGCGCATGGGTGAGATCCGACTCGCGTTCATCGGCGGCGGCAACATGGCCGGCGCCATCTTCGGCGGGCTGATCGCGCAGGGCTGGTCGGCGGCGACGATCACGGTGGTCGAACCCTGGGACGAGCAGCGCACGCGCCTGGGCGCCGCCCACCCCGGCCTGCGCCTGCTGGCGCAGGCGGATGCCAGCCTGCGCACGGCGCAGGTGGTTGTCTGGGCGGTCAAGCCGCAAAGCTTCGCCGAAGCCGCCGCGGTGGCCGCGCCGCATGTCGGCGGCGCGCTGCAGCTGTCGGTGATGGCCGGCATCCGCAGCGACGCGATCGCGCGCGCGCACCACGCGCTCGGTGCCCAACACACCGGCGCTGATCGGGCGCGGCATCGCCGGGCTGGTCGCGCGCGGCGCGGTCAGCGCCGCCGATCGCGCCGATGTCGAGCGCGTGCTCGCACCGACCGGCAGCCTGCTGTGGTTCGAAGCCGAGGCCGACCTCGACGCCGTCACCGCGCTGTCGGGCTCCGGTCCGGCCTACGCCTTCTACCTGATCGAGGCGATGGTCGAGGCGGGCCGGCAGATGGGCCTGCCGGCCGACGCGTCGCGGCGCCTGGCGCAGGAAACGCTGGCCGGCGCCGCCGAACTCGCGAGCCGTTCGGCCGAGTCGCCCGCCACGCTGCGCGAACGCGTCACCTCCAAGGGCGGCACCACGCATGCCGCCATCACGGTGTTCGACGCCGGTGGCGTGAAGGACACGGTGGTGCGTGCGCTGATCGCCGCGCGTGACCGCGCGCGCGAACTCGGCGGCGGCCAGTAGCCGCGGCGCCGCCCTAGCAGCTCTCGGTCACCATGTGGGTGTGGCCGTCGCCGCTGAACGGCGTCGAGGTCGCCGCCACGGACTGGCCGGCCTTGAGCAGGGCCAGCTGCGCTGCCGTGAAGGTGACCATGTGCGTGTGCACGGCGCTGCCTTGGATGTCGTAGCTGCGGTCCGTCGTCGAGTCCAGGTCGGCACGCGGCACGACCAGCACATGGCCATGGTTGCCTGCGATCGCGGCACTGCACTGGCCGCTCGACGGCACGGGGTTGCCGCCCCCGTCGTCGTCGCTGCCGCCACCACCTCCGCAACCCGCGAGCCCCCAGCCGGTGCCGCCGGCGGGCAGCAGCAACTGAACGAGAAATGCCTTGCGTGTGATCGCCATGGCCACCTCCAGGCGTTTGAATGCCGAGGTCCTGTTTACGCGCGGCCGCGGCCCCGGCTTGCAAGCCCGCGGCGCCGCAGTGCGTACACGGTGGTGGGCGGCCGAGAAGGCCGCCCGACCCCGGGAGAGCGACATGACGCCGAAGCGAAGCTGGATCGCGGTCACCGGCCTGGCCCTGGCCAGCGCCTTCGTGCAGCCGGTGTGCGCCGACGGCGGCGATGGTGGGGGCGGCGGCAGCGGCGGCGACCCGGCGACCGAGCCGACGTTGCAGCCGGCCTACGTGAAAGGCATCGAGGCCATCAATCAGCAGCGCTGGGCCGATGCCGTCAGCGCGCTGAACGGCCATGTGCGTGGCCACTGGGATCACGCCGACGGCCACAACTACCTCGCTTACGCCTACCGCAAGAGCGGGCGCATGGACGAGGCGTTCCGTCACTACCGGCGCGCGCTGCAGATCGACCCGCGGCACCTGGGTGCGCACGAGTACATCGGCGAGGCCTACCTGCAGGTGAACCGGCCCGAGGAGGCCGAGCGCCACCTCAAGCGTCTGTCCGAGCTGTGCCTGTCGCAGTGCAACGAGTACAAGGACCTGCAGCGCGCCTTCACGCAGTACCGGGCGAGCCGCTGACGCGCTGCCGCGCCGCCAGGTGGCGCAGGACCATCGGCACCGCCAGCAGCGCGCCGATCGCGGTGGGCAGCCAGCCCGGTGCGATCAGCAGCAACGCGGCGAACAGACACAGGCCCTGCTCCCAGCGCGTCATCTCGACGAGGAAGAACTTCGACAGTGCCGCGGCGAGCAGCGTGATGCCGAGCACGCAGCCGACGAAGGTGATCACGAAGTCGGGCCAGGTGAAGCCCTTGGCGACGATCAGCAGCGAGGGCGAGAACACGAACACGAAGGGCACCAGGGCCTTGGCCAGGCCGAGGCGGAACGCCATGTTGCCGGTCTTGAACGGGTCGCTGCCGGCCATGCCCGCGGCCGCGTAGGCGGCCAATGCCACCGGCGGCGTGATGTCGGCGAGCACGCCGTAGTAGAAGACGAAGAAGTGCGCGACCAGCGGCTCGACCCCGAGCTGCACCAGCGTCGGCGCGGCCACCGTGACCATGATGATGTAGTTGGCCGTGGTCGGGATGCCGCAGCCGAGCAGGATGCACACCAGCCCGGTCATCGTCAGCGCGACGAACAGCGTCAGTGCCTGTTGCGAGATCAGCCAGGCCGGCAGCAGCGACACCACGCCGCCCGACACCGCCTGCGCGGCGCCGGTGATGATGGTGCTGAGCTTGAAGCCCACGCCGGTCAGCGTGACGACGCCGATCACGATGCCCACCGTCGCTGCGGCCGCGCCGACCGCGAGCGCGTACTTGGCGCCGGTGCTGAAGGCCTCGACCAGCACCGGCAACCCGATGCGGCCGTCGATCTTCAGCGCCTTCACGAGCACGACGGCTGCGACCAGCGTGACGCCGAAGAGCGCGAGCTTGACCATCTCGTTCTCGATGCCGCCGAACACCAGCACCAGCAGCGCCGCGTGCAGCCCCGCGAGCAGGCTCCAGTGGCGCGCGCCATTGCCCTCGACGCGCGTGCACAGACCGACGATCGCGCACGAGCTGATGCCGGTGAAGGCGGCCATGTAGGGCGTGCGGCCGCTGACCAGGATGACGATGAGCAGGATCAGGGGCAGCAAGGTGGGCCAGCGTGCGCGGAAGCTCTCGCGCAGCTTGGGCATCTCGTCGGCGGTCAGCCCGCGCAGGCCGAAGCGCTTGGCCTCGAAATGCACCTGCATGAAGACGCCGAAGAAGTGCATGAAGGCCGGGATCGCGGCCGCGGCGATGATGGTCGAGTACGGCAGCGACAGGAACTCGATCATCAGGAACGCCGCCGCGCCCAGCACCGGCGGCGTGATCTGCCCGCCGGTGGACGAGGCGGCCTCCACCGCGCCCGCGAACTCGCGCTTGTAGCCCACGCGGATCATCGCGGGGATGGTCAGCGAGCCCACCGTCACGGCGTTGGCCACGCTGCTGCCCGACAGCATGCCGAACATCGCCGAGCCGAACACGCTGACCTTGGCGGGGCCACCGGCGTAGCGGCCGGCCACGGCCGAGGCCACGTCGAGGAAGAGCTGGCCCAGGCCGATGCGCGTGGCCAGCACACCGAACAGCACGAAGTGGAAGACGTAGGTCGCCACCACGCCGACCGCCACGCCGTAGATGCCCTGGCTGGTGAGGTACTGGTGGTTGACGAGCTGGCTCCAGCTCGCGCCCGCGTGCTTGAGCAGGCCCGGAAACACCGGCCCGGCCATCGCGTAGGCCATGAACAGGATCGCGATGATCGGCAGCGGCCAGCCCATGCTGCGCCGCGTCGCCTCGAGCAGCGCGACGATCAGGACGCTGCCCATCAGCACGTCGATCGGCAGCGGGTTGCCGACGCGGAAGGTCAGGTCCTCGAAGATGTAGGGGATGTAGAGCACCGAGGCGGCCACGGCCGCGGCCAGCACCCAGTCGAACCAGGGCACGCCGCCCGGGGTCAGGAGCCGATGTTCGGACGGCTTCTCGAGCAGCGCATGGCGGTGCGGGAACACCAGGAAGATCAGCCCGAGCACGAAGGCCAGGTGCACGCCGCGGTGCGTCACCTCCTGCAGCAGCCCGAAGCCCGCGGTGTAGTAGTGGAAGAGCGACAGCGCGATCAGCAGCGCGCCGACCAGCGTGGCGGCCCACGCGGCGAGTGGCCTGAAGCGCATCTCCGGGTCGAACTTCTGCTCGAGCTCGATGAGCGTCTTGTCGTCGGGCAGGGCGGTGGTGGTCATCGGTTGTCGGAACTCAAGAAAGCGAAAGGGCGGCCCCACACGGCCGCCCTTGTCGTGAACGATCGGGCGTGCGGCCTTACTTGATCAGGCCGGCCTCTTTGTAGAACTTCTCGGCGCCCGGGTGGAACGGGATGCCCGCGCTCTTGACCGCGTTTTCCTTGGTGATGAACTTGCCCTTGGCGTGGCCGGCGGCGAGCGCCTTCTGCGCCGCGTCGCTGAACAGCGCCTTGGTGATCTCGTACACCGTGTTCGCGTCGGCCTTGTCGCCGGTGACCCATTGGGCCCCGACCGCCAGCGTCTTGACCTGGCCGACGCCCTTGTAGGTCTCGGCGGCGATCGTGTCGTCGGAGAAGAAGGGGCTGGACTTCTTCAGCGCTTCCGCGGCGGCACCCTCGATCGGCAGGATGTCGACCCCGCCGCCGGCCGAGGCCAGCTCGGCGATCGCGCCGGCCGGCGCACCGCCGGTGAAGAAGAAGGCGTCGAGCGAGCCGTCCTTCAGCTTGTCGCCGGCCTGATTGGGCTTGATGTACTCGGGCTTGATGTCGGCTTCCTTCAGGCCGTAGGCGGCCAGGATGGCTCGCGCATTGACCAGGGTGCCCGAGCCGGGCTCGTCGAGCGCGACGCGCTTGCCCTTCAGGTCGGCCACACTCTTCACGCCGGCGCCCTTGCGCACCACCACGTGCACGCTCTCGGGGTACAGGTTGGCGATCAGGCGCAGGCCCGGCACGTTCGGCTTGCCTTCGTACAGGCCGGTGCCCTTCTGGGCCCAGGTGGCGACGTCGGACTGCGAGAAGCCGCTCTCCATCTGGCCGCCGGCGATGGCGGTGACGTTGGCCACCGAGCCGTTGCTGGCCTGCGCGGTGACGATGATCTTGCCGGGCTGGCTGACCGCGTTGGCGATCGCACCGCCGACCGGGTAGTAGGTGCCGGCGGTGCCGCCGGTGCCGATGCGGAAGAACTGCTGGGCGTGGACGGCGCTGCCCGCGGCCACGAGGGCCAGCGACACGGCGAGGAGGCGGATCGGTTTCATGTCGGGAGTGCTCCGGGGAACGGGGAGGGAGGGCCGAGTATCACCCCGGCCCCGCGCGTGGCAACTCCTTGCAACTACCGAGCCAGCAGGTCCAGCGCGGTGGCTACGAACAGCGTCGCGCCGAGCCAGTGGTTGCGGCGGAAGGCCTTGAAACAGCCCTCTCGCGAACGGTCGCGGATCAGCGCCAGGTGCCACAGCGCCTGCACCGCGGCGAGCGCGACGCCCGCGAAGAACCAGCGACCCAGGCCGAGCAGGTCGCCGAGCCAGGCCCAGCTTGCGAGGTGGATCGCGTAGAACGCGGCCACGCCGGCCACGTCGAAGCGGCCGAGCGTGATGGCGCTGGTCTTCATGCCGATGCGCAGGTCGTCGTCGCGGTCGACCATTGCGTACTCGGTGTCGTAGGCCAGGACCCAGAACAGGTTCGAAGCCATCAGGGCCCAGGCGTGCCAGGGCACCGCCGAGAGGGTCCAGGTGGTGCCGCCCTGGGCGGCGGCAAAGGCCATCGGGATGCCGAACGAGAAGGCGATGCCCAGCACCGCCTGTGGCATCGAGACGACGCGCTTGGCATACGGGTAGATCAGCGTGATCGCCAGCCCGAAGAACGAGAGCAGGATCGTCGGCGGGTTGGTGGTCAGCACCAGGCCGAAGGCTGCCAGCGCCAGCACGGCGCCGAGCGCCAGCGCCTCGCGCACCGAGACTGCGCCGCGCGTCACCGGGCGCTCGGCGGTGCGCTTGACGTGGCGGTCGAACTCGCGGTCGGCCACGTCGTTGACGCAGCAGCCGGCGCTGCGCATCAGGACCGTGCCGAGCACGAACACGGCCAGCAGATGCCAGCCCGGCCAGCCGTCGGCCGCGATCCACAGCGCGCTCAGCGTGGGCCACAGCAGCAGCAGCCAGCCCGCCGGGCGGTTCCAGCGGATCAGGTCGAGCCAGAGTCTCAGGCGGGTGGCCATCAGCGCACGGGGCTCAGCCCGCCGAGGCCTTGTGGAACACCAGGCCGGCGTGTTCGCGCATCGTGTGGAACTTGATCTTCGGCCAGTTGCTCTCGATCGCGCGCAGCTCCGGCGCGTACTCGACCAGCAGGGTCGGCGCGTCCACCGCGTCGTGGGCGACGCGGTGTGCGTTGGCGTCGATGAAGCGCTGCAGTTCCTTGTCGCCGCCGTCGGCCGGGTCGCAGGTGACCCAGCGCGCGATCTGGAAGCGCGAACCGGTGACGCGCGCCCTGCAGCCGTACTCGTGTTCGAGCCGGTGCGCGACGACCTCGAACTGCAGTTGGCCGACGGCCCCGAGCAGCAGCACCGAGCCCGCCACCGGGCGGAAGACCTGGATCGCGCCCTCCTCGCCGAGCTGCGTCAGCCCGGCCTTCAGCTGCTTGGTCTTCAACGGGTCGGCGACTTCGACCGAGCGGAACATCTCCGGCGCGAAGAAGGGCAGCCCGGTGTACTGCAACGCCTCGCCTTCGGTCAGCGTGTCGCCGAGCTGCAGCACGCCGTGGTTGGGAATGCCGATGATGTCGCCCGCGAAGGCCTCGTCGAGCAGTTCGCGCCGCTGCGACAGGAAGCTCACCACGGTGTTGGGTCGCAGCTCCTTGCCCGAGCGCACCACCTTCAAGCGCATGCCGCGCTCGAAGTGGCCCGAGGCCACGCGCACGAAGGCGATGCGGTCGCGGTGCGCCGGGTCCATGTTGGCCTGGATCTTGAACACCACGCCGCTGAACTTGGGCTCGTCCGGCTGCACCTCGCGCTGCATCGCGTGGCGCGACGAGGGCGGCGGCGCCAGATCGACCAGCGCGTCGAGCACCTCCTTGACGCCGAAGTTGTTGATCGCCGAGCCGAAGAACATCGGCGTCTGGTGGCCCTGGAGGAAGGCGCTTTCGTCGAAGGCGGGCGCGGCCCCCTGCACCAGTTCGATGTCGTGCTTCGCGTGCTGCCACTCGGCGCCGAAGCGCTCGGCGTAGGCCGGGTTGTCCAGGCCCTGCAGCATCTCGTCGGCGTCGTGGTGGCGGTCCGCGCCGGGCGTGAAGACGCGCATGCGCTCCTCGCGCAGGTCCATCACGCCGTGGAACTGCTTGCCCATGCCGACCGGCCAGGTGAAGGGCACGACGCTCATACCAAGCTCGCGCTCGATCTCGTCCATCAGCGCCAGCGGCTCCTGCACCTCGCGGTCCATCTTGTTGACGAAGGTCAGGATGGGGGTGTTGCGCGCGCGGCAGACCTGCAGCAGGCGCCGTGTCTGCGGCTCCACGCCGTTGGCCGCGTCGATCACCATCAGCGCGGCGTCCACCGCGGTCAGCACGCGGTAGGTGTCCTCCGAGAAGTCCTGGTGGCCTGGCGTGTCGAGCAGGTTGATGACGCAGTCGCGGTACTCCATCTGCATCACCGAGCTGGCGACCGAGATGCCGCGCTGCTTCTCGATCTCCATCCAGTCGGACGTCGCATGGCGCGCGGCCTTGCGTGCCTTCACCGAACCGGCGATCTGGATCGCGCCCGAGAACAGCAGCAGCTTCTCGGTCAGCGTGGTCTTGCCCGCATCCGGGTGGGAGATGATGGCGAAGGTGCGGCGGCGCCGCACCTCGGTGGCGATATCGGACATCCCGGGATTATCGAGGGCCCATGCCGGAGCTTCCCGACATCAGCGTCTACGTCGAGAGCCTGCACGCCAAGCTGCGCGGCGACCGGCTGGAGCGCGTGCGCATCGCCAACCCCTTCCTGCTGCGCAGCGCGTTGCCGCCGATCGCCAGTGCCGAGGGGCGCGCGGTGGCCGGCATCGAGCGCCTGGGCAAACGGGTCGTGATCGCGCTGCAAGGCGACCTCTTCCTCGTGCTGCACCTGATGATCGCCGGCCGGCTGCACTGGCATGCCCACGGCGCCAAGCCACCGGCCAGGACCGCGCTCGCGGTCTTCGAGTTCGCGGGCGGGTCCTTGGCGCTCACCGAGGCGGGCACGCCGCGTCGCGCGTCGCTGCACCTGGTGGCCGGACGCGAGGCGCTCGCGGCGATGGATCCGGGCGGCATCGACGTGATGGCCTGCAGCGGCGCCGAGTTCGGCACGCGGCTCGCATCGCAGAACCACACGCTCAAGCGTGCGCTGACCAACCCGGCGCTGTTCTCCGGCATCGGCAACGCCTACTCGGACGAAATCTTGCACCGCGCGCGGCTGTCGCCGGTGGCGCTGACGCGCAGCCTCGATGCCGCCGCGTTGCAGCGCCTGCACGACGCCGCACGCGCCGTGCTCTCCGAGTGGACCTCACGCCTGCGCGACGAGGCCGTGGCGCACGGCGGCTGGCCGAAGAAGGTGACCGCCTTCCACCCGCGGATGGCGGTGCACGGCCGTTACGGCGAACCCTGCCCCGAGTGCGGCAGCAAGGTGCAGCGCATCGTGCACGCGGCCAACGAGACGAACTACTGCGCGCGCTGCCAGACGCAGGGCAAGCTGCTCGCCGACCGAGCGCTGTCGCGCCTGCTGCACGCGAGCTGGCCCCGTCACATCGACGATCTGGATCCCGGCTGAGGGCTCACAGCCCGGGCCAGACGGCGGCGCAGACGTGACACGAGCTGCCCGCGAGCACGAGCAGATGCCAGATGAAGTGCCCGAAGCGCAGCGACGCGTCGAACAGGAAGAAACCCGCGCCCACCAGGTAGGCTACCCCGCCGCCGAGCAGCCAGGCCAGCGTGGCCGCGTCGAGCTGGCGCAGGTCGGGCCAGAGCAGCAAGAGTGCGATCCAGCCGAACAGCACGTACAGGCCGGTCGACAGGCGCTCGCTGGTCAGGCGCCGCTGCAGCTTGAGCCAGGCGCCGGCCAGTGCAAGCGCCCAGATCAGGGTGCAGGTCAGCAGGCCCGCGGTGTTCTGCAACAAGCCCACCGCGAACGGCGTGGCGCTGCCGGCGATGAACAGGTAGATCGCCGCATGGTCGGCCGAGCGCGCCCACAGCTTGGCGCGGTGGTAACGCGGCGTGCGCGGCAGCGCGTGATAGAGAGTCGACACGCCGTACTGCAGCACCATCGTCGCCACGAACACCGCCATCGCCGCGACGCCGCGCGTACCGGCCTGCTGCCACGCCAGTTGCGCGAGCCAGGGCCAGGCCGCGCAGGCCAGTAACACGCCCGCGCCGTGGCTGGCGGTGTTGGCCCACTCTTCGGCCCGGGTCTGGTCACGCGGAGAGTTCATGTAGAGCAGTGAACGCCTGACGCGCCGAGCGCGCATCCCCCCGAAGAGGGCAAGCGTCACGCCGACTCCCGCGACTGCGGGAGTGAATGCGGCACGGTCCTACACGGGCGCCGCCGACAGGGTCGCTACTCTTCGAGCAGCGAGCGCAGCATCCAGGCCGTCTTTTCGTGGATGTCCAGCCGCTGCGTCAGCAGGTCGGCGGTGGGCTGATCGTCCGCCTTGGCGGCGAGCGGGAACACGCCACGCGCGGTGCGCGCCACCGCCTCATGGCCGTTGACCAGGATGCGCACCATGTCCATCGCTTTCGGCGGCTTGGCCGGCGCGTCGGCGATCGAGCTCAGCTTGCCGAACTGGCCGTAGCTGCCCGGCGCCGCATGCCCGAGCGAGCGGATGCGCTCGGCGATCGGGTCGACCGCGTTCCACAGTTCGGTGTACTGGGCCATGAACATCGCGTGCAGCGTGTTGAACATCGGCCCCGTCACGTTCCAGTGGAAGTTGTGCGTGGTCAGGTACAGCGTGTAGGTGTCGGCCAGCAGCTTCGAAAGACCGGCGGCGATCGCCGCTCGGTCCTTCTCGCTCAGGCCGATGTTGATCGCCGGTGCGCTCGAGGGGTTCTTCTTGGACATCTGGATCTCCGAAAGGTCGATGGATCGAACTCTACTGACTCAGCGCCTGGCTCGGCGTCACGCCAGATCGAAGCGGTCCAGGTTCATCACCTTGACCCACGCGGCGACGAAGTCCCCGACGAACTTCTCCTTCGCGTCGGCGCTCGCATACACCTCGGCCAGGGCACGCAGCACCGAGTTCGAGCCGAACACCAGGTCGGCACGCGTGGCGGTCCACTTCGTCTTGCCGGTCTGGCGGTCCCGGCCCTCGTAGCCGCCGCCGGCCTCCTTCCACTCGGTGCCCATGTCGAGCAGGTTGACGAAGAAGTCCGTCGATAGCACGCCCGGCCGGTCGGTGAACACGCCATGCTTGCTGCCGCCGCTGTTGGCGCCCAGCACGCGCAGGCCGCCGACCAGCACCGTCATCTCGGGCGCGGTCAGCGTGAGCCGCTGGGCCTTGTCCACCAGCAGGTGCTCCACCGCCACGCTGGTCGGGCCCTTGGAGTAGTTGCGGAAGCCATCGGCCACCGGTTCGAGCACGGCGAACGACTCGACGTCGGTCTGCTCCTGCGTCGCGTCCACGCGGCCGGGTGCGAACGGCACCTCGACCGCCACGCCGGCCGCCTTGGCCGCCTGCTCGACGCCGACGCCACCGGCCAGCACGATCACGTCGGCCAGCGAGAGCTTGCCCGACGCCTGCTGGATCTCTTCCAGCCGCGCCAGCACCTTCGCGAGTTCGCCCGGCGTGTTCGCCTCCCAGCCCTTCTGCGGCGCGAGGCGGATGCGCGCGCCGTTGGCGCCGCCGCGCTTGTCACCGCCGCGGAAGGTCGAGGCCGATGCCCAGGCGGTGGTGACGAGCTGCGCCACCGTCAGGCCCGACGCGGCGATCCTGGCCTTCGCCTCCGCGATGTCGGCCGCCGTCGGCTGGTGAGTCGCGGCGGGCAGCGGGTCCTGCCAGATCAGCTCTTCCTTCGGCACCTCGGGCCCGAGGTAGCGTGCGCGCGGGCCCATGTCGCGGTGCGTCAGCTTGTACCAGGCGCGCGCGAAGGCGTCGGCGAAGGCCTGCGGGTTGTCGTGGAAGCGGCGTGAGATCTTCTCGAATTCGGGATCCAGGCGCAGCGTCAGGTCGGTGGTCAGCATCGTCGGCCGGTGCATCCTGCCGGCGATATGCGCGTCGGGACAGATCTCGGGCGCGTCCTTGGCCACCCACTGCTTGGCGCCGGCGGGTGACTTGGTGAGCTCCCACTCGTACTTGAACAGGTGGTCGAAGAAGTCGTTGCTCCAGCGCGCGGGCGTGGTGGTCCAGGTCACCTCCAGGCCGCTGGAGATGCAGTCCGCACCGTGGCCCGTGCCGTGGCTGCTGTGCCAGCCCAGGCCCTGCGCCTCGAGCGGCGCACCTTCGGGCTCCGGGCCCTTGTGCGATTCGGGCGCGGCGCCGTGCGCCTTGCCGAAGGTGTGACCGCCGGCGATCAGCGCGACCGTCTCCTCGTCGTCCATCGCCATGCGGCCGAAGGTGGCGCGGATGTCCTTGGCCGCGGCCACCGGGTCGCCGCTCGCGTTCGGGCCCTCCGGGTTCACGTAGATCAGGCCCATGTGGGTCGCCGCCAGCGGCTGGTCGAGGTCGCGCTCGCCGGCGAAGCGCTTGTCGGTCGCGAGCCAGGTCGTCTCGCGGCCCCAGTTCACGTCGAGGTCGGGCTCCCACACGTCCTCGCGGCCGCCGGCGAAGCCGAAGGTGCGAAAGCCCATCGACTCCAGCGCCACGTTGCCGGCGAGGATGAAGAGGTCGGCCCAGCTGATCTTCTGGCCGTACTTCTGCTTGATCGGCCACAGCAGCCGGCGCGCCTTGTCGATGTTGACGTTGTCGGGCCAGCTGTTCAGCGGCGCGACGCGCTGCTGCCCGCGGCCGCCGCCGCCGCGGCCGTCGGCGGTGCGGTAGGTGCCCGCGGCGTGCCAGGCCATGCGGACCATCTGCGGGCCGTAATGGCCGAAGTCGGCCGGCCACCAGGCCTGCGAATCGGTCATCAGCGCCAGCAGGTCCTTCTTCAGCGCGAAGTAGTCGAGCTTGCCGAACTCCGCGGCGTAGTCGAACGCCTCACCCAGCGGATGGGACTTGCTCGAATGCTGGGCCAGCAGGTCCAGGCGCAGCGGGTTCGGCCACCAGTCGGTGTTCGTGGTGCCGCCGCCGGCGGCGTGGTTGAACGGGCACTTGGCTTCGGCGCTCATGCGGTACTCCTCGGTCAGGGTCGCGGAACCCGGAGGTTAGGAAGGCGGCCCGCGCGCGTCCAGACAAAACCCTTGAGCGTGGCGATAGGCCGACTCAACCGGGTGCTCAGCCGAGGAAGCGGCGTCGGTGGCTGGGCGGCAGGTCGGCCAGGTTCAGCATCAGGGGCAGGTCGGCGGTGTTGAACGCCGGGTCCCAGGCCGGTGCGCCCAGCACCGTGGCGCCGCAGTTCAGGTAGCCCTTGATCAGCGGCGGCGGCTGGACCACGAGGTCGCTGGTGAGGCCGTCCACCGGCAGCGGGCAGCGCGCGCGCACGCGCCACTCGATCGGTGCCAGGTGCCTGGCCTCGAGGTGGCGCCACAGGCTGGCCGCGTAGTGGCCGCCGTCGCGCATCGGCACGCTGGCGCAGCCGATCATGCGCGTCAGGCCGTTGCGCTGCATGAAGCCGGCGAGCGCGCCCCACAGCATCAGGATCACGCCGCCGTGGCGGAAGTCCGGGTCGACGCACGAGCGCCCGAGTTCGGCCAGCGTCGGGCGCAGCGGCGCGAGGATCGAGAGGTCGAACACCTCGCCGCTGTAGAGGCCGCCAACGCGGCGCGCGGCGGCCGGCGTCAGCACGCGGTAGGTGCCGACCACGCGCGAAGGCGCATCGTCGCTGGCGCGGGTGCGCACCAGCAGGTGCTCGCAATAGGGGTCGAACAGGTCGGCGTCGTGGCCCGGCGGCGTGCCGCGCGGCGGGCGCAGCGTGGCGCCCATCTCCTCGACGAAGACGCGCCAGCGCAGATGCTGCGCGGCGCGCAGTTCGTCCTCGTGGCGCGCCCACACCGCTTCCAGGCGCGGGCGGCGGCGTTCGGGCAGCGGCGCGGCGCGCGCGGCGTCCAGCGCCTGGGTCGGCAGGTCGTTCAGCTTCATGGCCCGTCAGCCTGCCGGCGCCGCATGACGCGGCCATGAACCGCGCGTGAAAGCGCGATGACGCGAAGCTCAGGACAGGCGGGTCACGCCGGGCAGCTCGCAGGCGTAGATCGCGTTGCGCAGCGCCGCGATTGCCTCGTAGCGCGTGAAGGTGCGGCGCCAGGCCAGCACCACGCGCCGCGTCGGTATCGGCTTGTCGAAGGGGATGTACTTGACCAGTCCGGTCGGGTCCCTGGGCATCGACAGCTGCGGCACCACGGTGATGCCCATGCCCGAGGCCACCATGTGCTTGATGGTCTCCAGCGACGAGCCCTCGAAGCTCTTGCGGATGCCCTCGGCGTCGCTCGAGAAGCGCGCGAACTCGGGGCAGACCTCGAGCACATGGTCGCGAAAGCAGTGCCCGGTGCCCAGCAGCAGCATCGTCTCCTGCTTCAGCTCCTCGGCGCCGATGCTCTTGCGCTTGGTCAGCGGGTGCGACTTGGGCAGCGCCACGACAAAGGGCTCGTCGTACAGCGGCGCGATCGCCAGCCCGGTGTCCGGGAAGGGCTCGGCCATGACCGCGCAGTCGAGCTCGCCGGTGCGCAGCATCTCGAGCAGCTTGACCGTGAAGTTCTCCTGCAGCATCAGAGGCATCTGCGGCGTCATCTCGATCGCATGGCGCACCAGCTCGGGCAGCAGGTAGGGGCCGATCGTGTAGATGATGCCGAGCCTGAGCGGCCCGTTCAGTGGGTCCTTGCCGCGCTTGGCGATCTCCTTGATCGCGGCGGCCTGCTCGATCACGCTCTGCGCCTGGCGCACGATCGCGTCGCCCAGCGGCGTGACGCTGACCTCGTTGGCGCCGCGCTCGAAGATCTTGACGTCGAGTTCCTCCTCGAGCTTCTTGATCGCCACCGACAGCGTGGGCTGCGACACGAAGCAGGCCTCGGCCGCGCGCCCGAAGTGCTTCTCACGGGCGACGGCGACGATGTAGCGCAGCTCGGTCAGGGTCATGCTGCGGGCAAGGATAGCGCAGCGGTCGGTCGAGCGACCTGCGCGTGACGCAGCAGGTCGGCCGCGTCCCCCGGGGGCTACTTGCCCTGCAACCGGTTCAGGTACTCGACGAGCGAAAGGAGCCGTCCGCGCACATAGGCCTCCTGGTTGTAGGGCACGTCCATGTAGTACTCGGCGGCCTTCTGGCTGTACTCCTGGCCCCAGATCGGCATGTCGCGACTGCCGTGCGCGCCGCCAGCGCCCTCGATCACCTCGTACGCGCGGGTGACCGGAAAGATGCCACCGTTGCGCTTGGTCATCGTCGTGAGGTCGGGTGGGCTGCGCTTGAGCAGTTCGGTGATCGATCCGTTGCCCTTGCCGTCCCGTCCATGGCAGGCGGCGCAGTTGTTGTCGAACTCGCGTTTGCCCAGATCCACGCGCTGTTGCGCCAGCGCGGCCTGAGCCAACAGCGAGACCGCGAGCACGAGCAGGGCTCGGCTGGCGACTCGGGTGGTCTTCATCTACGACTCCTCGTTGGTTGACGATCGCGGCAGCCGGCAACAGCCACCGCGAATCAGTCTGCGGCCCGCGCGACGGAGCGCCTTGACACAGGTCAAGCCCGCGGGGACCGGCGCACGCCGGCGCCTCAGGCCTTCAGGAACTCGGCGCGCGACGCGAGCCAGCGCTCGACATGCGCCGCCGCCGCCTGCGGGTGGGTGCTGAGCAGGCGCGCGGCCGCGGCGCGCGCCTGGGCGATCAGGGCGGTGTCCTGCAGGTCGGCGAAGCGCAGCAGTGCGTCGCCGCTCTGGCGCGCGCCCATGAACTCGCCCGGGCCGCGGATCTCGAGGTCGCGGCGTGCGATCTCGAAGCCGTCGGTCGTCTCGCTCATCGCGCGCAGCCGGTCGCGCGCGGAGGGCGACAGCGGCGGCGTGTAGAGCAACACGCACACCGAGGCCACGGCGCCGCGGCCGACGCGGCCACGCAGCTGGTGCAGCTGCGCCAGGCCGAAGCGCTCGGCGTGCTCGATCACCATCAGGCTGGCGTTGGGCACGTCGACGCCGACCTCGATCACCGTGGTGGCCACCAGCACCTGCATCGTGCCGTCGGTGAAGAGCGACATCACCGCCTGCTTCTCGCCAGCCGCCATGCGGCCGTGCAGCAGGCCGACCATGGCGCCCGGCAGCGCTGCCGTGAGCTGCTGGTGCGTCGCGGTGGCGTCGCGCAGCTCGAGCGCCTCGCTCTCCTCGACCAGCGGGCAGACCCAGTAGACCTGCTTGCCCTGCGCCACCTCGTCGCGGATGCGCGCGATCACCGCGTCGCGCTTGTCCTCGGCGAAGAGCTTCGTCACGACCGGCGTGCGCCCCGGCGGCAGCTCGTCGATCGTGCTGACCGCGAGGTCGGCGTAGTAGGTCATCGCCAGCGTGCGCGGGATCGGCGTGGCCGACATCATCAGCAGGTGCGGCTCGAGGGCGGCCTGCTCCAGCTTCTCGCGCAAGGCCAGGCGCTGTGCGACCCCGAAGCGGTGCTGCTCGTCGACGACCGCCAGGCCCAGCCTGGCGAATACCACGTCCTGCTGGATCACCGCGTGCGTGCCGACCACCAGTCCTGCCGCACCCGATTCGACCAGGGCGAGCTGCTCGCGCCGCCCCTTGCCCTTGCGGCTGCCAGTCAGCCACGCGACCTGCACGCCCAGCGGTTCGAGCCACAGCACCAGCTTGCGGAAGTGCTGCTCGGCCAGGATCTCGGTGGGGGCCATCAGCGCGCATTGCCAGCCGTTGTCGATCGCGATGGTGGCGGCCAGCGCGGCGACCACGGTCTTGCCCGAACCCACGTCGCCCTGCAGCAACCGGTGCATCGGCGTGCCGGCCGCGAGGTCGGTGGCGATCTCCTCGGCAACACGACGCTGTGCCGCCGTCAGCGCAAACGGCAGCGCGGCGAGCAGGCGCTCGTGCAGGCCGCCGCGAGCCGCGGCGCGCAGCACCGGTGCCTTCAGGCGCGCACGTTGTCGCTGCGCAGACAGCTGCGACAGCTGCTGCGCCAGCAGCTCGTCGAACTTCAGGCGTTGCCAGGCCGGGTGGCTGCGGTCCTCCAGCGCCGCCAGCGGCGTGCCGGGCGGCGGCTGGTGCAGGAACAGCACGGCCTCGCGCAGCGGCGGCAGGTCGCGCGGCAGCGCGTCCGGCGGCAGCACTTCGTGCAGCGGCGCGCGCGTCAACGCCGATCCGATCACCTTGCGCAGGTAGGCCTGCGGCAGCTGCGCGCTCGTCGGGTACACCGGCGTCAGCGTGCTCGGCAGTGGCACCGACGCGGGCTTGATGGCGGGGTGCACCATCTCGCGCCCGAGGAAGCCGCCGCGCAACTCGCCGCGCACGCGCACGCGGGTGCCGGCGGCGAGCGCCTTCTGTTGCGAAGGGTAGAAATTCAGGAAGCGCAGCACCAGCACGTCGCCGCGGTCGTCGGCCGCCCGCACGACGAGCTGGCGCCGCGGGCGGAACTCGACGCGGCATTCAGACACCGTGACCTCGACCTGGACCGTCGCGCCCTCGTGCGCGTCGGCGAGGGCATCGAGGCGCGTCTCGTCCTCGTAGCGTATCGGCAGGTGCAGCGCCAGGTCGATGTCGCGCACGAGGCCGAGCCGGGCCATCGCTCGCTGGGGGGCAGACGGCTCCTTCGGCTCGCGGGCGGGCATGGCTCACATTGTCTTACGCGGCGCTGCCGATAATCGCGCCCCATGAGGATCGTGCCGCGCGTGCTGCTGCTGGCCGCGCTGGGGACGGCGCCGGCGCTGACGGCGGCCGCGCCCTGGGACCTGCCACCGCTGGACCGCGCGCTGCACTACCAGCCGAAACAGCCCTTGTCGGTGTTCACCGCCGACGGCGTCGAGATCGCGGCCTTCGGCGCCGAGCGGCGCCAGTTCGTGCCGATCGCGCAGGTGCCCAAGCTGCTGCAGGACGCGGTGATCGCGGTCGAGGACGCGCGCTTTCGCGAACACGGTGGCATCGACCCGAAGGGCATGGCGCGCGCGGCGATCGCGATGCTCACGGGCGGCCGGCGCCAGGGCGCGTCGACGATCACGCAGCAGGTGGCGCGCACCTTCTTCCTCGAGCAGCGCTTCACCGCCGAGCGCAAGACGCGCGAGATCCTGATCGCGCTCGAGCTCGAGAAGAAGCTCAGCAAGGACCAGATCCTCGAGCTGTACTTCAACGAAATCTTCCTCGGCCAGCGCGCGTACGGCTTCGCGGCCGCGGCGCAGGCGTACTTCGGCAAGCCGCTGGCGCAGCTCACGATCGCCGAGACCGCGATGCTCGCGGGCCTGCCGCAGAACCCGCACTACGCCAACCCGATCGCCAACTTCGAGCGCGCGACGCAGCGCCAGCGCATCGTGCTGGAACGCATGCGCCTCACCGGCGTGATCAGCGACGCGCAGCACGCGGCGGCGCGCGCCGAAAAGCTCACGATCCGCGCGCCGGGCCAGGGCGTGCTGCACGCCGGCCACGTGGCCGAGATGGCGCGTGCGGTGGTGGTCGAGCGCTTCGGCCAGAACGCGTACACCAGCGGCATCCGGGTCACGACCTCGCTGCGCGCCGCCGACCAGCGCGCGGCCTGGGCCGCGCTGCGGCATGGCGTGCTGGCGCACGACCGCAAGGGGCCGTGGCGCGGCGTCGAGGGCGTGGAATCGCTGCCGGCCGGCGACGGCGCCGAACTCGAGGCCGCGGCCGCACGCGCGTTGAAGGACCACCGCGACGACGAGATGCTGCGCGTGGCGATCGTGCTGTCGGCCAGTGCGCGCGAGCTGCGGGCGCAGCTGGCCAGCGGCGAGCGCGTCACGCTGTCGGGCGAGGGGCTGAAGTGGGCCCAGGCCGGGCTGTCGCCGCGCGCACGCGCGCCGTTGGCGATCAAGCGCGGCGCGGTCGTGCGCGTGCTGCGGCAGGACAACGGCAAGGGCTGGGCGATCGCGCAGTGGCCGCAGGCCGAGGGCGCCTTCGTCGCGCTCGACCCGGCCAGCGGCCGCGTGCGCGCGCTGGTCGGCGCCTTCGACTTCAACCGCCAGCCCTTCAACCATGTCACGCAGGCCTGGCGCCAGCCCGGCTCGGCGATCAAGCCGCTGCTGTACTCGGCGGCACTCGAGCAGGGCGTGATGCCGTCGACCGTGGTCGACGACGCGCCCTACACCGCCGCCAACGGCTGGGCGCCGGCCAACAGCGACGGCCAGTTCCTCGGCCCGCTCGCGCTGCGCGACGCGCTCGCGAAGTCGCGCAACCTGGTCAGCGTGCGCGTGCTGCAGGCCACCGGCGTCGGCGCGGCGCGCGACTGGCTCGCGCGCTACGGCCTGGACGCTGCGCGCCAACCCGACAACCTGACGCTCGCGCTCGGCACCGGCAGCGTGACGCCGCTGCAGATGGCGCAGGCCTACGGCGTGCTGGCCAACGGCGGCTGGCTGCTGCCGCCGGTGCTGATCGAGCGCATCACCGACGCGCAGGGCAAGGTCTTGTTCGAAGCGCCGCCCGCGCCGGCGCTGACCGAGCCGACGCGCGCGATCCCGGCGCGCAACGCCTATCTCGATGCGACCATGCTCAACGAGGTCACGCGGACCGGCACGGCCGCGCGCGCGCAGGCCGTGCTCAAGCGCAACGACCTGTACGGCAAGACCGGCACCACCGACAACGCGGTCGACGCCTGGTTCGCCGGCTTCCAACCCAGCCTGGTGGCGGTGGCCTGGATGGGCTACGGCGAGCCGAAGAGCCTGGGCGAACGCGAGTCGGGCGGCGGCCTGGCGCTGCCGATCTGGATCGAGTTCATGGCGCAGGCGCTGAAGGACGTGCCGGTGCCGGCCGTGCCCGCCCCGCCCGCCGGTCTGGTGCGCGAGGGCGACGAGTGGCTGTACGACGAGCTCGCCGTCACCGGCCATGTCACGCGCATCGGCGCCGACGGCAGCGTGCAGCGCTCGCAGCCGTTCGCCCCACCCCCGCCCTTGCCGCCGCCCGCGGCGCCGGATCCCGGCGGCGGGCAGTGATGCGACGCATGGAACAATGAGCGCCGAATCCGCTCTTCAGGCCGGTACAGCCTGAACGCCATGACGACCGCCTACACGCTCGACGATTTCGATTTCACGCTCCCGCCGGAGCTGATCGCCCAGCACCCCGCCGCCGAACGCAGCGCATCGCGCTTGCTCGACGGCCGCGGCGCGACGCCGGTGGACCGGCGCTTCCACGAACTGCCGTCGCTGCTCGATCCGGGCGACCTGCTGGTGTTCAACGACACGCGCGTGATCAAGGCGCGGCTGCACGGGCGCAAGTCCAGCGGCGGCGCGGTCGAGGCCCTGGTCGAGCGGGTGCTGCCCGGGCACGAGGTGTGGGCCCACCTGCGCGCGAGCAAGTCACCGCGGCCCGGCAGCCTGCTGCAGTTCGTCGACCGCGCCGGCGCCGACGCCTTCGAAGCCGAGGTGCTCGGGCGGGGCGGGGCCGACGGCTCGCTGTTCCATCTGCGCTGGCCTTCCGACCCCCTGGCGCTGCTCGAGGCGCACGGCCACGTGCCGCTGCCGCCATACATCACGCATGCCGACGGTTCCGACGACGAGCGCCGCTACCAGACCGTGTTCGCGGCGCGGCCCGGTGCCGTGGCGGCGCCGACCGCGGCACTGCATTTCGACGAAGCCCTGCTGGCGGCGCTCGATGCGCGCGGCGTGGCGCAGACGCGCGTGACGCTGCACGTCGGTGCCGGCACCTTCCAGCCGGTGCGCACCGAGCGCATCGAGGACCACCGCATGCACAGCGAGTGGTTCGAGGTCGATGCGGACTGCGTCGCTGCGGTGCAGGCCGCGCGCGAGCGCGGCGCCCGGATCGTCGCGGTGGGCACGACCAGCGTGCGCGCGCTCGAGTCGGCGGCGCGCGAGAGCGGCACGCTGCAGCCGATGCGCGGTGACACCGACATCTTCATCACGCCGGGCTTTGGCTTTCGCGTCGTCGATGCGCTGCTGACCAACTTCCACCTGCCCAAGAGCACGCTGATGATGCTGGTGTCGGCCTTCGCCGGCCACGCGCACGTGATGGCGCTGTACCGGCACGCGATCGAGGCGCGCTACCGCTTCTTCAGCTACGGAGACGCGATGCTGCTGCAGCGGGCGTCGCAGACGGACTAGCGGCGGGCGCGGCCAGCGCCTGCCACTCCTCGGTGCTCAGGCGGCGCGGCTCGCGCAGGTCGATCACGACGGTGTGCGCCGTGCGGTCCTGCAGGGCCTGGCGGTTCGGGTCCCAGAGCAGCTGCGCCAGCCCGATGCCGCCGGTGGCCAGGCCGGCGGCATAACCGCCGTAGCGCTTCAAGCAGCGCAGCGCGGTCAGCGGCTTGCCGCTCAGCTCCACGATGCGCAGGCCGAGCAGGCGCTTGCCCACCGTCTGGCCGCCCCACCAGGCCGGCAGCAGCGAGAAGTACAGCAGCGACCAGCCATAGCCGAGGCCGAATTCGTCGCGCCAGCTGCGCAGCTGCTCGCCGAGGCTCCAGGCGGCCGGAGTGCGCGCGCGCTCGAGCTCGGCTTCGAGCTCGGCGATGCGGCGCGCGCTTTCCAGCGCCTGGGCGATCGCGAGGGCGGCGTCGGCACCGGTGACGACCGACGTGGCCGAAGCCGCGCTGGCGGGCGCACTGGCGGATGCACTGGCAGGCTCGGCAGCGTCCGCCAGCGCCGCCTCAAGCTCGGCCAGCGGTGCGCGCGACGCGCGCGGCTCGAAGGCCTGCCACAGCCCGAGGGCGAGCAGGACGGCCGCGGCGCCGGTGGCCAGGTGCAGGCCGCGCCGCGACAGCTGGCCGCGCCGTTCACGCGTGAAGGCGATGCCCATCAGGGCGCCGGCGGCGAGCAGCCAGGCATTGGCCAGCGCCGACAGCACGCCGATCAGCAGCAGGTCGATCGCCATCGCGGCGGCGCGGCGTTTCGGGGCGGCGAGCGGCAGGCCCAGCAGCTCGGGCGCGACGTTCAGGTCTTCCGGCGTCACCCAGTTGCGGATCTCGGCATGGGGCTTGATCGTTCGGTCTCCTGGCGCGGGCAGCGGCGGATCGTAGCGCGGGGCACGGCGACAATCGCCGCATGCTGCAGTTCGAGTTGCTGAAGACCGAAGGCCACGCGCGCCGCGGCCGCCTGAACCTGAACCATGGCGTCGTCGAGACGCCGATCTTCATGCCGGTGGGCACCTACGGCACGGTGAAGGGCGTGCTGCCGCGCGACCTCGAGACGATGGGCGCGCAGATCATCCTCGGCAACACCTTCCATCTCTGGCTGCGGCCCGGGCTCGACGTGCTGAAGACCTTCGGTGGATTGCACCGCTTCGAGGGCTGGACCAGGCCGATCCTCACCGACAGCGGCGGCTTCCAGGTCTGGTCGCTGGGCGAGATGCGCAAGATCAGCGAGGAAGGCGTGAAGTTCGCGTCGCCGGTCAACGGCGACAAGCTGTTCCTGACGCCCGAGGTGTCGATGCAGGTGCAGAGCGTGCTGAACAGCGACATCGTGATGCAGTTCGACGAGTGCACGCCCTACGAGACCAAGGGCCATGTCACGACCGAGAACGAGGCGCGAGCGTCGATGGAGCTGTCGCTGCGCTGGGCCGGGCGCTGCAAGACGGAGTTCGCGCGCCTCGAGAATCCGAATGCACTCTTCGGCATCGTGCAGGGCGGCATGTTCGAGAACCTGCGCGAGGCCTCGCTCGACGCGCTGGTGGCGCTGGACTTTCCCGGCTACGCGGTCGGCGGCGTGTCCGTCGGCGAGCCGAAGGAAGACATGCTGCGCATCATGGCGCACACACCGCACCGCCTGCCGGCGGGCAAGCCGCGCTACCTGATGGGCGTGGGCACGCCGGAGGACCTGGTCGAGGGCGTGGCGAACGGTGTCGACATGTTCGACTGCGTGATGCCGACGCGCAACGCACGCAACGGGCACCTGTTCACCCGCTTCGGCGATTTGCGCGTGCGCAACGCGAAGCACAAGGCCGACGAACGGCCGATCGACCCCACCTGCGCCTGCCACACCTGCAAGGGCACGACGACACCCGACGGGCGGGTGTCGGGGGGCTTCTCGCGCGCCTACCTGCACCACCTCGACCGCTGCGGCGAGATGCTGGGGCCGATGCTGGCCACGATCCACAACCTGCACTACTACCTGAACCTGATGCAGGAGGTTCGCGGCGCGCTCGACGCGGGCCGCTTCGAGACCTTCCGCGCGCAGTTCAAGGCCGACCGCGCGCGCGGGGTCGACTAGCTCACCAGAATTGCCAGGTCCCGGTGGCGAGCACCCAGATGCCGAGCGCGCCATTGGTGACCGCGTGCGCGATCACCGGCACCCACAGCCGCCCGGTGCGCACGTAGAGCGCGGCGTAGACCAGGCCCGCAAGCGCCGCGGCCAGCCACAGCGTGTGCGCGAGCGTGAAGACGAAGGTCGAGAGCACGATGGCCTTCAGCCCCGCGCGCCGCGGGTCGACGCCGAGGAACAGCGGGTGCGCGATCCAGCGCATCAGGAACGAGCGCCAGAACAGCTCCTCCATCACCGGCACCACGAGCGTGGCGCCGAGCCAGCGCGTCGCGGCCAGCGGCCAGTCGATGGCGCCGGCGGCGTCGGTCGGCACGAAGTCCGCGGTCGCGGCGCCGATGCTCATCCACGGCGCATCGAGGTGGATCCAGAGCGCAAAGACGCCGAGCCCGGTGGCCACGGCCAGCAGCAGCTCGCGCGCCTCGGGCCAGGTCTGGCGCGCCAGCTCGCCGTACTCGCGCCATAACCACCCCAGCAGCGCGGCCACCGCGACCGCACCCAGGCCGTAGAGCCAGCGCGTGTCGAAGCCCCAGCTGGTGTCGTCCGGCGCCGCGCCGCGCAGCACGAGCAGCAGCATGAACAGGGCGAAGGGCGCGACGCGCACCACCACGTCGCGCGACAGGGGCAGGGCCATGGCGCGAGTGTGCCTCGGCGCGCCGGGCCGCCCTACTTGACGTCGAGCAGGAAGGCGGCGCCGTCGAACTGGCCGAGCACCTTGGCCAGGTAAGGCCCCACCGCGCGCAGCGTCTCGGCCAGGCCATGCGGCGGGTTGATGACGACCATCGAGCTGCCGATCAGGCCGAAGCCGCGCGCATCGGGCTCGGCCACGGTCAGGCGCGCGTGCAGAGCGCCCTTGGTCGCGCCGGCGGCGGACGCGGCGGCGTTGAGCAGGCGCCGCGGCAGCTCGCGCGAATCGACCGTGGCCAGCTGCGGCACCCACACCAGCACCACGCCGGTGGCGAAGCGCGTCAGCGCCTCCCGCACCGCGGCCAGCGTGCGCGCGTAGTCGGCTTTCAGCTCGTAGGGCGGATCGATCAGCACCACGCCGCGGCGCGACGGCGGCGGCAGCTCGTGCGCCAGCGCCGCGAAGCCGTCGCTGTGCGCCACCTTGGCATGCGCGCGCGGGCCGAGGTAGGCGCGCAGGATGCGTTCGTCGGTCGGGTGCAGCTCGAAGCAGTGCAGCGGGTCGGTCGGGCGCAGCAGCAGGTTGGCGATCGCCGGCGAGCCGGGATACTGCTCGAGCTGGCCGCCGCCGTTGAAAGCGCGCACCAAGTCGACGTAGCGCGCCAGCGCGGCCGGCAGGTCGTCACGCGACCACAGGCGCTCGATGCCGGTGGTGGCCTCCGCATTGCGCTGGGCATAGCGGCTTTCGAGCGAGTAGCCGCCCGCGCCGGCATGGGTGTCGACCACGGTGAAGGGCTTGTCCTTGGCCGCCATGTGCCGCAGCACCTCGGCGAAGACGAGGTGCTTCAGGACGTCGGCGTGGTTGCCGGCATGGAAGGCGTGTCGGTAGGCGAGCATCAGGGTTCCAGGAACTGGCGCTCGCGCAGTGTCGCCGCCAAACCCTCGGCGAACACGCGGTAGCCCTCGGCGTTGGCGTGGATCTGGTCCGACCTCAGCTGCGCGTCGCCGAGCACGCGGGCCCAGCCGCCGGCGTGCATCGGCAGCGCCAGCTCGTCGGCCAGGCGCGCGTACAGCGGGTGGTCGGACAGGCCGGCGCCGATCGCGGCCGTGAGCGAGGGCTGCGGCACCGCCACCAGCAGCACCTGCGCGCCGGCCTCGCGCGTGCGCGCCACGACGCTGCGCAACGCGGTGTCGGTCTCGGCCGGCGCCACGCGACGCAGGAAATCGTTGCCGCCCAGGCTCACGATCACCAGCGCCGGCCGGTGCTCGGCCAGCAGGGCGGGCAGGCGCTCGAGCGCCTGGGCCGCGGTGTCGCCCGGCACGCCTCCATTGACCACGCGCCAGCCGGTCAGCGCGGCGAGTTGCGCCGGGTAGGCCGCGGCCGGCTCGGCGCCGGTGCCATGGGTGATCGAGTCGCCCAGTGCGAGCACGACGCTGTCGCGCGGCAGCGCGCGGGCCGTCGGCTTCTTGCGGCCGCAGCCCGCGGCCGCCAGTGCCAGCGCCGCCAGCAGTGCGCGCCGCTTCATGCGTGACGGCGCGACGAGGTGGTCGCGCGGAACAGTTCGTCGATGCGCACCTCGCGCGGCCCGGGTTCGACGCGGAACGCCGCGCCGGCTTCGATCGTGCCCGGCTCGATCACGGCCAGGTAGAAGCCGCACCAGCCCGACTGCAGCATCAGCTTGGCCGCGTGCGCGAAGCCCATCGCGGCGTTGAACTTGAAGCAGGGATGGCGCGGCTCGCTCACCGCGAGCGTGCAATGTGGAAAGCGCAGGCGGTCGCCGATCCAGGCGCGGTCCTCGGTCAGGCCGGCCAGCGTCAGGTTTTCGCCGAGCAGGCCGGGCTCGACGGCCGCGTCCCAGGCGGCCGCGCCGGCCTGCGCACGCACGGTGCGCCAGAACGGATGGTGCTCGGACGGGTAGGCGTAGACGGCCTTCGTGAGCCCGCCATGCACCGCCGGATCGGCCTGCTCGTCGCCGTCCAGTCCGAGCGGGTGCACGGCCACCGGCCCCGCGACGGGCCGTTTGCCGATGGCGCTGGCCACCGTGCGGCCGTCGATGCCCCACGGCCGCGCGCGCGCGACGTTGACGCTCGTGACCTGCATCGCACGATTGTCGCCGTGTCGATCCCGACCCCGGCGCCCGCGCGCGACGCAGGTCAGCCGAGGGTCACAGCGTGCCGCGCGCCCAGGGCCCCGTGATCGCCAGCGTGATGCCCGGGGTGTACAGGTTCACGAACAGCCAGTGGCCGTCGGGGCTGAACACGCTGCCGGCCCACTCGGTGTCGCGGTGGTCGCCCGCCAGCGCGGTCGACTTGCCCGCGGCGGCCAGCTGTTCGGCCGTGAAGTTGAAGTTGTGCTTGGCGAACACGTAGCTCGCGCCCTGCGGCGTCACGCCCATCAGGCGCATCTGTTCGACGGTGACGGCCGGGTCCCCCTTCGGGCCGCTATTGCCACCGTCTTCGCAGAACAGCACGCCGCCGCGCGGGCTGATGCACACGTTGTCGGGCGAGTTGCCGATCAGGATGTCGTTGGAGACGAAGATCGCCTCGAGCGTCATCGTCGCGAGGTCGAGCGCCCAGATGCGGCCGGCACGCGCCGGGCTGGTGGCCACGCGCTTGTCGCTGAAGTAGACGACGCCGTCGGCCACCCAGCAGCCTTCGTTGGCGCCGAAGATGGCGGCGCCGTTGGCGTAGGCCTGACGGTAGGGGCCGCTGGCCGACACGCTGCCCACGCCGGCGACCGCCAGCGTTGAGCCGTCGAGGTCGGGGTTGGCGATGTCGACCCAGGTGCACTGGAACTTCTGGCACAGCTGCGGGAAGCGAAGGTCGGCGTTGCTCTGGCCGCGCACGGCCAGGCCCTGCAGCCTGCCGCCGGCATGCAGCGAGCCGAGGCCGCCGCTCAGGTTGTTCGGCAGGAAGCGGTACAGCGTGTTCGCGTCGCCCTGGTCCTCGGTGAGGTACCAGTGGCCGGTGGCCGGGTCGATCGCGCTGGCCTCGTGGGCCATGCGGCCCATGTCGACGATGGGCAGGTGCGTGTAGGCGTTCTGCGTCGTGTCGGCGGGCACCTCGAAGACGTAGCCGTGCTTCTTGCCGGTGGTGCTGACGTTGTTGCTGCGCAGTTCCTCGTTGCTGAGCCAGGAGCCCCAGAGCGAGGATCCCCCCGCGCACGGGCGGTAGATGCCCCCGAGGCTGGCCCAGCTGTCCACCCACTGGCCGTTGCGGAACACGAGGTTGGTGTTGCCGCCGATCTGGTAGTTGCTGCCCGTCAGGCCGAGGTCGTACTTCGCCACGTCGGTGCGGTCGATGCCGACGATGTTGGCCATGTTGGTGCTGGTCGAGCGCTCGTGGTTGCGCACCAGCACCATCTCGTTGCCCACGCCGACGCGGCGCTGCACCACGACACCCATGCCGTCGTGCGCGGCGGGCGTCGCCAGGCCGTCGGACATCGCATCGCCGGTCCAGCCGTAGCTCAGGTAGCGAAAACCGGCGGGCAACTCGACCAGCGGCAGGCCGGTGGTGAGGTCGTTGACCGGGGCGGTCGGGCCGTAGGGGCTGGCGACCGAGGGCGACGCGTCGCCGGGGCGGCACTCGCCGCGGTAGGCGGCGGTCTTGGCCATCGCGGTGATGGGGCCACCGAAGGCTGCGGCAACGGCCGCGGAGCCCCCGATCATGAGGCTGCGGCGCGACGGGTCGAACTGGGACATGCGGTTTCCTTCGAGGTTGGAGGGCGGGAACCCGAACCGTGCCAGCCGTTGATGAAACGGGCGTGACGCCCCTCGGCAAAGCTCCTTGCATGGACCCATTCCGGATACGCATGACCCCCGGCCCTGCGGTGGTTACGACGTGGTTACGGCCGCCGCACAATGGGCGCGCGCGGCATTGGGCGAACCTCGTGTCACCGGCACGGGCTTCGCCCAATCCCGCTTTTCAACATGACCGGAGCTTTCCCGATGAACCGTCCTGTGCTGGAAGGGCTGCGCCTGAACGTGCCCGCCACCGTCCGCCACGCCCACCTCGTCGACTGGGTGGCGCGCATCGCCGCGCTGACCGAAGCGCGCGACGTGCACTGGTGCGACGGTTCGATGGAGGAATACGACCGCCTGTGCGCGCAACTGGTCGATGGCGGCTCCATGCGGCGCCTGAACCCGGCCAAGCGGCCGAACAGCTACCTCGCCTGGAGCGACCCGAGCGACGTGGCGCGCGTCGAGGACCGCACCTTCATCTGCAGCGAGCGCCAGGAGGACGCCGGCCCGACCAACAACTGGGTCGCGCCGGCCGAGATGCGCACGCTGCTGCAGAGCGGCGACAAGGCCCTCTTCAAGGGCTGCATGAAGGGCCGCACGATGTACGTCGTGCCGTTCTCGATGGGGCCGCTGGGCTCGCACATCTCGCACCTGGGCGTCGAGCTGACCGACAGCCCCTACGTCGTGATCAGCATGCGCACGATGACGCGCATGGGCAAGGCCGCGCTCGAACTGCTGGGCAGCGACGGCCACTTCGTGCCCTGCGTGCACACCGTGGGCGCGCCGCTCGAGCCGGGCCAGAAGGACGTGGCCTGGCCCTGCAACAAGACCAAGTACATCGTCCACTACCCCGAGACACAGGAAATCTGGAGCTACGGCTCGGGTTACGGCGGCAACGCGCTCTTGGGCAAGAAGTGCTTCGCGCTGCGCATCGCCTCGACCATGGGACGCGAGAACGGCTGGCTCGCCGAACACATGCTGATCCTCGGCGTCAGCACCCCCAGCGGCAAGAAGTACCACGTTGCGGCGGCCTTCCCGAGCGCCTGCGGCAAGACCAACTTCTCGATGTTGGTGCCGCCCGAGGGCTACAAGGGCTGGAGCGTGACCACCGTCGGCGAGGACATCGCCTGGATCAAACCGGGTCAGAACGGCCGCCTGCATGCGATCAACCCCGAGGCAGGCTACTTCGGCGTCGCACCGGGCACCAATGACCACACCAACGCCAACTGCATGGCCATGCTCAAGCGCGACGTGGTGTTTACCAACGTCGCGCTCACCGACGACGGCGACGTGTGGTGGGAGGGCATGACCGACGAGCCGCCGGCGCACCTGATCGACTGGCAGGGCAAGGACTGGACACCCGAGATCGCCAAGGCCACCGGCGCCAAGGCCGCGCACCCGAACTCGCGCTTCACGGTGTCCTCGATCCACAACCCGGTGCTCGACACCGAGTGGGACAACCCCGAGGGCGTGCCGATCGACGCCTTCCTGTTCGGCGGCCGGCGCTCGACCACGGTGCCGCTGGTGACGGAGGCGCGCGACTGGGCCGAAGGTGTGTACATGGCCGCCACGATGGGCAGCGAAACCACCGCCGCGATCGCCGGCCAGGTGGGCGTGGTGCGGCGCGACCCGTTCGCGATGATCGCGTTCGCCGGCTACAACATGGCCGACTACTTTCAGCACTGGCTGAACGTCGGCGCCAAGCTGGCCGCCGCCGGCAGCACGCAGCCCAAGATTTACTGCGTCAACTGGTTCCGCAAGGGCGCCGACGGCAAGTTCATCTGGCCGGGCTACGGCGACAACATGCGCGTGCTGGAGTGGATCGTCGGCCGCCTCGAGCACCGCGCCGGGGGCGCCGAAAACGCCTTCGGCATCAGCCCGCGCTACGAGGACCTGCGCTGGGACGGCCTGGCCTTCAGCCGCGAGCAGTTCCAGAGCGTGATCGGCATCGACCGCAGTGCCTGGCAGCAGGAACTGGTGCTGCACCAGGAGCTGTTCACGCAGCTCACGCACCACCTGCCGAGCGAGTTGCCCGCCACCAAAGCGCGCATCGAGCAGCGCCTGGCGGCCTGAGGACCGGCCGGGCTGCCGCGCTCAGCGGCGGCGCTCGGCGAGGTCGCGTTCGGCGTGGGCCAGCGCGGCGCGCAGGTCGGCGGCGTAACCGGGTTGCTCGCGCTCGTAGCGGGCGATCCGGTCGCGCAGGGCCTCGGCGGCTTCTCGCGCTTCACGGGCCGCGCGCTCGGCCGGGTCCGCGGCGCGCGGCGTGAACACGCGGCGCAAGTCGCGCCAGGCGCGGGCGATCCAGTCGTCGAACAGCTGGGCGCTGACCAGGGTGGTGTTGCTCATGGGGACTCCAATGCTTTGCTGCGCCGCAGTATAGGGTAAACCCTTGGTTTTCGGGTTACGGCGCAGTTCCAAACCCCTGCCCGGCGTGCGAAAGGCCCGCCGGCCGCGCGCGCAGACAATCGCCGGATGAAAGCCGACCTCACCGACGCCGAGCTGGACGAACTCGCCGACCTGCTCGATGCGACGCCCGCACCGCTCGAGCCGCTGGACGTGCTGATGCTCGACGGCTACCTCGCCGGCGTGCTGGTGCAGCCGCGCGTGGTCGCGGCCGAGGACTGGCTGCCGGCAGTCTTCGATGCCGAGCGGCGCCCGTTGCCCGACAGCGTCGACGCCGCCTGGCTTGCCCGCTGCCGCACGCTGATCGAGCGGCGCCGCGATGCGCTGAACGCCGGCATCAGCGAGGACGGCTGGTTCGACCCGGTGATCGCCGACATCGAGCGCCTGCCCCCGGCCAGCGAGTACGAGGTGCCGCAGTCCGACGTCAGTCGCGCGCTGTTGCCCTGGGTGGCGGGCTTCCACTGGGCGCAGGCCTGCTTTCCCGATCTCGAGGAGACCGGCGACGCCGCCGTGGGGACGGCGCTGTCGCGCATCTACCGCCACCTGCCGCCCGAAACGGACGAGGAGCGCGAGCTGGTGGCCACGATGGACCGTGAGCACCCACTCGCCAGCCTCGACGCCGGCATCGAGGACGTTGTCAACGCGACGGTGGAGCTGTGGGACCTCACCGCCAAGGCGCGCTTTGCGGTGGCCCCGGTGCGGCGCGAGGCGCCCAAGGTCGGCCGCAACGACCCCTGCCCCTGCGGCAGCGGCAAGAAGTTCAAGCAGTGCCACGGCAAGGCCTGAGCGGCCGATGAAGATCCAGCTGCTGTCCGACCTTCACCTCGAGACCGAGGCGTTCGACCCCGCGCCGCATCCGCAAGCCGACCTGCTGGTGCTGGCGGGCGACATCGACAGCGACTGGGCCGCGTTCGACCGCTTCGCCGGCTGGCCGGTGCCGGTGCTCTTCGTCGCCGGCAATCACGAGTTCGACGGTCGCGAGATCGACGAGGCCTGGCCGGCGTTGCGCGCGCGTTGCGCCGCGCTCGGCTTCACGCTGCTCGAGTGCGAGGGTCGGGTGATCGAGGCGCCCGACGGCCGGCGCGTGCGTTTCCTGGGGACGGTGCGCTGGTGCGACTTCGACGTGTTCGGCCCGGCGCGCTTCGACGCCGCGCTGCGCGCGGGCAGCTACTTCCAGCGCGTGATGGCCGCCACGCAAGGCGGCCTCCCCTTCGACGCGGCGGCGGTCCGGCGCGAGGCCCTGGCCTGCCGCGCCTGGCTCGCGGCCGCACTGGCCGAGCCGCCCGAAGGGCGCTGGGACACCAATGTCGTGATCACGCACTTCGCGCCCAGCTTGAGGAGCGCGGACCCGCGCTACGGTCACCAGAACGGCACCGCGAGCTTCTGCAACCGCGACGACGACCTGTTGCCCGGCGCCGCGCTCTGGCTGCATGGCCACTTGCACTGCCGCCACGACTACGTGGTGCGGCACGCCGACGGCCGCAGCACGCGCGTCGTCAGCCAGGCGCGCGGCTTGGCAGACAAGCGCGAGCACGACGGTTACGACCCGGGCAAGCTGATCGCGCTTTGATCGCGCGCAGGGCATGGCGCCGGCGCGGTGCCACACTGCGCGCCCCAGCCTTCAGGAGAGCCCGATGAAGATCCTCGTCGCCGTCGACGGCAGCCCGTTCACCAAGCGCATGCTGGCCTACCTGGCGGCGCACGACGAGTGGCTGGGCACGCACCACGCCTACACCGTGCTGACCGTGGTGCCGCCCGTGCCGGCGCGTGCCGCCGCCGCGCTGTCGAAGGAAACCCTGGCGTCCTACTACCAGGACGAGGCCGACAAGGTGTTCAAGCCGATCCGCAGCTTCTTCGCCAAGCAAGGGCTCGCGGCCGACTTCGTCGCCAAGACCGGCAACGCCGGCGACACCATCGCCGCCATCGCCAACAAGGGCAAGTTCGACCTCGCGATGCTCGGCTCGCACGGCCATGGCGTGCTGGGCAACCTGGTGCTGGGCTCGGTGGCCACCAAAGTGGTCGCCAACAGCAGCGTGCCGGTGCTGCTGGTGCGCTGAGGCTGCGTCAGCGCGCGGCCAGGCCGTCGAAGCAGGTCGCGAGGATCACGTCGATGACCTGCTCGTCGCTCAGCGCGCCGCCGGCGCGCAGGAAGGGCAGCACCGGGTCGCAGGCGCGCGCGTACAGCGTGTAGAGCACGGCCTCGGGCGGCAGCGTGGACTGGATCTCTCCGGCCGCCTGGGCTGCCGTGATCCAGGCACCCAGGCGTTCGCTGACGGTCAGCACGCGGTCGAGGTAGCCGCGATGCTGCATCAGCGCGGTGCGCAGGGTCGAGTTCTGCGAGGGCAGCGACGGCATCTCGCCGGCCATCTGCACCTGCAGCATCCAGCGCGCCACGGCGCGCAGGTGCTCGATCGGCGCCACAGGCCGCGCGCCCTCCTGGTCCAGGAACGCGAGCGCGCGATCGAGCACGCCGACCATCGCCGCCGCGGCGAGTTCTTCCTTGGACGGGAAATGCTTGTAGAGGCTGGCCTTGGCAATGCCCACGTCGGCGGCCACCTCGTCGACCGTCATCGCCTCGAAACCCTTCTCGGCGAGCAGGCGATTGACCGAGGCCACGATGGCGTCCTCGCGCGCGCGCAACACCTGCTGGCGGAAGGAACGTCGTTCGGTCATCGTGGGCGCCAGTGTAGTGGCGCCCTCACAGAACGCCGCTTGTCAGCGCAGCGGGTCGGGGCTGGCGTCCGAGGGCGGCGCCGGCAGCTTGGGGTCGGCCAGCGGGTGCGGCGCGAGGCTGCACTCCATGCCGAACGCGGTGCCCAGGTCGGCGGCATCGGGCTCGTCGTCCTCGGCGAGCGAGTCGCCGGGGTGTTGATGCGCGGTCCAAGTGTGGCTGGCGTTCATGACGGGCTCCCGGAAAGGGCGGCGGGTGAGGCCAGTGTCGATCCACGCGCGTGCGGGCGAACGGCAGAAATGCACGCCGATCGCGGCGCTGTTCGCCCGGGGGCCTGGAGTGCGGGGGGCGTGCCTAGCGCTTCGCAGGGCGGCGTTGCGGGCGCGTCACATCGGCCAGCAGCAGCGTGCAGCGCACCAGGTCCTCGACGGCCTCGGCCACCGTGTCGGGCGGCTCGAGCGTGGCGATCGTCTCCAGCAACTCGTCGGCGTCTTCCAGGTCGTCCGGGTCGAAGTGGGCATACAGCGTGGCCAGGGGTTCGCGCGCGGCCGCGTCGGCGCGCGCGAGCAGGCCCGGAAAGAGATCCAGCGCAGCCGCGAAGCCGCCGACCCAGGGCAGCACCACCTCCGACGGCGCCACCTCGGTGCCCGGGTCCTGCGGTTCCAGGTCGAACACCCAGGGGTCGAACCAGCGTCGCGATGTGATGGCCCGCTCCAGCTCGGCATGGCGCCGCAGCACGAGCGCGTGCAGCGGCCCGAGGTTGAGCACCGAGGGTGCCGGGCGCGCGTCGAGGTCGTGCACATGCGGCAGCCAGCGCGATGTGGGCACCGGCTGCGGCTGCAGCAGCACGCCGACGAGGAATCCGTCGAGCGCGCTGACATCCAGCGGTTCGAGCGGTGCCGGCAGGGCATCGAGCAGCGACTGCAGCTGTTCGAGCTCGCGCTCGCCAAGCGGCGTATGGGGCGGGGCGGTGCGCATGCGCGCATTGTCGCGGGCACGGCCCGCATCGACCACGAACGTGGGATGCCCTCGGCGGCCTCGGCTCACTAGAGTGCGCCCACGCCGTCGCGAAGGCGCGGCACCGGTCCCAACGACGTCCTTTTGCGAGGACTTTCAACGCCCGCTCGGCAACGAGCGGGCGTTTCTTTTTTGGTGGGCCTCAGGTGCCGATGATGCCGCCGTCGCGTTTGCGGATCACCACCGTGGCCGAGCGCGGCCGGCTACCCGGCTGGTAGTCGGGCCAGCGGCTGAATTTGCCCGGGTCGGCCGGGTCGCTGCGGTCGCTCGGCGTCTCGCCCGGGTGCTGGATGTTGATGAACATCGTGCGCCCGTCGGGCGTCCAGGTCACGCCGGTCACCTCGCAGTTGGTGGGGCCGGTGAGGAAGCGCCGCGTCTGGCCGCTGCGCGGGTCGCAGGCCAGCATCTGGTTGTTGCCGATGTTCTTGAACTCACCCTTGTACATCTGCGTCGCATGCGCGTCGGTCTGGATCCAGAGCACGCCGCGGGCGTCGAAGGCGATGCCGTCGGGGCAGCCGTAGATGTCGCCCTTGATGTTGCCCTTGGCCTCGGCGCGTTCGTTGGCCGGGTCGCCGGCGAGCACCAGGTGGTTCCACTGGAAGCTCGTCGCGTCGAAGTCGCGCTCCTCCTGCCAGCGCACGATCTGTCCCATCGAATTATTGGCGCGCGGGTTCACCGCATCGACACCGGGGAAGTTGGGCTGGCCGCGGTTGCTGTTGTTGGTCAGCGTGCAGTAGACCCAGTTCGTCAGCGGATCGATCGCGAGCCACTCGGGTCGGTCCATCTTGGTCCCGCCCAGCAGGTCGGCGGCCTGGCGCGCCTTGATCAGCACCTCGCCCTGGTCGGCGAAGCCGTTGGCCGCGGTGAGCGGCCCCTGGCCCTGCACCATCGGCAGCCACTGGCCGCTGCCGTCGGCGTTGAAGCGCGCGACGTGCAGCACGCCATGGTCGAGCAGCGTCGCGTTGGCCTTCGCGCCGCCGGGCTGGATGCGGTCGCGGCTGACAAACTTGTAGAGGTACTCGAAGCGCGCGTCCTCGCCCGAATACACCACCGCTCGGTTGTCACGGGTCACCGCGACCCAGGCGCCCTCGTGCGCGGCGCGGCCGAGCGCGGTGCGCTTGACTGGTGTCGAGGTCGGGTCGTACGGGTCCACCTCGACCACCCAGCCGAAGCGGTTCGGCTCGTTCGGCTCCTTGGCGGCGTCGAAGCGCGGGTCGAACTTCTCCCATTGGTACAGGCCATCCTTGCGCATGCCCCAGCGCCGGTGGTGCGCGGGAATGTTGTCGCCGCCGCCGAAATAGAACATGAAGTTCTCTTCGCCCGAAAGGTACGTGCCCCAGGGCGTCTTGCTCGCGGCGCAGTTGTTCAGCGTGCCGAGCACGCGAATGCCCGCCGGGTCGGCCGAGGTCTTCATCATCGGGTGGCCGGCCGCCGGGCCGCGCACCTCGAAGGGTGCGTCCATCGGGAAACGGCGCGCATGACGCGAGGGACGCACCATCTGCCAGCCGTCGCCCTTCATCTCGACCTCGATCACCGACAGGCCATGCGCCATCTGGCTCTTCTTCACCTTCTCGGCGTTCATGTTGTTGAAGCCGCCCACGTGCAGCAGGCCGTCGTCGGTGTACTCGTGGTTCATCGCCAGCAGACCGCGCGAGCTGCTGCCCGCGAGCGGGAAGTACTCCATGCCGTCGTGGTGCATGCCCATCTGCAGTGCCTGCTCGGCCGACGTGTTCGAGCCGTCGGGCTTCCAGGCCGGCATCTGGCCGGGCACGCCGATCGGTTCGCCCCAGGCCGCGATCACGCTGGCGATGTAGCCCTCGGGCACGACCAGGCGGTCGCTCGAGTCGACCGGCACGCCCTTGAAGCCGATCGTGGGCTCGATCGCCTTCGGCGCCTCGCGCGTGGCGCGCGCGGGCCCGGCGCAGGCCGCGACCATCGGCCCGTAGAGCGCGGCGGCGGCGACACCGAGCGAGCCGCGCAGCACGGTGCGCCGGGCCGGGTCGCTCACATCGTGGATGCTCGGGTTGGAGGAGCGGTTGCTGTCCTCCATGAGGTCGAAGTCCTTGCTGGCCATGTGTGCTCCCGTGCATCCTCGATGCGGCAGGCCTGCATTGTGCGAAGCGCGGCGCCGGCGGCGTCGCGCGAAAACCCGCGGTCCGGCCTCAAAGGTGGCGCGCGAGCGCCTGCACGTCCTCGGGGAAGAGCTGGCCGGCTTCGGCCTGCCGCACGCGGCCGTCGCGGCCGCGCACCAGCGTCACTGGCAGCCCGCGCGGCTTGGGCAGTGCGCGCTGCAAGGCCGGGGTGACCCAGGCCGCCGGCAGCGTGTAGCCGCGACGCGCGAGGTAATCGCGTGCCGGCTGCACCTGAGCGTCGATCGACAGTGCGAGCAGCAGCAGCCCGCGCGATCGGTGTTCGCGCCACAGCGCTTCGACATGCGGCGTGGTCTCGGCGCAGAACGGGCACCAGCTGGCCCACCAGTACAGCACCAGCACGCGGCCGTCGGCGTCGCGCGCATCGAAGTGCGAGCCGTCCAGGCGATCGATGCGGGCGGGCAGCGCGAGCGGCGTGCCCACGGCGGGCAGCGGCGGCGCCTTGGCCTCGATCGCGGCCGCGTCGCTGAGCGCGGCGGCCTGCGCACGCACGAGCCCAGGCCCGGCGCCGAGGGTCGCGAAGGCGGCCAGAGCGAGACGTCGATCCATGCGCTCAGCCTACACCGCGGGCGCGATCGGCAGCGGCCGGGTCTCCGATCAGCCAACGAGGCAGCGGTTGCGCCCCTGTGCCTTGGCCGCGTAGAGCGCCGCATCGGCGCGCGCCAGCAACTCGGTCAGCGATTCGCCGGGGCGCGCGAGCGCCACGCCAATCGACGCCGTCTGCGCGAGGCCGGGCGCGACACGGCTCCAGTCGTCCTGCTCGATGCGCTGGCGCAGGCGCTCGGCCAGGCGCAGCGCGGCCTCGTCGCCGGCCACGCCGCTGAGGAAGACGACGAACTCCTCGCCGCCATAGCGGCCGAGGCGGTCGGCCTGGCGCAGCTGTTCGCCCACCACGAGCGTGAAGCGGCGCAGCGTCGCGTCGCCGATCAGGTGGCCATGGCGGTCATTGACCTGCTTGAAGTGATCGAGGTCGAGCAAGGCCACCGCGAACGGCTCGCCGGCGCCGAGCGCGTGCTCGATGTGGGCCATGATCGCGCGCCGGTTGCGCGCGCCCGTCAGCTCGTCGCGCGCGGCCAGGTCCTCGAGCTGCCTGTTGGCGTCGGCCAGCGCCTCGCGACCATGCGCCACCAGCTCGCGCATGCGCGCGCCGTAGCGCCCGACCAGCATGCAGCGCGCCAGCACGCTGGCCAGCCACACCGCGGAGATCACGCGCTCGGCCGGCGTGGCCAGCGGCAGGCCGAGTCGCGCGCCGGCGCCCAGCGTGCCCACCAGCATCACCGCCACCAGCAGCAGGCCGGCCGTCCATGCGCCGCGCGCGTCCAGTCGCAGCGAACCGAAGGCCGCGATGATGAAGCCGACCGTCATCGCCAGCACGCCGATCTGCGGCACCCACCCGACCACGAAGCCGAGCACCAGCGTGCTCGCGACGAGTTGCGGCAGCGTCAGGTAGTGGTCGCCGAAGCGAAGGTTCCAGCGCCGCAGGAAGACCAGGGCGAAGGCACCGAGCACGGTGAGCGCAAGCAGCGCGTAGACCAGTGGCACCCGCCAACCGAGCGTGCCGACGGCGGCGAAGGCGACCAGCAGCAGCGTGTCGACCGCGTAGCTCGCGCCCACCATCGACAGCGACGCGAGGTGCTGTCCGCGCCGCGCGGGCGGGGCGTTCACGTCACGGCCTCCACACGGCAGGCTCGGGGCGGGTGCATCGTCGGGGCACGGGTCATGTCTGCGCGGTGGGCGCGCCCACTCTAGCCAAGCCTATGATCGCGCGAATGAGTGAAAGCCAAGCCCGGTCGCGCAGCGTGCTCGTTACCGGAGGTTCGCGCGGCATCGGCGCCGCAGTGGCGCTGGCCTGCGCGCGCGCCGGCTGGGACGTTGCGGTCAACTACACGCGCGACGCCGGCGCGGCCGAGAAGGTGGCGCATGAAGTGCGCGCGCTCGGCCGGCGCGCGCTCCCGGTGCAAGCCGACGTGGCCGACGAGGGCGCGGTGCTCGCGATGTTCGCGCGCATCGATGCCGAGCTCTCGCCCCTCGAGGGGCTGGTCAACAACGCCGGCGTCGTCGACGCCATGGCGCGCGTGGACCAGACCTCGCTCGCGCGCCTGCAGCGCATGTTCGCGATCAACGTGTTCGGCAGCTTCCTGTGCGCGCGCGAGGCGGTCAGGCGCATGAGCACGAAGCACGGCGGGAAGGATCTGAAGCTGCCCGCTGGCAGCGGGCAGGGCGGCGCGATCGTCAACCTGTCCTCGGTGGCGGCCAAGCTCGGCGGACCGGGCTGGTATGTTGATTACGCCGCGAGCAAGGGTGCGATCGACACCTTCACGATCGGCCTGGCGCGCGAGGTGGCGCAGGAAGGCATCCGCGTCAATGCCGTGCGCCCCGGCATCATCGACACCGACATCCACGCTTCGGGAGGGCAGCCCGAGCGCGCGCACCAGAGCGCCGCCCTGATCCCGATGCAACGCCCCGGCACCGCCGACGAGGTGGCCGAAGCGGTGCTGTGGCTGCTGTCTGATGCCGCTCGTTACACCACCGGCGCGATCCTCGACGTGAGCGGCGGGCGGTAGCATCGTGGCAGCTCGATCCGAGCTGCCCGCCTCGATGCTCAACCCCACCATGCTGTTCATCGACCTGCGCGGACCGGCCACCGCCTGTCTGCTCGCCACCGCCCTGGCCGCTGCGGCGCAACCCGCACCCAGCCAGCCCGTCACCGACACCCTGCACGGCGTGGCCGTGCCCGACCCGTTCCGCAACCTTGAGAACGTGCAGGCCCCGGCCACGCGCGAGTGGTTGCAGGGGCAAGGCGCCCGCGCGGCGGCGCAGCTGTCGCGCATCGAGGGGCGCGACGCGATGGTGCGGCGCATCGCCGAGCTGTCGCGGCATGCCGGCGACGCGGTCGGCAGCATCGTGCGCATGCCCGGCGAGCGCGTGTACTACCTCGAGCGCAAGGCCGGCCAGAGCCAGTTCAAGCTCATGCTGCGCGAGGGCGCCGACGGCGCGGCGCGCGTGCTGGTCGATCCCCAACTGACGGCGGCCGCCACGGGGGTGCCGCACGCGATCAACTACTTCGTGCCGTCCTGGGACGGCAAGACGCTGGCCTACGGCATGTCGGCTGGCGGCTCCGAGGACGCGTCGCTGCACCTGCTCGACATCGCCAGCGGCAAGGCGCTGGGAGCGCCGATCCCGCGCGTGCAGCAGGACCTGCTGCACTGGACGCCGGACAGCCGCCACCTGTCGTTCAACCAGCTGCGCGAACTGCGGCAGGGCGACCCGGCCACCGAGACCTATCTCGACTCGACGGTGTTCCTGCTCGACCGCGAGCGGCCGGCCGAGGCACCGCGCGCCCTGTTCGGTCCGCTCGTCAACGCCAGCCTGCAGCTCGAGCGGCTCGATGTCGGCGAGGTGATCTTCGCGCCGGGCAGCCGCTGGATGCTGGCGCGCACCACCGACACCACGCTGCCCGAAGGCAAGCTCTTCGTCGCGCCGGTCTCGGCGCTGAAGGGCGGGCCGATCGCCTGGCGGCGCCTCGCCACGGCCGCGGACAAGATCACGCGCCTGGCGCTCAAGGGCGACACGCTGTACTTGCACAGCCACGTCGGAGCCCCGCGCGGCAAGGTGCTCGCGCTGCCGCTGGCGCAGCGCGTGCCGCTGGCGCGCGCGTCGGTGGTGGTGCCCGAGCCGCAGCGCGGCGTGCTCGAGTCCTTCTCGCTCGGCCGCGACACGCTGTATGTGCATGTGCGGGCGGGTTTCAACACGCGGGTGGTGCGCCATGCCCTCGGGCCGCGCGCGCAGGCCGGTCCGGGGCGCGACGCGGCGCCCGGCGTTGCAGGGTCGACCTTCATGGTGCGCGATGCCGCGAGCGCCCATCGCGACCCGTGGGTGTCCACGAGCAACTGGACCCGCCCGTCGCGCGTGCTCGCCGTGACCGCCGATGGCGCCACGCGAGACACCGGCTTGCGCCGCAACGCGCTGCCGCCCGGTGCGCCCGAGCTGGAGGTCAGCGAGGTGATGGTGCCCAGTCACGACGGCGTGCAGGTGCCGCTGGCCGTGGTGCACCGCAAGGGACTGGTGCGCGACGGCAACAACCCGACGCTGCTTATCGGCTACGGCGCCTACGGCTTCTCGTTCAATGCCGGCATCGACATGCGCGACATGGCGTGGTTCGAGCGCGGCGGCGTGATCGCCTATGCCAACGTGCGCGGCGGCGGCGCGTTCGGCCATGACTGGTACCAGGCCGGCTTCAAGGCCACACCGTCCTTCCAGG
>DATLIE010000311.1:0-12708 GCA_035539635.1 Burkholderiaceae bacterium
GCCCGGCACCGGCCCCGACGGCCACACGCTGTCGATCTGCACCTTCGACCACGCGCAGCACGCCTGGGGCACCTACCAGCGCTTCCTCGAGCAGCCCGGCCCGGCGATCATCGGCGCGATGCCCGGCGCGTCCTGCTTCGGCCCGGCCTACGAGTTCGCGTTCATCTTCAGCAAGGACTTGCAGCGCCGCAAGCTACGCCACAAGGTGCCGCTCACCTTCGTGACCAGCGAGCCCTACATCGGCCACCTCGGCCTGGGTGGCGTCGGCGACTCGAAGTCGATGCTCGAGAGCGAGCTGCGCGGCATCGACGCCAAGTGGATCACCAATGCCAAGGTCACGCGCGTCGAGGCCGGCAAGATGTTCGTGACCGAGATGGACGAGCAAGGCCAGGTCAAGCGAGAACACGAGCTGCCCTTCGCCTACAGCATGATGCTGCCGGCCTTCAAGGGCGTCGACGCGGTGGCACAGGTCGAGGGCCTGTGCAACCCGCGCGGCTTCGTCCTGATCGACGAACACCAGCGCAGCAAGAAGTACCGCAACATCTTCGCCGCCGGCGTGTGCGTGGCGATCCCGCCGGTCGAGGCCACGCCGGTGCCCACCGGCGCGCCCAAGACGGGCTACATGATCGAGACCATGGTCACGGCGATCGTGCGCAACATCGCCGACGAGCTGGCGGGCCGCCCCGCCACCGCCCAGGGCACCTGGAACGCGATCTGCCTGGCCGACATGGGCGACACCGGTGCGGCCTTCGTCGCGCTGCCGCAGATCCCGCCGCGCAACGTCAACTGGTTCAAGAAGGGGAAGTGGGTCCACCTGGCCAAGGTGGCCTTCGAGAAGTACTTCCTGCACAAGATGAAGACCGGCAGCTCCGAGCCGGTCTACGAGCGCGTGGTGCTCAAGGCGTTGGGCATCGAGCGCCTGGAATCGCGGCCGCCGGGCTGACGCAGCTCAAGGTCGTGCGATTCGCGCTGGAGCCCAATGATCGGGTTGCGATCGAGAAAAGGACGAAGACATGCGAGCCCTGACCGAACTGTTCACCACCGACGTGGGTTTGCTCAGCATCGGCGTGATCGCCTTCATGCTGGGCATGGGCGTGTTCTACATCCGCTACTTCCTCAGGCACATCGACGAGGACGCCGAGCGCGCCGCTGGCGCGAAATCGTCCCGTCGCTGAACCAGCACGCCGCGATGAGCGACAGCATGAGCTTCGGGCTCGAGATTGCGCAGCAACACGACTACGGCTTCACGGTCCGCTTCGACCGCCCCGGCATGCCCGAGTTGCTGATGGACGCGCAGCCGCCGCTGGGCCGCGGGCAAGGCCCGGACGCCGAGCGCCTGATCGGCGCCGCGGTGGCCAACTGCCTGGCGGCGAGCCTGCTGTTCTGCCTGCAGGGCAAGTTCAAGAACACGCCCGGCCCGTTGCGCGCGCAGGTGCGCGGCGAGCTGGCGCGCAATACGCAGGGGCGGCTGCGCATCGGCCGCCTCGACGTGACGATCCAGCTCGACGACGACGCTGCGTCGCTGAAGCACCTGGACCGCTGCCTGGCGCAGTTCGAGGACTTCTGCGTCGTCACCGAGAGCGTGCGCCAGGGCATCCCGGTGGGCGTGCGCGTGGTCGACGCGAAGGGTGAGTCGCTGCTCGAGCCCGGCACGGTGGGCTAGAACCCCAGGGCCGCGCCGCCGCGATCCCCTATAGCATGCGTCGCGCGGGCATCGGTGCGCCCGCGCCGGGAGCAGCCATCATGCGACTCGAAGGTTCATGCCACTGCGGCAGCGTGACGTTCTCGGTGCAGTCGGCGCAGCCGGTGCCCTTCATGCGCTGCTACTGCTCGATCTGCCGCAAGACCGCGGGCGGTGGCGGCTACGCGATCAACCTGGGCGCCGACTTCAACACGCTGCAGGTGCGCGGCAAGCGCCACCTGCGCGTCTACCAGGCGCTGCTGCGCGAGAAGGCCGACGCGCCGCCGCATGCCAGCACGGCGCGGCGCCACTTCTGCGGCCGCTGCGGCAGCGCGCTGTGGGTCTGGGACCCGACCTGGCCCGACCTCGTGCACCCGCATGCGAGCGCCATCGACACGCCACTGCCGCGGCCACCCGAGAACGTGCACCTGATGCTCGGCTCGCGGGCGTCGTGGGTGGAGCCGGAAGGCCGGCAGGGCGATCCGCGGTTCGACGGCTACCCGGACATGTCGCTGGCCGAGTGGCATGAGCGACATGGGTTGACGTCGGGGGAGAGCGAGGCGGGCTGAGCCGGCTGCATTCGGCCGCATTCGGCCGCGTCGGATTCGGATGGTCCGCTCGGCTGGAGCCGTGGCGAGAGTGCGATCTGCAGATGCAGCGTCGTCACACGGCCTAACGCGCGACGCGCGCTATTTCAGGAACCCGCTCATGCGCGTGGTCTCTGAACTGAGACGGTCGTTCTCGGCATCATCGAGGGCGAGCACTCGGCGCTGAATTGGTGTCAGTGCCTCCGCGGTCTCCGGACGCAACAGCGCCTTCTGATACTGCTGTTGTGGCTTGTCGTTGCGCGTGTAGAACCCATGCAGTGCCCGGCGGCAGTGGTCGGTCCGGTTGGCTGTTCCACCGTGCCACATGTGCGTATTCATCACGACGACGGTCCCGGCCTTCCCGGTCACCAGCTCTTCGCCGGCGACGGCGCCCGTAATGCCAGGATCGGGCGCACGACGCCAAGTGTGGGAGCGCGGAATCATGCGCGTAGCGCCGTTCTCCACGGTGAAGTCATCCAGCATCCAGATCGTATTGCATACCCAATAGCCGGCCTCATCGGCAACGGCGCCGGCGTCGACATGCAATGGCTGACCTTCTGCGTTGTGCGGATTGGCTGAACGCGCGTTGAGGCTGCTCAGCTTGAAGTCTGGGCCGATGACGTGCGCGATGCACTCGAGGATCTCCGGCATCACGACCAGTTCCGCGAAGACCGCACCCTTGTCGACCAGATTCGCCAGTCGGCGGGCGCCCGGTTCAGGCCTGAACTCGGACCCAGCGGCGTCGCCCTCCAGTTCCCACAGCATTTCCACGCGCTCGCGAAGCTCTGCGAGCAGCGAAGGGGACACAAAGTCGGGCAGTACGAGGTAACCCAGCTCATCGAGCTGCCGTCTCTGGCTCTGTATGAGCATCGTGGCTTGCCCCAAACGTTACCTGTGCTGGCGATTCGGATGAACTCCAGCAACTCCGTGTGCGAAATGTACTCGTCGACGTCGCCCCGGCTGAGCGCCCGCTGTGGGTCGAAACCAGCAGGCCGGCCGCCTCGTCGAAGGTCCGCGATCGGCCCGTCGGGCCGATCGGTGCGCTCAGACCTTGCGCTCCTTGACGCGCACGCCGTCGCGCACGGCGGGGGGCGGGTAGACGATGACTTTCGCGCCCGCGGCCAGGCCCTGTGCGACCCAGGCGCTCTGGCCGTTGCGCCCGGCGAGCGTCACCGGCGTCAGCTTCGCCCGGCCACCGTCGACGACGAACGCCGCCATCGCGTGGTCGTCCGACTCGGGCAGCGGAAACACCGCACTGGCCGGCACCAGCAGCGCATCCTCCTTCGAGGTGATCACCAGGCGCACGCCGACGCGATAGCCGTCGCCCAGCGCCTGCCACTGCGTGCGCGGGCTCGCGAGCACGATGCGCACGTTGACGCGCTGCTCCTCGACGCCCAGCGCCGACACCTTTGTGAAGGCTGCCGGCTCGACCCGGTGCACCCGCCCTTCAAGCGTGCCGGCACCGCCCCAGCGTTCGATGCGCACCCGCGTGCCCGGCGGCGTGCGCAGCGCGTCGGTGGTCAGCAGCTCGGCCACCACCTCAAGCTGCGCCAGGTCGCCGATCTCCAGCAGCGGGGCGCCCAGCGCCACGGTCGCCTCGCTGCTCAGCACGACGCGCAGCACATGGCCGGCAATCGGCGCACGCACAGCGAAACCGCGGGCCGCCGCAGCGCCGCTCCCACCCTGGCGGATCACGCCGAGCGCCGCGCGCGCCTGCTCGAGCTCGTGCTGCGCCATGTGGCGCTCCTGCACCGCGGCCTCGCTCTCCTTCTGCGCCGCCTGCAGCGCGAGACGGTCGCTGTCGAGCTTGGTCGGCGCGATGAAGCCGTCGCGCGCGAGCTGCTCGCTGCGCTTGAGCTCGATGCGCGCCTGCTCGACCGCGACGCGGGCGCGCTCGATGCGCGTGCCCGCACGCGCCAGCTGCGCCTGCGCACCGTCGATCCGCGCCGTGGTCTCGCGCACGCTGCGCTCGTCGAGCAGCGGCGACAGCAGCGGCGTGATCGTCGCGACCACCGTGCCCGCCTCGACCGGGTCGCCCTCGCGCAGCGCGATGCGCGCCACGCGCCCGGTCAGCGGCGCCGAGACCACGTAGCGGTCCGGCAGACGCGTCTTGCCGTCCTCGTCGACGGTGGCCTCGAAGCGGCCGAGCGAAGCAGTGGCCACCTCGACCTCGACCGCGCGCGGCGCAAAAGCCCAGGCCAGCAGCGCGACGAAGGCCACGGCGGCGGCCGCGGCGCCGATCCAGCGTTTGCGGGGACTCATTTCAGTTGCTCCACCGCGCAGGCGACCGAATCCAAGCTTCCCGCCACGGATCCGGCTCTGCCGGTCCGTCGGCGGACGCCCCCTCGGGGGGCAGCGAGCGAAAGCGAGCGTGGGGGTTTCATCCTATTCCCTGGTCTTGAGCACCGCCACGAGGTCGAGGCGGTCGATGCGCCGGCGCACGATCAGCGCGCTGGCCACGCCGGCGGCGAGCACGGCGACCGCAGCCCAGGCATAGGTGCGCGCGCGGATCACCACCGGAAAGAAGAACTGATCGGACTTGAGCAGCTCGGCGATCAGGTGCGTCAGCCCCCAGCCGAGCAGCATGCCCAGCGGCAGCGCCACCGCGATCACCAGGGCCAGCTCGCCGAGCAGCAGCGCCGAGACCTCGGCGCGGCTGAAACCCAGCACGCGCAGGCTGGCGAGCTCCCAGCCGCGTTCGGCCAGCGCGATGCGGGCGTTGTTGTAGACCACGCCCACGGCGATGACCACCGCGAACGCGGTCAGGATGGTGCTCATGATGCGCACGTTGCGCGCGCTGATCTCTTCCATGTTGCGCAGCATCGTCGCCTTGCTGAAGGCGCCGGCCACGCGCGGCAGGCGTTTGCTGGCGTCGAGCAGCAAGTGCTCTCGCCCGCGCTCGAGCCCGAGTACGAAGCCGCTGGACAGGTCACCGTCGCCGAGCGCGTGGTTCAGTGCCTCGCGGTCCATGTAGGCGTTCAGGCCCATGGTCTCGCGCACGGTGGCGCCCAGCACCAGCGGCACGGTGCGTGGCCGGCCTTCCATCACCTCGGCGAGCACGGTGTCGCCGACCTGCAGCTCGAGCTTGGCCGCAAGGCGGTCGGTCATCACCAGGCCACGGCCCTCGAGCACGGTCTGGCGGTTGTCGGCGTCGATCACGCGGTAGAGCACGGCGCGCCCGGCATAGCCGCGGATCATGCTGCGCTCGCGCCGGGGGCCGTGGACGAAGGTGACCGGCACGAAGCGCGTCGACTCGACCTCGGTGACGGCGGGCAGGCGCGCGATGTCCAGCCGCACGCGGTCGTCGTCGGGTTCGACCAGCCACAGCGCGACATCGCTGCGCATCGAGAGCGTGAACTGGGAGTCGACGACGACGTCGATGGCGTCGCGGATGAAGTTGCCGAGCACCACGATCGCCACCGCGGCCGCCACGCCGCCGACCGACAACGCGCTGCGCAGCGGCCGGCGCTCGATGTTGCGCAGGATCATGCGCAGCGCCGGCGCCAGGCCATGCCAGCCCAGGCGCTCGAGCAGGGTGCGGCGGTAGCGGCCCGGCGCGGGCGGGCGCATCGCCTCGGCCGGCGCCAGGCGCACGGTGGCGACGATGGCCGACAGCGTGCCCAGCACCGCGGTGGCCGCGGTGATGGCCGCGCCGATCAGCAGCAGCACCGGGTCGATGCGGTGGTCGAAGCGCGGGAAGTGGAAGAACTCGGCGTACAGGCCGGTCAGCTGGGTGCCGAGCCAGTCGCCGAGTGCCACGCCGAGCCCCAGGCCGGCGGCCACCACCACCAGCACCAGCTGGAGGTAGTGCGCCGCGATGCGGCCGTTGGGATAGCCCAGCGCCTTGAGCGCGGCGATCTGCTCGCGCTGCGTGGCCACCAGGCGCGAGATCACCACGTTGAGCAGGAAGGCCGCGACGCCGAGGAAGATGGCCGGCAGCACGGTGCCGAGCACGCGCTGCTCCTTGATCTCGTTGTCGAGCATCGCGTGCGAGACCTGGTCCGCGCGGCCGTGCACCTCGCGCCCGCCGTAGCGTGCGAGCGGCTGGCCCAGCGCGTCGATCACCGCGCGTTCCGACGCGCCGGGCGCCAGGCGCACCGCGACGCGGTTGAAGGCGCCGCGCATGTCGTAGGCCGCGGCCAGCGCCTCGCGGTCGAGCCAGAAGATGCCGAAACCGCGCTGGTCGGGCATGCCCCACAGGCCGGCAAAGATGAACTCGGGCGACAGCGCGGTGCCGACGATGCGCAGCGTGCGCTCGCGGCCGTTGACCAGCGCACGCAGTTCGGCGCCGGGCGCGAGGCCGCGCGCCTGGGCGAAGCCTTCGGAGACCAGGGCTTCGAGCGCGCCGTCGCCGCGCCCCGGCTCGGGTGTGCGACCGCGGCTGACGATGACGCGGTTGAGCGACGGCGCACCGCGCGGGTCGAGCCCGATGAGCTGGCCGATGATCGGATCGGACACGCCGGGAATCTCCACGCGCACCACCTGCTCGATCGTCGTGCGCACCTCGGCCACGCCGGGCACCTCGCGCAGCGTCGCGACCAGCGCGTCGGGCGCGCGCTTGACCGACGCGAACACATCGGCGAAGCGGCCCTCGGCATAGAAGCGCTCGCGCGCCGCGGCCAGCGAGTCCACCGCGGACAGGCTGGTCAGGAAGCCGCCGACGCCGCTGGCCACCACCAGCGCGATCGTCAGCGCCTGGCTCCACAACGCGCGCAGGTCGCGCAGCAGCTTGCGGTCCAGCGCTCTCACCAGGACAGCTCCGAGGGCGTGAGCCGGTGCTCGTTGGTGGCGATGCTGTGGACGCGGCCGTCGGCGAGACGGATCACGCGGTCGGCCATGCCGGCGATGGCCACGTTGTGCGTGATCACGATCGCGGTGGTGCCCAGCTCGGCGTTGACCTTGGCAATGACCTCGAGCACGCGCTTGCCGGTGGCGTAGTCGAGCGCGCCGGTCGGCTCGTCGCACAGCAGCACCTCGGGCTGCTTGACGATCGCGCGCGCGATCGCGACGCGCTGCTGCTCGCCGCCCGACAGCTGCGACGGGAAGTGGTCGCGCCGCTCGGTCAGGCCGACCCAGGCCAGCGCGTCGTCGATCGGCATCGGGTGCGTGGCGATGTCGGTCACCAGCGCGACGTTCTCGCGCACCGTGAGGCTGGGGATCAGGTTGTAGAACTGGAACACGAAGCCGACATGCTCACGCCGGTAGCGCGTGAGCTCGGCCTCGGTGGCGCCGGTCAGCTGGTGGTCGGCGAAACGCAGCTCGCCGCTGGTAGGCACGTCGAGCCCGCCCAGGATGTTGAGCAGCGTGGACTTACCGCTGCCCGAAGGCCCGAGCAGCACGACGAACTCGCCGCGGCGGATCTCGAGGTCCACGTCGGCCAGCGCGCGCACCTGCGCGTCGCCGCTGCCGTAGGTCTTCGCCAGGCCGCGCGCGACGAAGACCGGCGCGGCGTCGGCGCCGCTCACGCGGGCTCGGGCGCGCGCACCAGGAGCACCGGCACCGGGCTCATGCGGATCACGCGCTCGGCGTCACTGCCGAGCACGGCATGGGCCATGCCGCGCCGGCCGTGGGTGCCCATCACCACCAGGTCGCAGCGGCGCTCGCGCACCTGCTCGACGATGACGTCGCAGACCCGCGCTGCTGCCGAGTCCTCGAGCCGCGCCTCGCAGGCGATGCGGGCCGCCAGCGCGGCCTGATGCGCCTGCTCGAGCACGCGCTGGCCATGCGCGCGCAGGTCATTGGTCACCTGCTCCCAGGTGGTGGCGGTGGCCATCTCCATCATCATCGGATAGGCCTCGACGACGTGCAGCAGCACCAGGCTGGCGTCGCAGGTCTTGGCCAGGCCCAGGGCCTCCTGCAGGCCGCGCTGGGCGGTGGCGCTGCCGTCGATGGGCACGAGGATGCGGCGGTACATGGCGGGCTCCTTCGCGTGTCGCGAAGCGGCCATGATGCGCCGTCCCCGGCGCCCCCAGGTTGACGGTGCGCAACCGCTGGCGCGGCTAGCGCGTCACCCCTTGTAGCCCATCAGGCGCGGCAGGGCCAGCACCAGGTCGGGGAACAGCGTGATCGCCGCCAGCGCACCGATCATCACCCACAGGAAGGGCAGCACCTCGCGCACGATCTCGCGCACCGGCACGTCGGCGATCTTCGTCATCATGAGCAGCAGCAAGCCGTAGGGCGGCGTGACCAGGCCGATCATGATGTTGGTGACGGCCATGACCCCGAAGTGCACCGGGTCGATGCCGAGCGCCTGCGCGGTGGGCACCAGCACCGGCAGGATGACGAGGATGATCGTCGTGCCCTCGAGGAAGCAGCCGAGCGCCAGCAGCATCAGGTTGACCACGACGAGGAAGCCCAGCGGCGACAGCTCGTAGCCCTTGAGCAGCGCGGCCAGCGTGCGCGGGATGTTCTCGGCGGTGATGACGTAGTTGAAGACGATCGCGCCGGCGATCAGCATGCCGATCGACACCGTGACGCGGGCGCTGGTGCGCAGCGACACGTAGACGTCGCGCGCCGAGACGCTGCGGTAGAGCAGCGCCGAGACGCCGAGCGCGTAGGCTGCCGCCACCGCCGCCGCTTCGGTCGGCGTGGTGATGCCGCTGTACAGGCAGCCGAGCAGGATCACCGGCATCAGCAACGCGGGCAGCGCCTCGCGTGTGATGCGCGGCATCTCGCGCAGCGGCACCCTTTCCTCGACCGGGAAGTTGCGGCGCCGCGCGGTCACGGCGATCAGCGCCATCTGCACCGCGCCGAGCAGCAGTCCGGGCACGACGCCGGCGAGGAAGAGGTAGCCCACCGAGGTGTTGGACACCAGCGCGTAGAGCACGAGCGGGATCGACGGCGGAATGATCGGCCCGATGACCGACGACACGGTCGTCAGCGCGGCAGCGTAGGCCGGCGGGTACTTGCCGTCCTTGGTCATCATCGTCTGCATCAACTTGCCCGACGCGGCCGCGTCGGCCAGCGCCGAGCCCGACATGCTGGCGAAGATGATGCTCTGCACCACGTTGACCTGCGCCAGACCGCCGCGAAAGCGCCCGACGATCGCGTTGCAGAACCTCAGCAGCCTGTCCATGATGCTGCCGGTGTTCATGAATTCGGCCGCCAGCACGAACAGCGGGATCGCCAGCAGCAGGTAGCTGGTGAACATGCCGTTGAGCAGCTGCTCGGCGGCGGTGCCCATGTCCAGCCCCGCGAGGTACAGGTACAGGATCGATCCACCGATCATCGCGTGGCCGATCGGCAGGCCGAGCATCGTCAGCGCGAGGATCGAATAGATCGACCACGCGAAAGGGCTCGTGAAGTTCACAGTCCGTAGCCCTTCTCTTCGACGGCGACTTCCTCCGCCGCCTCACCGCGCAGCGCCGCCCAGGCGGCCCAGCCGTAGCGCACGATCACCGCGACGGCGAAGAGCACATAGACCGAATACAGCACGTCCATGCGGATCTTCATGTACGAACTGCTCTCGACCTTCATGAAGGCGACGTAGCTCACAGTCGCCGGCAGGGCCATGCCGAACAGCACCACCGCGGCGACCGCGACGACGAAGGCGACGACACGCCGCGTGCGCGGCCCGACGCGCCCGGTCAGCAGGTCGAAGCGGATCTCCTCGCCCTCCTTGAGCCAGAACGCCGAGCCGAGCAGCACGATGTAGAGCCAGGCGATCACGGACAGCTCCGACGTCCAGCCGACGGGCAGGTTGAAGAAGTAGCGGAACACCACCTGGACGATGAAGGCGACGAACATGAGGCCGAGCAGCCCGGCCACCACGTTCTCCGCGCGCCGCCGAATCCAGGCGGCGGCGGCGCTCAGCTTGCGCGGCATTGTCTATTTGAGCGCGTTGATCTTCTCGAGCATGCCCTTGGGCCAGGCCTTGGCCTCGTCCGACGCGAGGTAGACCTTCTGCGCGTTGGCGCGGAAGGCGGCGATGTCGGGCGTGTAGACATCCAGCCCCTGCTTCTTGAAGCTGTCGGCGAGCTCGGCTTCGCGCTTCAGGTGCTCGGCGGTGCTCCAGGCCACCGCCTTGTCGACCGCCGCCTGGAAGGTCTTCTGCTTGGCCGCGCCGAGCGCGTTCCACGACTTCTGGCTCATCGACAGCACGTCGAAGCCCACCAGGTGCGAGGTCAGCACGATCTGCCCCATCACCTCGTAGAACTTCATGTTCTGCACGTTCGGCAGCGGGTTGTCCTGACCGTCGATCGCGCCGGTCTGCAGGCCGGTGTAGGTCTCGGCGTAGGCCATCGGCGTCGGGTTGGCGCCGATGGAGCGGCCGAGCAGCTGCCAGGCGTCGCCCGGCGGCATGCGCAGCTTGACGCCGGCCAGGTCGGCGGGTGTGGCGACCTTCTTCTTGCCTTTCAGGCCGACCTGGCGGGTGCCGAAGAACACCGGCGCGAGCAGCTTGATCTTGAGCTGCTCTTCGGCCATCTGCTTCATCTCGGCACCGAGGGGGCTCGCGAAGAACGCGTTCAGGTGGTTCGCGTCGCGGAACAGGTAGGCCGAGGTCAGGATCGTCCAGGCCGGGATCTGCTTGGAAATGTCCTGCGGCGCGATGTTGCCGATCTCGAGGTTGTCGCGCTGCAACGCGACCAGCTCGGTGCCCTGCTTGAAGAGCGTGCCGCCGAAGAACGGCTCGATCGTCACGTCGGCCTCGACCTCCTTGGCGAGCGCACGCACCATGTCGGCACGGATGTCCTTGTCCGAGAACACCGCGGCCAGGCGCAACGTGGGCTTCGCCTGCGCGAGCGAGGGCAGGCTCCAGGTGGCGCCCAGCGCGGCGCCGGCTTGCAGAAGGTGACGACGTCCGAAGTTGGCTTTCATGCTTGTCTCCTTGGTTGAATGAAGTTCAGGCGCCGGCGCGCCGGGCCTCGAGGGCCTCGGCCACGGCCCGCACCGCCAGCAGGTAGCCGGTCGGCCCGAGGCCGCAGATCACGCCGCCGGCCACCTGCGATACCAGCGAGTGCTGGTAGGGCGGCGGGCGCTGGTGGATGTTGGTGAGGTGCAGCTCGATCAGCGGCTGGCGGATCAGCTTCAGCGCGTCGAGCACCGGCACGCAGCCGAACGAGAAGCCGGCCGGGTTGATGATCACGGCGGCGTCGCGGTCGAAGGCCTCCTGGATCCAGTCGACCATCACGCCCTCGTGGTTGGTCTGGCGAAAGTCGCAGGCCAGGCCCAGTTCCGCCGCGAGCCGCTCGGTGCGCTGGCGGATCTCGTCGAGCGTGGTGGTGCCGTACAGACCCGGCTCGCGCTGGCCGAGCTTGTTGAGGTTCGAGCCGTTGAGGACGAACAGCGGGTGCGCCGCCGGAGTCGATGAAGCCATGGCGGCGGATTCTGGGAACGAAATGGCGTACGCTTTCCAAATTGGAAACGCATTGCGCATTGCAGAAGGACGGCTGGAATGACGATGGCGCTGGACCGCGGCCTGGCCCTCATCGAGCGCCTGATCGGGCAACCCGAAGGCGCGACGCTGAGCGCGCTGAAGGACGACCTCGTGATGCCCAACGGCGCCTGCCACCGGCTGCTGCAGTCGCTGGTGCAGCGCGGCTACGTGAGGCAGTTGCGGCCGCAGGGGCCCTACGTGCTGACAGCCAAGATCGCCTCGCTCGGCCTGGCCTACCTGAGCACCACGGGCATGGTCGACATTGCCGAGCCGCTGCTCGAGCGCCTGGCGCAGCAGTCGGGCGAGTTGGTGCGCCTGTCGATCGTCGACGAGGACCGGCTGACCTGGGTGGCCAAGGTGCAGGGCGCACGCGGGGGCGTGCGCTACGACCCCGACATGGGCGCGGACGCCAGGCTGTCGTGCACCTCGTCGGGCCATGCGTGGCTGCTCACGCTGAGCGACGAGCAGGCGCTTGAGCTCGTGACCCGGCAGGGCTTCGGCGCGCCGAAGGACTACGGCCCGAAGGCGCCGACCACCGTGAAGGCCCTGCTCGGCTTCCTGCACGCTGCGCGCGTGCGCGGCTTCGCGATGATCGACGAGGTGTTCGCCCCCGGCATGTCGGCGATGGCCGCGCCGGTGCTGCGCAAGGGCAAGGCCACGGCGGTGATCAGCATCGCCGGGCCGCGCACGCGCCTGACCAGCGCGCGCATGCACGCGCTGGCGCCGGCATTGCTCGCGGCCGCGGCCGAGCTCGGGCCGATGAGCGATGCGGCCACGCTGTACGGAAAGCCGCCGCTGGGCAAGGCCTGAGGCTCGGCGGGGGCACCCCGACCGCCGGTCCGTTGCAGGCGCACCCGCGGCTGCGTCAGCGCGGGAGCGCAAGGTCCCACGGCGCCGGCTCGCCGGCAAAGCGCGCCGCGAGAAAGTCCACCAGCAGGCGCAGGGCCAGTGGCTGGTGCTGGCGCGAGAGGTAGATGGCGTAGATGCCCAACACGTCGGGCTCATGGTCGGGCAGCAGTTGCCGCAGGCGGCCCGCGCGCAGGTCGTCGCCCAGGTAGTAGGTC
>DATLIE010000312.1:0-13985 GCA_035539635.1 Burkholderiaceae bacterium
CTGCGCGAGGTGTTCGAGAGCATCGAGGACCCGCAGTGGAACAGCGCGAGCGGGGGCAGCGCCACGCACCCGCTGCGCGCCGACTCGAAGCGCTTCACAGCGATGAAGAAAATCTCGCACCCGGGCGAGAAGATCGTCTGATTCGATGGCGGCGGCTGCCGCGCCGCGATTGGCCGCCCGTCGTCACCAGAATGGTCCTTGTCGCTTGGCGACGGGCCATCCATCATGGCCGCCACGATGACGCTCGATGCCACGATCGCTGTCCCGGGCCAGAGCGATGAAGGCGCTGCGCGCCCCGGGTCTTTCTTCGTCCCGTCTCCGGCGCGGCGCCCGACCGCCCCCTCGCGACTGGTCCTCTTCGTCGGGATGACCCCGAAGCCGGACCTGGCGTCCCTGCTCGCCACCGACGGCATGCGTTGTCTGTGGCTCGCCAGCGTGGCCGCGTCCCTGGAGGCGGCACGGCTGGCGAGCTTCGACGCGGCGGTGCTGCACGCGCCCGCGCTCGGGGCGACCCAGGCCCGTGCCCTGGCGCACCTGCGCATGGCGCTGGGCTGCCCGCTGCTGGTGTGGGCCGGGCCCGACGACGAGATCGACGAGATCCTCGCGCTCGAGCAGGGCGCGGACGCCTGGTTGCCGCAGCCGATCGCGCCGCGCCGGCTGCGTGCGCACCTGCTGGCCTTGGTGCGCAGCCACGGGCCCACCGCCGACGCGGCCGACGAGCTGCTGCCGTGCCGCTGGCATGTGGACCGCGTGCACAACCGGTTGCAGGGCGCCGCACCGCGCCCCGTCGCGTTGACCGAGGCACAGGCGGCGCTGCTGCAGTGCCTGGTCGACGCCGACGGCCGCGTGGTCCCGCGCGCCCAGCTCGCCGACGCGTTGGTGCCCAGCCACGGCCACGCGTTGCAGGCGCGCAGCATCGACGTCTACGTGCACCGGTTGCGCGGCCGCCTGCGCCGGGCCGGTGCCAGCGGTCACGACATCGAAGCGGTGCGCGGCCGGGGCTACCGCCTGTGCGCGCTGCCCTCCGCGAACGCCTGGCCGGACTGAGCCCGAGGCGACAGCGGGCCGCTCGCCACGCCGCCGACAATGGCGGCCGTGCCCCACGACACTGCCCCATCCCCGATCGTCTTCTCGCACGGCAACGGCTTTCCGGCCGGCACCTACGGCCGGTTGTTCGACGCCTGGCGCCGCGCCGGCCATGCGGTCCATGCCGTCGAGCGCTTCGGCCACGACCCGCGCTGGCCGGTCACGAGCAACTGGCCGCATTTGCGTGACCAGCTGATCGCGTTCATCGAGGACGAGGTCGGCCGACCCGCGCTGCTGGTCGGCCACTCGCTCGGCGGCATGCTCAGCGTGATGGCCGCGTCGCGCCGGCCCGACCTGGTGTGCGGCGTGGTGCTGCTCGACTCGCCTGTCATCGGCGGCTGGCGCGCGCACGGGGTGCAGGTGGCCAAGGCCACCGGGCTGATGCGGCGCATCTCGCCCGGGCGCGTCGCACGCGTGCGGCGTCACCACTGGCCCACGCGCGCGGCCGTGCACGCGCATTTCGCGGCCAAGAGCGTGTTCGCGCGCTGGGACCCGCGCGTGCTGGACGATTACGTGGCCCACGGTGTGCGGCGCGACGGCCGGCAGTGGACGCTGGCCTTTGACCGCGAGGTCGAGGCGCGCATCTACGACACGCTGCCGCACCACCTGGGCCGCCTGCTCGCGCGCCATCCGCTGCGCTGCCCGCTGGCCTTCATCGGCGGGCGCCAGTCGGTCGAGGCGCGTCAGGCCGGTGTGGCCCTGACCCGGCGCCTGGCGGGCGAGCGCTTCGAGTGGACCGCGGGCACGCACCTGTTCCCGATGGAACACCCCGACGAGGCGGCCGCGCGGGTGCTGGCGATGATCGAGCGCATGCGGCCCTGACCCGGCAGTGGTCGGTCGCCGGCCGCGCAATGGTCCTTGAAGCCGTGCACCGGGGGCGGTACACCGTCGCCATGATCGACTGCGGGCCTGCCTTCGTCGCCAGTGCGTTCTCCGCTGCCGCGCATTGCGCAGCAGCGACGGCGCTGCCCCGGGTCTGGGTGCTGGCCGAACGGGCGGGCGACGCTCACGCCTGGTGCGACGCCCTGCGCGGCGAGGGGCTGCGGGTCGAGTGCAGCGCGCAGGGCGCACCGGAGCCGGGCTCGTCGCAGGCCGTCGTGCTGCACTGCACGCAGCGTCTCGTCGAGCACCTGGGCGCGCTGCGCGACCTGCGCTCGGCCGAGCCGGTGCAGCCGCTCGTCGTGGTGTGCCAGGACCTGCGCGAACTCGACCAGGTGCTGGCGCTCGAGCTCGGGGCCGACGACGTGATCGACGCGCGCACTTCGGCGCCGGTGGTCGCGGCGCGGCTGCGCGCGCTGTGGCGCCGCGGCACGCCGGGGGCCTCGCGCGGCCCGGACCGCCTGGTGTTCGGCCGCCTGTCGCTGCACCTGCGCGAGCGCCACGTGCAGCTGGGCGCCGAGCCGGTGGAGTTCACCGAGTGCGAGTTCGAGGTGTTGTGGCTGCTGGCCGCGCAGGCCGGGCGCGCGGTGTCGCGTGCCGAGCTGCTCGAGCGCGTGCGCGGCCTGCCCTACCAGCGCATTGACCGGTCGATCGACTGCCGCGTCTACCGCATCCGCGCCAAGTTGCGCGACGGCGACGGCGCGGCGCAGCACATCCGCACCGTGCGCAACTGCGGCTACCTGTTCTCGCCCTCGCGCTGGTGAGGCGGCGGCGCCGCCGCGGCCACCTCGCGCAGGCATTGCGCGATCACGGCCACCGAGCGGTCGATCGTGAAGGCATCGAACGGGCCGTAGCCGATCACGAGCCCCTGGCGCTGCTGCGGCTCGATGCAGCCAGAGGACAGCGCGATCGCCAGCACACCGCGCCCGCGCATGCGGCGCACCACGTCGCGGTCGGACACCCGGGAAGGCAGGTGGATGCAGGCATGCAGGCCGCCGTCAAGCGGGCCGAGACGCGCCCAATCCGGCAGGTGGCGGGCGCAGCTGGCGCGCAACGCGTCGCGCCGCTCGCGCCCGACCTGGCGCAGCGTGCGCAGGTGCGTGGCCAGGTGCCCTTCGTCGATGAACCAGGCCAGCGCGAGCTGCAGCTGGGTGTTCGTGCTGTCTCCGAGCAGGCCGCGCATGGCGACGAAGACCTCGGTCAGGCGCTGCGGCACCACCAGGTAGGCCACGCGCAGCGACGGGTACATGATGCCTTCCAGGGTGCCCATCATCAGCACCCGGTCCGAGTCGTCCATGTTCCACAGCGCCCCGGGAGACTCGCGGTCGTACACGATCTCGTCGTTGAAATTGCCCTCGACGATCCAGGCCCCGCTGCCCTCGGCCCAGCGCAGCAACTCGGCGCGGCGCGCTGCGGTGGTACGCACCCCGAGCGGGTACTGGGTGATCGGATGGAAGTAGACGAGCGCAGCGTCGGGCGCCCTCGCCCGGCCGGCCTCGACATCGAGCCCCTGGTCGTCGAGCGGCACGCCCACCACCGGATGACGCAGGACCTGGAACAGCGAGACCAGGCTGGTGTGGCCCGGGTCTTCGAGCCAGACCTTGTCCCCGGGCTCGAGCAGCACGCGAGCCAGCAGCTCGTAGGCCTGCATGACGCTGTTGACGATGATCACCTGCTGCGGCTGCACCGGCGTGGCGCGCGCCAGCGACAGGTGCCGCGCGATCGCCTCGCGCAGCCGCGGCAGGCCGGCCGCCGGCCCGTAGGTCAGGTGGTCGCGGTAGACCTCGCCGTGGGCACGCGAGATCAGCTTGCGCCAGACATCGAGCGGAAACTCGCGCAGCATCGGCGCGCGCGAGAACAGCGGCTGCTCGGCCAGCATGACGTGCGGCAGCTCGATCTGCCGCGGCTTGCCGAGGTAGACCGAGAAGCGCTCCAGCACCTGCTGGACCGAGCGCGATAAGGGGCGCAAAGTGGCCGGCAGCGGCGGCGAGGGTGGCTGCACGGCGGCGGCCCCGGCCGCGACATAACTGCCGTCGCCGACGCGGCGCTCGATGAAGCCCTCGATCTGCAGTTGGGCGAAGGCCTCTTCGATGGCGCCGCGCGCATAGCCCCACTCGGCCGCCAGCTGGCGCGCCGACGGCAGCCGGGTGCCGGGCGGCAGCGCGCCGGTGCGGATGGCGTCGACGAGGGTGCAGTAGGCGCGCACGCGGCGCGCCACGCGCCGGTCGCCGGTGCCCTGCGGCGCCGCAATCACCACCCCTGACGCCTGTTTGACCAATCGAAGACTCCGAGTGACCGAGGCCAGTCTATGTACGCGCCGGCGGCGCCAGGGCTTCCGGGCGACAAAGCGCGGAAAGCCGGGGTCGAAGCACGGCGTGGCTACGGGCGGACCCGCACATAGCGGCCGTCGAAGGCCACGCGCCACGTCGCGCCTTCGTCGTCGGACTGCTCCCAGAGCTGGCGCACGGCCCCGTCGGGCAGCGGCGTCCAGCCGATGCGCTGCTGGCGCGTGACGCCCGGCCGGTCGGGATGGGGCTCGCTGGCGACGAGCACCATGCGAGCGCCCTCGAAGCGCCCCGCCAGGCGCAACAGGCCGCCCTGGTTGTCGACCCAGTGCTGGCGCCACACACGGGCCTGGGCGTCCCAGCTGTTGAGGCTGGTGCCGCTGAAGCCGACGCGGCCCTGCCAACGCTCGAGCAGCGCGCAGCCGCCGTCGATCGACTCGATGAGGTTGTCGCCGGCCTTCTTGCCGTCGGGCGTGAACACCTCCCAGCGCCCGATCCAGAAGTCGAACTGGCGCGGCTCGGCCGACTGGCAGGCCGGCGGCGGAGACGCGGTCTGGGCCAGCGCAGCGCCGCCGCCAACGAGCAGCACGACCCAGGGCGTCAGGCGACGCAGGAATGTCATGGCCGCAAGCCTAGGATCGACGCGGCCGCGGCAGGGTGCGGAAGTTGCGCGATGCGCCCCGACGTCGCCCGTCAGTCGCGGTAGCGCGCCAGCGCGCGCGCCAATGCAAAGCGGTTCGCGAAGCCGGCGGCCAGCGCGACCGCCTCGCGGTCCGCCTCGCCGGCCGCGAGCAGCCGGCGCGCCACGCGCGCGCGCTTGCGCAGCAGGTAGGCATAGGGCGTGATGCCGTGCAGCGCGCGGAAATGGCGCACGAAGTGGTAGCGCGACAGGCAGGCCACGCGCGCCATGTCGTCCAGCGTCAGCGGCTCGGCGTGGCAGGAGTCGATGAAGTCGGCCGCCAGGCGCAGCCGCCGCTGCAGCTCGGTGCGAGCACTGCGCGGCGCCGCGCGCGGCACGCCGTCACCGAGCAACTCGTCCATCAGCAGCAGGGCCTGCGTCTCGAGCCAGTCCTCGCTGCGCTCGCCGGCCATCGCCTCGCGGTGCAGCAGGCCGAGGCGCCGCGACACCGCGCCGCCGTGCGGACGCAGGTGTTCGGCGAACTCGGGCGCCGTGGGCATCGCGTCGGCGGCGTCGAGCCAGGCCGGCATGGCGCGCGCGCGCTGCGCCGCCACCTGGCCCGGCAGGTCGGGCCGGAAGAACAGCGCCAGCGAGGTGACGGGCCGCAGCCCGCGCAGCTGGCTGCCGTAGACGCGGCCATGGTTGAGCAGCAGCCAGTGGTCGTCGTCGACCGCGACCTCGCGCTCGGGCAGGAAGTAGCGCTCGCGCCCGCCCCAGGCGGCCTTGACCGACAGCGTCTGGGTGTGGGTCTCGTAGCTGGCGTCGCGGCTCGTGCCGCAGACGAGCGCGTTCTCGCGCCCCCAGCGCCGGTAGAAGGACTCGCGAAACGCCGCGTTGGCCGTGGTCAGCGGCCGCGGCGGCAGGTCGGGCATCGACGCGAGGATCATGGTCGCGATGCTGCCCCAGCGCGCCCGTGGGGTGCACTAGAACTTGTACGTGAGCCCCGCGTAGAAGTAGCGCCCGCGCGGGTCGCCGTACACCGGGTCGTAGCCGCCCTGGAACGAAGTCTGGCCGCCGGCGTTGGAATACGGCGGGTCCTTGTCGAGCAGGTTGCGGATGCCCGCGCGCAGCTCCAGGTTCGTGAAGCCGCCGTAGCGGACCTGCACGTCGTACAGCTCGTAGGCACCGACGCGGCGCGAGGGCGTGCCGGGCGTCGTGGCGGCGATGTCGGTGTAGCCCTTCTGCCAGTTCTGGCCGAGCGTGAAGCCCCAGGGGCCGGTGGTGTAGTCGATCGCCGCGTAATGCTTCCAGCGCGGCACCACGCCGCCGGTGGCGGTGTTGGCCTGGTCCAGGCCGTTGCCGAACGTGCCGTCGGGGTTCTGCACGTCGAACTTGGTGAAGTAGGTGCCGGCCAGCGACGCGGTGAGCCGCCCGCCGCCCAGAGGCTGCACGAACTTGAAGTCGAGGTCGATGCCGCCGACCTTGGTCTCGCCGAGGTTGATGTTGGTCTGGTTGATCTGGATGATCGGGCCCGGCAGGGTCGGGAACGCCGGGTCGACCGGACCGCGTGTGACCAGGCTGCCGTACGCGGTGAGGTCGCCGAGGATGATCGAGGGCGTGACCCCGTTGGCGATGATGTCCTTGACGTGGATCCGGAACGCGTCGAGCGCCAGGGTGATCTGCGGCACCGGCGACAGCACCACGCCCAGCGTGCGGTTGGTCGACTTCTCCGGGCTCAGGTCCGGGCTGCCGCCGTTGAGCGTGGCGAACTGGGTTGAGCAGTCGGTGCGCGAGCCGGTGGTCGGGCAGCGCAGCGGGTCGGACAGGCCGGGCGTGGAGACGCCAGTGGTGTTGGGCAGGTACAGGTCCTGCAGGCTCGGCGCGCGGAACCCCTTGCCGACCGCGGCGCGCAGCACCACCTGCGAGACGGGCTGCCAGCGCAGGCTCATCTTCGGCGTGGTCGAGTTGCCAACGCCCTCGTAGCGGTCCCAGCGCACCGCGCCGTTGAGCTCCAGGCCCTTGAGCAGCGGCAGGTTCAGTTCGGCGAACACCGCGTCGACGCGGCGCGACTTGTCGGTGACGAGGAAGTTGCCGCCGTAACCCGAGATGTCGCCGGTCTGGATCGTCGGGTGCGGGTCAAAGAGGTAGTCCTCCTTGCGCACTTCGGTGCCGAGCGCCAGGCCGGCGTTGCCGCCGGCCAGCGGCATCAGTTCGCGCGAGGCGCGGGCGGCCACGCTGGTCAGGCGCGAATCGATCTTGAACGCGTCGCCGGTGAAATTGGTGGCGCGCAACTCGGCCACCACGTCGGGCGTGTTGGGGCCGAAGAAGTTGACGCGGCCACTGTTGAGGATCGGCAGGATCAGCGAGTTGGCGGGGTAGCCGTCGTTGACCTGCTCGCGTACCTTGCTCTGGCTGCGCAGCAGCGCGGCCTCCCAGTCCCAGCCGGCAGCCAGGCCGCGCAGGCCGAGCACCAGGCGCGGCGCCTCGGCGATGTCGGTGATGTCGCGGTTGCCGGTCTCGTTGGAACGGTAGAACACCGTCAGCGGCGGCAGCGGGTCGCCCGGGTCCGCGAGCTGCGACTGGATGAAGGCCGTCGGGTAGTACGGCGTGCCGGGCTGCAGCAGGATCGTCGTGACCGCGCTGCCCAGCCCGTGCGGCGTGCCGGTCAGCGCGCCGTAGCCGGCCGGGTACAGGCCGTTCCACGGCGCGATGCTGTTCAGCGGGTTGTTGCCCGGCAGCGCGAACAGGAACGAGAACGGCACCGGCTGGATCACGGTGCGCGTCTTGGTCTTGGTGAACGACGCCTCGAAGAAGGCTTCGAGCGCGTCGCTGAAAGTCCACTTGCCGGTGGCCATCACGGTGCCGCGCTCGGTACGGGGCAGCAAGGTCACCAGCGGCGACGGGTCGAAGACGCAGAACGGGTCGTCGACCGGGCCGCGGTTGATCGCGTAGGGCAGTTGGCAACCCGGCGCCGACGGATTGCCGCCGTAGGTGGCCACCGTCTCGACATCGAGCACGTTGGCCGGGAAGGTGTGGAAGGAGGTCGGGTCGTTGCCGTTCTCCAGGCTGTAGCCGACACTGGCGAACTTGCGGTCGCGGCCCATCAGCGCCGAGTCCTTCTGGAAGCTGCCCGACAGCATCAGGTTGAAGCGGCTGCCGTCGCCGAAGCCGTAGGTCAGCGCGGCGCGGCGGCTGGCGGCGCCGCCGTGCTGCGTGTCGCCGGCGTCGATCTGCAGTTCGCCGCCGGTGAAGTCCTTGCGCAGGATGAAGTTGACGACGCCGGCCACCGCGTCCGAGCCGTAGATCGCCGAGGCGCCGTCCTTCAGCACCTCGACGCGGTCGATCATGCCGATCGGGATGCTGCCGACGTCGACCGACACCGAGTCGCCGACGAAGCCGATGCCGTAGGGCGCGATGCGGCGGCCGTTGAGCAGCACCAGGGTGCGGATCGACGTCAGCCCGCGCAGCGAAATCGACGAGATGCTGCCGGTGGTAGCGCCCGAGGCGCCGTTGGCCATCTGCGCGCCCGAGCTGACGTTGCCGCCGATGGTCTGCATCAACTGCTCGACGTTGGTGGCACCGGACTTCTGGATGTCCTGGCGCGTCAGCACCTGCACCGGCAGCGCGGTCTCGGCGTCGATGCGCTTGATCGACGAGCCGGTGATCTCGATGCGTTGCGCCTCTTGCGCCGCCGCCGGTAGCGCGAGCAGCGCGCCCAGCATGGCCTGGACCGCGCACGCCATGGCGGTCGGACGGAATCGGGTCATGGGAGTCCTCCGGGTGTTCGTGGTCGGGCCAATCTAGGAACGAACCCCGGCGTGCGGCGAAGCGGCACATCGCTGCGTGGCGACGCTGCGCGACGCGCATCGCGCCGGCGTGGCGGGATCGGCTGTCCGTCGCGGCAGCGACATCCGGCAACCGGTGCGACCGGCAGCGCGGCCTGGGATCAACCCGCGGTGTGGCCGGCCCGCGACAGGCAGGCCGTCCGACCCCCGCCGCTATACTCCCGCTTTACCACCACGGCCCGCGCGAGAGCGCACCCCGCAGCACCCCGCCGGGCCGCACGACATGACCAAGTTCGTCTTCGTCACCGGCGGTGTGGTGTCCTCCCTCGGCAAGGGCATCGCGTCAGCGTCTCTCGCCGCGATCCTCGAATCGCGGGGCCTCAAAGTCACCCTCATCAAGCTGGATCCGTACCTCAACGTGGATCCGGGCACGATGAGCCCGTTCCAGCACGGGGAGGTCTTCGTCACCGACGACGGCGCCGAAACCGACCTCGACCTCGGCCACTACGAGCGCTTCATCACCACGCGGATGAAGCGCAGCAACAACTTCACGACCGGCCAGATCTACAAGTCCGTGCTCGAGAAGGAGCGCCGCGGCGACTACCTGGGCAAGACGGTGCAGGTGATCCCGCACGTCACGAACGAGATCCAGGAGTTCGTGATGCGCGGCGCCAAGGCCGACAAGGTGGACGTGGCGATCGTCGAGATCGGCGGCACGGTGGGCGACATCGAGAGCCTGCCCTTCCTCGAAGCGGTGCGCCAGATGAGCCTGAAGCTCGGCGCGACCAATTTCGCCTTCGTGCACCTGACCTACGTGCCCTTCATCAGCGCCGCCGGCGAGCTGAAGACCAAGCCGACCCAGCACACGGTGCAGAAGCTGCGCGAGATCGGCATCCAGCCCGACGTGCTGCTGTGCCGTGCCGACCGCACCATCCCCGACGACGAGCGCGAGAAGATCAGCCTGTTCACCAACGTGCCGCTGCACGGCGTGATCTCGATGCCCGACGTGGACGTGATCTACAAGGTGCCGCGCGTGCTGCACGAGCAAGGCCTGGACGAGCAGATCTGCATGAAGCTGCAGTTGCTCACCAAGCCGGCCGACCTGCGGCGCTGGGACACGCTGGTGCAGGAGGTGCTGCACCCGAAGCGCGAGGTCACGATCGCGATGTGCGGCAAGTACACCGACCTGTCGGACTCGTACAAGTCGCTCAACGAGGCGCTGCGCCACGCCGGCATCCACAACCACGCGCGCGTCAAGATCGAGTACGTCGATTCCGAAACACTGACCGAGCAGAACGTGAGCCAGCTCGCGAAGTTCGACGCCGTGCTGGTGCCCGGCGGCTTCGGCAAGCGCGGCGTCGAGGGCAAGATCCTGGCGGCCAGGTACGCGCGCGAGAACCGTATCCCCTACCTGGGCATCTGCCTGGGCATGCAGGTGGCCACGATCGAGGTCGCGCGTCACTTGGCCGGCCTGGACGGTGCCAACAGCACTGAGTTCGACCCGGCGACACCGCACCCGGTGATCGCGCTGATCGATGAATGGCAGGACCGCGACGGTTCGATCCAGAAGCGCGACGCGAACTCCGACCTCGGCGGCACGATGCGCCTGGGTGCACAGAGTTCCGACGTCAGCCCCGGCACGCTGGCCCACCGCATCTACGGGCCGGTGGTCACCGAACGCCACCGGCACCGCTACGAGGCCAACGAGCGCTACCTCGACCGCCTGCAGATCGCCGGGCTGGTGATCAGCGCGATCACCCAGCGAGAGAAGCTGACCGAGATCGTCGAACTGCCGCAGGACAAGCACCCCTGGTTCGTCGGCGTGCAGTTCCACCCCGAGTTCAAGAGCACGCCCTGGGACGGGCACCCGCTGTTCATCCACTACGTGAAGGCGGCGCTCGATCACCAGATGGCGCGCACCAGCTCGCCCGTGAAGGTCGTCGCATGAAGTTGTGTGGTTTCGACGTCGGGCTCGACAGGCCCTTCTTCCTGATCTCTGGCCCCTGCGTGGTCGAGAGCGAACAGCTGCAGATGGACGTGGCCGGGCGCCTGAAGGAGATCACCTCGGCGCTCGGCATCCCCTTCATCTTCAAGTCGAGCTACGACAAGGCCAACCGCAGCAGCGGCACGAGCTTCCGCGGCCCCGGCATGGACAAGGGCCTCGAGATCCTGGCCAAGGTGAGGCGCGAACTGCAGGTGCCGATCCTGACCGACGTGCACACCGAGGCCGATGTCCCCGCCGTCGCGAAGGTCGTCGATGTGCTGCAGACGCCCGCCTTCCTGTCGCGCCAGACCGACTTCATCCGCGCCGTGGCGCAGAGCGGCAAGCCGGTCAACATCAAGAAGGGCCAGTTCATGGCCCCGCACGACATGAAGAACGTGATCGACAAGGCACGCGCCGCCGCACGCGAGAAGGGCCTGCCCGAGGACAGCTTCATGGCCTGTGAGCGCGGCGCGAGCTTCGGCTACAACAACCTCGTCTCCGACATGCGCTCGCTGGCGATCATGCGCGAGACCGGTGCGCCGGTGGTGTTCGACGCCACCCACAGCGTGCAACTGCCCGGCGGCCAGGGCACCAGCAGCGGTGGCCAGCGCGAGTTCGTTCCAGTGCTCAGCCGCGCCGCGATCGCGGTCGGCGTGGCCGGCGTCTTCATGGAAACGCACCCCGACCCGGCCAACGCTCTGAGCGACGGCCCGAACGCGGTGCCGCTCAAGCACATGAAGGCCCTGCTCGAGCAGCTCGTCGCGCTCGACCGCGTGGTCAAGCAGCAGCCGCTGCTCGAAAACGACTTCTCCTGCTGAGGACCCTCATGCCTGTTGCCTACCTGATCGTCGAGATGCACATCACCGACATGGAGCAATACAAGCAGTACATGGCCGAGGCGCCTGCCGCCGTGAAGGCCCATGGCGGCGAGTACCTGGTGCGCGGTGGCCGGCACGAATCGCTCGAAGGCGACTGGACGCCTCACCGCGTCGCGATGCTGCGCTTTCCCAGCTTCGAGCAGGCCAAGGCCTTCTACGGCAGCGAGCAGTACGCGGCCATCCGCGCCAAGCGCAAGGGCGCGGTCGAGTACTTCAACAGCGTGCTGGTCGAGGGCGTCGCCGCGCCCGTCTGACCTAGAGAACTTCAAAGCGAGAGGAACTGAATGAGCGCCATCGTCGACATCGTCGGCCGGGAGATCCTGGACAGCCGCGGCAACCCCACCGTCGAGTGCGACGTGCTGCTCGAGTCCGGCACGATGGGCCGCGCCGCGGTGCCCTCGGGCGCGTCGACCGGCAGCCGCGAGGCGATCGAGCTGCGCGACGGTGACAAGGGCCGCTACCTGGGCAAGGGCGTGCTCAAGGCCGTCGAGCACATCAACACCGAGATCAGCGAAGCCGTGCTCGGGTTGGACGCCAGCGAGCAGGCCTTCCTCGACAAGACCCTGGTCGACCTCGACGGCAGCGACAACAAGGGCCGCCTGGGCGCCAACGCAACGCTGGCCGTCAGCATGGCCGTCGCGCGCGCCGCCGCGGAAGAGAGCGGCCTGCCGCTGTACCGCTACTTCGGCGGCATGGGGGCGCACCAGCTGCCGGTGCCGATGATGAACGTCATCAACGGCGGCGCGCACGCCAACAACAACCTCGACCTGCAGGAGCTGATGATCATTCCCGTCGGCGCGCCGACGTTTCGGGAAGCGGTGCGCTACGGTGCCGAGGTCTTCCATGCGCTGAAGAAGATCATCGACGGCAAGGGCATGACCACCGCCGTCGGCGACGAAGGCGGCTTCGCGCCCAACCTCGCGAGCCACGAGGCTGCGCTGCAGATGATCATGGAAGCGATCGACAAGGCCGGCTACAAGCCCGGCGAACAGATCGCGATCGGCCTGGACTGCGCGGCCAGCGAGTTTCACAAGGACGGCAAGTACCACCTCGAAGGTGAGGGCCTGGTCCTGACCTCCGCCGAATGGACCGACATCCTGGCCGGCTGGGTCGGCAAGTACCCGATCGTCTCGATCGAGGACGGCATGGGCGAATCCGACTGGGACGGCTGGAAGCACCTGACCGACCAGCTCGGCGCCAAGGTTCAATTGGTCGGCGACGACCTGTTCGTCACCAACACCAAGATCCTGAAGGAAGGCATCGACAAGCGCATCGCGAACTCGATCCTGATCAAGATCAACCAGATCGGCACGCTGACCGAGACCTTCGCCGCCATCGAGATGGCCAAGCGCGCCAACTACACCGCCGTCATCAGCCACCGCTCGGGCGAGACCGAGGACGCGACCATCGCCGACATTGCGGTGGGCACCAACGCGGGCCAGATCAAGACCGGCTCGATGAGCCGCAGCGACCGCGTCGCCAAGTACAACCAGCTGCTGCGCATCGAGGAAGACCTCGGCGACGTGGCCGCGTACCCCGGCCGCGCGGCGTTCTACAACCTCCGATAGGCCGTGCGCCGCCTGCCCTGGTCCACGCTCGCGCTGCTCGCGCTGCTGCTGCTGGTGCAGGCCCAACTCTGGCTCGGCGACTCGGGCAAGCCCTACGCGATGAACCTCGCACTGCAGCTCGAGCGCCAGCAAGGCGCCAACGGGGCGGCGCGCGACCGCAACACCCAGCTCGCGGCCGAGGTGCGTGACCTGCGCGAAGGCCTCGAGATCGTCGAGGAACGCGCGCGCTGGGAGCTCGGCATGGTCAAGCCCGACGAGATCCTGGTGCAGGTCACCGCGCGCCCGCCCGAGACGACGACGACGCGGCCTTGATCGACGCCCTGCTCGACGCGGCGCGCCCCGCGCTGGCTGTCGCCTTCTCGCTCTTCGGCAGCCCGGTCACCTGGCTCGAGGTGGCGGCCTTCTGGATCGCGATCGCGATGGTGTTCGCGAACTTCCGCGTCCACCCGGTGGCCTGGCCGCTGGCGATCGCCAGCTCGCTGATGTACGCCCTGCTCTTCGCCGACAGCAAACTCTACGGCGAGGCCGCGTTGCAGATCGTGTTCGTGATCGTCGCCTTCTGGGGTTGGTGGGAGTGGCTGCGCGGCACCGGCGCCGATGGGGCCCCGCTGCGCGTGCACCGCCTCGGCGCGAAGCTGCGCCTCGCGGCCGGAGCGGCCACGCTGGCCGCTTGGCCCCTGCTGGGCTGGCTGCTCGACCGCTTCACCGACAGCGACGTGCCCTACCTCGACGCGCTGCCCACCGTCGGTAGCCTGGTCGGCCAGTTCCTGCTCGGGCGCAAGCTGATCGAGAACTGGCTCGTCTGGCTGGCCGTCAACGTGGCCAGCGTCGGCCTGTTCGCGGTCAAGGGCCTGTGGCTCACGGTGATCCTGTACGCGCTGTTCGCGGTGCTGTCGGTGGT
>DATLIE010000313.1:0-9554 GCA_035539635.1 Burkholderiaceae bacterium
CGAGAACCCCGACATCCTCGCGGCGGTGGCCGCGCTGCCGAAGCGCCCGTACTGCGTCGGCTTCGCCGCCGAGAGCCATGACGTCGAAGCGCATGCGCGCGCCAAGCGCGAGCGCAAGAACGTGCCGCTGATCGTCGGCAACCTCGGGCCGGCCACCTTCGGCCAGGACCACAACGCGCTGCTGCTGATCGACGCCAGCGGCACGCGCGCGCTGCCGGCTGCCGACAAGCTGACGCTCGCGCGAGCGCTGGTGGCAGAGATCGCCCAACGCCTCTCCACGAACCCATGACCGTCATTGACGTTCGCGTGCTCGACCCGCGCATGGCCGAGCACCTGCCGGCCTACGCCACGCCCGGCAGCGCCGGACTCGACCTGCGCGCCTGCCTAGACGCACCGCTGGTGCTGGCGCCCGGCCAGTCGCAGCTGATTCCCACGGGCATGTCGATCCACATCGGCGACCCGGGCCTGGCCGCGATGCTGCTGCCGCGCTCTGGCCTCGGCCACAAGCATGGCATCGTGCTCGGCAACCTGGTCGGCCTGATCGACAGCGACTACCAGGGTCCGCTGATGGTGAGCTGCTGGAACCGCGGCAGTGCTGCGTTCACGATCGAACCGATGGAGCGCATCGCCCAGATGGTGATCGTGCCCGTCGTCCAGGCGGCATTTAGGCGCGTCGAGGCCTTCGAAGTCTCAGCCCGCGGCGAGGGCGGCTTCGGCTCGACCGGCAAGCGCTAGCCGCCGCCCGGCGGCTACTGCATCCGGTCCGGCGGCGCCATCACTTGGGCCACGTCGAAGGCGCCCGAGCCGACGCTTCCGGCCTCGACTTCCTCTTCGCTGGCTGCACGTACGTCCAGCACCTTGAGGTGCAGGCGCAGCGCCATGCCGGCCAGTGGGTGATTGCCGTCGAGCACGACGTGCGAGGGGTAGACCTCGGTCACGGTGTAGATCGCATCCGGCGGCATGTCGGCGGTGGCCGCGCCGGCGGGCAAGCCTTCGAAGCGCATGCCCGGTTCGAGCTCGGGCGGGAACAGGTCGCGATTCTCGAAGCAGACCAGTTCGCTGTCGTAGTCGCCGAACGCGTGCTCGGGCTCGAGGTGCAGGTGCGCCTCGAAGCCGACGACCTGGCCTTCGAGCGCCTCCTCGACCTTGGGCAGCAGGTCCTCGCCGCCGAAGAAGAATTCCACCGGCTCGTCGAGCTCGTCGATTGCAGTGCCCTGGGCATCCGAGAGCTGCCATGTCAGGGCCACGACACAGGGTTTGTGAATCAGCATCGGAGCGATGATGGCACAGCGACAATTCATCCATGATCGAGCTCGACCTTCCGACGTGCCTGCTCGGCGGCTTGTCGCCGCAGCGTTTCATGCGTCGACACTGGCACAAGACGCCGCTGCTGGTGCGCCAGGCGGTGCCCGAGGTGACGCCGCCGATCGACCGTGCGGGCCTTTTCGCGCTGGCCGCACGCGATGAGGTCGAGTCGCGCCTGGTCAGGCGTGAAGGCCGCCACTGGCACCTGCGCCGTGGCCCGTTGCCACGCCGTTCACTGCCTCCGCTGTCGCAGCCGGGATGGACAGTGCTGGTACAGGGACTGGATCTGCATGTCGACGCCGCACACAGACTGTTGTCGCGATTTCGCTTCGTACCCGATGCGCGCCTGGACGACCTGATGGTTTCGTACGCGTCCGATGGTGGCGGCGTCGGGCCGCACATCGACTCGTACGACGTGTTCCTGCTGCAGGTGGCTGGCCGCCGCCGCTGGCGCATCGGTCGTTGCCCGCAGCCGGCGTTGCGCGACGACGTACCACTGAAGATGCTCACGCGCTTCGACGTCGAGCAGGATTGCGTGCTCGAACCGGGCGACATGCTCTACCTGCCGCCCGGCTGGGCGCACGACGGCGCGGCGGTCGGCGGTGAATGCATGACGGCGTCGATCGGCTTTCGTGCGCCGACCGACGTGGAACTGGCCCAGGCATTGCTGGCCCGTCTCGCCGACGAGCCTGCTGCGACGTGCTCGCGGCGCTACCGCGATCGCGGCCGGTCGGCCACGGCGCACCCGGGCCAGGTGCCGTCGTCGCTCGAGTCGTTTGCCAGGGAGTCGGTGCGCAGCGTGCTGACCCATCCGGATGCGATCGCCCGGTCGCTCGGCGAGTGGCTGACGGAGCCCAAGCCGCAGGTCTGGTTCGAGGCGTGTCGCCGGCCCGGCGGCGACGGCCGGCTCGGTCTCGTCGCTGACCGCCGCACGCGCATGGCCTACGATTCGCGGCACCTGTTCGTCAACGGCGAGTCCTACCGGTCTGGCGGCCGCGATGCCCGGCTGATGCGCCGTCTGGCCGATCAGCGCTTCCTGAGTGCTCCGGATGCGATGCGCCTGAGCGGGCCAGCGCGCGACCTGGTGACCGAATGGATGGAGGCCGGTTGGCTTCACCCGACGGAAGGAGATGCCCATGATGGTTGAACGCCCTTCGACACCCCCAGCAGCCGAACTCATCGACGGCCGCAGCGCCTTCACGGGCGCGATGCGGCAGGCTCTGTCGCTTGCGGTGCAGTCGCGCGAGCGCGAGTTGTGCTTCGTCGATCCGGATTTCGAGGTCTGGCCGCTCGACGATGCGCAGGTGCTTGCGACGCTGACGACCTGGGCGCGACAGCCGATGCGCAAGCTGGTGCTGGTCGCGGGCCAGTTCGACATGGTGCAGCGGCGCTTCGCACGATTCGCCGAGTGGCGAGGCACCTGGGCGCATGTGGTCGAGGCCTACGTGACCGAGATCGAGCCGTCGCAGATTCCGACGTTGTTGCTCGCGGGGACAGCGAGTCTGGTGCTGGCCGACAGGCTGCGCTGGCGCGGTCACATGTTGTCGTCGGACAAGGAGGTGGCCGACTGGCGCGAAGTGGTTGATGTCTTGATGCAACGCTCGGAGCCGGGCTTCGGCGCCAACACGCTCGGACTCTAGGGAATGTCCTAGTCTCCGCTATACTCGCGGGCTAGGCACAAGAAGAGCTAGAGCGTTTCTTGTCCTGAATGGATACGGATTCAGTCGAATCCAAACGTTACCGGTCATCGTTCGACTCACTGCACAAGGAAACTCCAAATGAACAAGTCGCTGCTCCTGGCCTCCCTGGTGGCCTCCGTCGCTCTGGCCGCCTGCGGCAAGAAGGAAGAGGCTCCCGCCCCGGCGCCGGCTCCCGCCGCTGCCCCGGCCGCTCCGGTTGCCGCCGCCAGCGCTGCTGACGCTGCCGCCTCGGCCGTCGCCGGTGCCGCTTCTGCTGCTGCTGGCGCCGCCACGCAAGCCGCTTCGGCCGTCGCGGGCGCTGCCTCTGCTGCTGCCGACGCCGTCAAGAAGTAATCTTCGGTTTCAAGCAACCGTTGTGATGCAAGGCCGCCTTCGGGCGGCCTTTTGCATTTAAGGGGCCCGCCGCGCGCTAGTCGAGCGTGATCCAGCCGCTGCCCACATCGCCGTCGGCGACGTGCAGTTCGGGCGAACCGAATGGCAGACCCTGGCGGAGCGCCTGCGTGAGCGCATCGAGCGCCAGGGCCGGCGTGTTGTTGTGCCGGCTCAGATGCGCGGCCACCACATGGCGCAGTGCGTCGTGGCGGCACGCGTCGAGCAGCGCCGCGGACTGATGATTGGCCAGGTGGCCGCGCGCGCCGCCAATGCGCCGCTTGAGCCAGGGTGGGTACGGCCCGGACGCGAGCATCGAATGGTCGTGGTTGCACTCGAGCAGCAATGCATCGCAGCCCTGCAGGGCTCTCGCCGTCGAGTCGGTGGGCTCGCCCAGGTCCGTCACGATGCCCAGACGCCGCTGCCCGTCGCTGCAGATCAATTGCAGCGGCTCGGCAGCGTCGTGCGGCACGGCGAATGGGCGAAGTGTCATGGCGCCCACGGTGATGGTGTCTCCGCTTCGCACGATCGAGGCTGGAGCACTCGGTGTCCTGTACACGGTGGCCGCGCTCCAGGTGCCAGCACTCGTCCACACCGGCACGCCGTGACGGCGCTGCAGCGCGAGCACGCCGCCGACATGGTCGCTGTGCTCGTGCGTGACGAACACGGCATCGAGGTCCGACGGCGTGCAGCCGCGCTCAGCCAGCACCCGCGTCAAGCGGCGCAAGGTCAGGCCACAGTCGACAAGCAGACGTGTCGGGCGTTCGCCACGTGCGGGCCAGGCCTCGACCAGCGTCGCGTTGCCGCTGCTGCCGCTGGCGAGGCTGGAAAAGCGCAGCACCTCGGCCGCACCGTGGGCGCCGCGGCGCCTACTTCAGGTCGTCGACGAGCAGTGCGACGATGCGCTGACCGACTTCGCTGTTCTCGGGCTGGCCCTGCGTGTTCTGGACTGTGACGCTGGTGCGCTCGCCCTCGCCCTTGACGGCGATGCGGTAGCGCACCGGCGCCGCCGCGGTGTCGGACTTGCCGAAGCTGAACAGCTTGGCGAAGAAGCCGGGCTCCGCATTGGTGCCTGCCTTCTTCGGGTCGACGTAGCGCACGAAGTACAGGCCGCCGGCCCGGTCGCGGTCCTCGACGGTGAAGCCGCTGCGGTCGAGGGCCAGCCCGACGCGGCGCCAGGCGCGGTCGAAGCCCTCGTCGACCTGCAGGGCCGGCTGTCCGGCCAGCGCACGGGCGCGCGCGGTGGCCGGGGTGACCGGTTTCGCGACGACGTCCTTGGCCACCTGCTCCTTGGTGCCGAGCTTGACCATCAGCCGTGTCAGGAACTCGGCCTCGAGGCCGGGGTCGCTGGGGCGCGGTGTCCACACCGTGGTCTCGTTGCGTGCTTCGCCCGCGTACTCTTCGATCATGCCGCGGTGACTGATGTAGACCTCGGTGTTGCTGCCGTTGCGCTCGACGCGGGTGCGGTAGCGGTCGCGCTCGCCGGTGTCGTACAGCGAGTCGAGCACGCGGCCGATGGTGCGGCGCACGAAGTCCTGCGGCAGCTTGGCGCGGTTCTCGGCCCAGTCGGTTTCCATCACGCCGGCCTGCGCGTTGTCGATGACGAGGCTGAAGCCGCGCTCGGTCCAGAACTCGCGCAACTGCGGCCACAACTGCTCGGCCGGCATCGGCACCACGAGCCAGCGCTGGTTGCCCTCGCGCACGACCCGCATCTCGCCCACCGTCGACGGGGCCACGGCGGTGGTCGCCGCCCCGCCTGCCGGGGCGGCCGCGGCCGCACCCGCCTGGTAGGCGCTGGCGCTGACGCTGCCGCCGCTGCTCGCGCCGCGAGCGTCGCGTTGGAGCTGGGTCAGGTCCGGCGGCACCTCCAGCGGTGTGGTCTTCACCGACTGGCTGCGGTAGTCGACCTTGTCGCCGGCAAGGAAGTTCTCCACCGTCGAGCAGCCCGCCAGCGCTGCGAGTGCCGCCGCGGCCAGCAGGGGGCGCACGGCGGTGCGGGGTGTCAGGTGGGGCTTCGGAGCAGCGTGCATCGTTGGAAGGCGCACCGTGGCGCAGAAACAGGTGAGAGCGAAGGAGCGGGGGACGGGAGCAGAACGCGTGAGCGGGACCGGCGGTTGTCGGCGTATCAGAGCGCGCCGGCCTCGCGCAGCGCGGCCTCGAGCGGCGCGTGGTGTGCGTCCGACAGCGCCACCAGCGGCAGCCGCAGGGCCGGCCCGGCCAGTCCCATGCGCGCCATTGCCCACTTGACGGGGATCGGGTTGGCTTCGACGAACAGCTGCCTGTGCAAGGCCAGCAGCTTGAGGTGGATCGCAGCCGCCCGCTGGCCGTCGCCGTCGATGGCCGCAGCGCACAGCTCGGCCATCGCCCGGGGCGCGACGTTGGCGGTGACGCTGACATTGCCATGGCCACCCAGCAGCATCAGGCCGATCGCCGTCGGGTCGTCGCCGGAGTAGATCGAGAAGCCTTTGGGAGCCTGCTTGATGAGCCAGGCGGCGCGGTCGAGGTTGCCGGTCGCTTCCTTGATGCCGACGATGCCCGGCACCAGGGCCAGACGCAGCACCGTGTCGTGCTGCATATCGGCCACCGTGCGCCCGGGCACGTTGTACAGAACGACCGGCAGGTCCACGCCTTCGGCGATGGCGCGGAAGTGGCGGTAGATGCCTTCCTGCGTCGGCTTGTTGTAGTAGGGCACCACCTGCAGCGAGCAGTCGGCGCCGACCTTCTTCGCGAAGCGCGTCAGCTCGAGCGCCTCGGCAGTGGAGTTGGCGCCGGCGCCGGCCATGATCGGCACACGTCCGGCGGCATGCTCGACCGCCACGCGGATGATCTCGCAGTGCTCGTCGACGCTGACCGTCGGCGACTCGCCCGTCGTGCCGACCACGCCGATGCATGCCGTGCCTTCGGCGATGTGCCAGTCGATCAGGCGCCGCAGGGCGGCGTAGTCGACTTTGCCATCGTCGAGCATCGGTGTGATGAGCGCGACGATGCTGCCGGTGATCGGTCTCATGGGCGGTCGGTGGGCGAAACGATCCTCGATTCTAACGGGGCGGGTGAGGCGTCCCGATGGGTGGCATCCCGGGCCACGATGCGCTGCACGCAGCGCGGCGGGCCATCGAGAAAGCCGTCTTCGTAGGCGACGATCTGCAGGGCGCGGCAGGCTTCGAGCAGTTCGCCGGGCCGCAGCAGGAAGTCCGGGTTCGAGGGCCTGCCGTGGGCGGCGTTGCCGAGCGCGAAGGTCTCGTAGATCAGCACGCCGTCCGGTGCCAGCGCCGTCCGCAGCGAGGGCCATAGCGGGCGCCACAGGTAGTTGGTGACGACGACCGCGTCGAAGGTCTGCCCGGGCAAGGGCCAGGGGCCGGCCTCGATGTCGGCCACGATCGTGCGGCCCAAACCTTGCAGCGGTGCCAGAGCGGCCGCGTCGCGATCCACGCCCGTGACGACGAAGCCCTGCGACGCGAGGCAGCGCAGATGCCGGCCGCTACCACAGGCCACGTCGAGCACGTGGCCTCCCGGGCGGATCAGCGGCGCCCAGCGAAGCACCCAGGGCGAGGGTGCGGGCAGGGTGTGCGGGCTCAGAAGCAGTTCCAGACCTGGGTCGCCAGCTCGCGCATCAACTCGGGCTGGAAGTAGGACGCGAACACAAGCGCCAGCACCAGCAGCGCGGCGGCTCGCCACGCCCAGCGCGAGGCGGGCGTTGTGCGCATCACGCCGCGGCTCCTGCGGGTGCCGCCGGTCGCGCGATCGCGCCCTCGCGCACCGGCAAGTTCACGAGCGCCGCGAACACGCCCAGCCCGACCGAGATCCACCACACGACGTTGTAGCTGCCGGTGGCGTCGTAGAGCTTGCCGCCGAGCCAAACGCCGAGGAAGGAGCCGACCTGGTGGCTCAGGAACACGAAGCCGCCGAGCATCGACATGTACTGCACGCCGAAGATCTGCGCGATCACCGCATTGGTCGGCGGCACCGTGGACAGCCAGAGCAGGCCGATCACCGCCGAGAAGAGGTAGACGCTCCAGGGCGTCAGCGGTGCGGCGAGGAACATCACGATCGCCACCGAGCGCAGGATGTAGATCGACGACAGCAGGTAGCGCTTCGGCCAGCGCTGGCCGATCACGCCGGCGGCATAGGTGCCGAATACGTTGAACAGACCGATCAGCGCCAGCGCCGTGGTGGCCACGTCGGGGGTCAAACCGTTGTCCTTCAGGTAGCTTGGCATGTGCACGCCGATGAACACGACCTGGAAGCCGCAGACGAAGTAGCCGGCCATCAGCAGCTGGAAGCTCGGGTAGGCGAAAGCCTCGCGCAGCGCGGAGCCCATGCTCTGGTGATGCGCGCCGGGCGTCGCGACGGCCTTCGGCTCCTTCAGGCCGTAGGCCAGCGGCGCGATCGCGAGCGCCAGGCAGCCGAGGATAAAGAGCGCGTTCTGCCAGCCCCAGGCGCCGATCAGCCAGTTCTCCACCGGCACCATCAGGAACTGGCCGAACGAGCCCGCGGCCGCCGCCACGCCCATGGCCCAGGAACGCTTCATCGGGTCGACGTTGCGGCCGATCACGCCATAGATCACTGCATAGGTGGTGCCCGACTGGGCCATGCCCAGCAGCAGGCCGGCGCTGCCGGTGAAGGCCAGGCCCGAGGTGGCGAGTGCCATCAGCACCAGGCCGGCGGAGTAGAGCAACGCGCCGACGATGATGACGCGGAAGGCGCCGAAGCGGTCGGCCAGCGCGCCGGCCAGCGGCCCCGCCAGGCCCCAGGCCAGGTTCTGCACCGCCAGTGCGAAGGCAAAGGTCTCGCGCGTCCAGCCGCGCTCCATCGTGATCGGCTGCAGCCACAGGCCGAAGCCGTGGCGGATGCCCATCGACAGCGTCACGATCATCGCGCCGCACAGCAGCACCTGGGTCATCGACAGCTTGGGCGCGGCGGCGGAACTCATCGGTCGACTGTACCGGCGGTGTCGAAACCTTGCAGGCCCGCTGCCTAGAATGCGCCGCCATGCCCACAGTGAAGCAACCGGCCAAGTACGCCGAAGAATCGATCCGCGTCCTCAAGGGACTCGAACCCGTCAAGCAGCGGCCGGGCATGTACACCCGCACCGACAGCCCGTTGCACGCGATCCAGGAGGTGGTCGACAACGCGGCCGATGAGGCACTGGCCGGCTTCGGCAAGCGCATCGCCGTGACGCTGCACGCCGACGGCTCGGTCAGCGTCGAGGACGACGGCCGCGGCATCCCCTTCGGCCTGCACCCGGAGGAGAAGGTGCCGGTGCTGGAGATCGTCTACACGCGCCTGCACGCCGGCGGCAAGTTCGACAAGGGCGCCGGCGGCGCCTACAGCTTCTCGGGCGGCCTGCACGGCGTGGGCGTCAGCGTGACCAACGCGCTGGCGAAGAAGCTCGCCGTCACGGTGTACCGCGAGGGGCAGGTGGCGACGATTGCCTTCTCGGGCGGCGACGTGGTGGAGCCGATCGCCGTGCGCAAGGCGGCCGCAGGCGACCGCAAGCAGGGCACCACGGTGCGCGTTTGGCCCGACCCGAAGTACTTCGACAGTGCCGAACTGCCGCGCCCGGAGCTGATGCACCTGCTGCGCAGCAAGGCGGTGCTGATGCCGGGCGTCACCGTGTCGCTGGTGCACGAGAAGAGCAAGGAGACGCAGAGCTGGCAGTACAAGGGCGGCCTGGCGGACTACCTGCAGCAAAGCCTCGTCGCCGACCCGCTGATCCCGCTCTTCGAAGGCGAGCACTACGCTGAGGAGGGCGAGGCCGACAACAACGCCGAGGGCGAGGGCGCCGCCTGGTGCGTGGCCTTTACCGAAGAGGGCACGACGCTGCGCGAGAGCTATGTCAACCTGATCCCCACGGTGGCCGGCGGCACGCACGAGGCGGGCCTGAAGGAGGGTCTGTTCGCGGCGGTGAAAGGCTTCATTGACCTGCACTCGATGCTGCCCAAGGGAGTGAAGCTGATGCCCGAGGATGTGTTCTCGCGCGCCAGCTTCGTGCTGTCGGCGAAGGTGCTCGACCCGCAGTTCCAGGGCCAGACCAAGGAGCGGCTGAACTCGCGCGATGCGCTGCGCCTGGTGTCGAACTACACGCGCCCGGCGCTCGAGCTGTGGCTGAACCAGCATGTCGAGCATGGCAAGAAGCTGGCCGAGCTGGTGATCAAGCAGGCCCAGACGCGCCAGCGCGCG
>DATLIE010000314.1:0-6727 GCA_035539635.1 Burkholderiaceae bacterium
GTCGGCCGCGACGATCGAGATGAAGCCGGGCGCGAGGCCGCACTGCGGGATGAAGGCGCTGTCGGCACCCTCGGCCAGCGCGCGGATGCGCTGCGTGGAGGCCACGTCCTCGGTCAGGTCGAGGTAGTGCACGCCGGCCGCGCGCGCGGCCTCGGCCACCGTGAGCGTCAGGTGGAAGGGTGCGGCCGACAGCACGGCGAAGGGGCGGTGCGGGCCTTTGAGTTCTTCGGCGAGCGCCGCCCGGTTGCCGACGTCCAGCGCCAGCGTGCGCACGCGCGAGCCGTCGCGCACCGATTTCAGCGCCGCGGGGTCGCGGTCGGCGAGCGTGACGGCGTAGTCGCCGCTGCCGGCCAGCAGGTCGGCGACCACCTGGCCGATCTTGCCGGCGCCGATGACGAGGAGGGGACGGATGGTGTTCATGGGGCGCAGCTTGCCCGAGCGTGCTGCAGAAGGCAGCGGCAGATGAGACGAAATGCCGGGGTGTTTTCGTCGTAACGCCGAATAGAATCGGCAGCATGCCAGTTGCCCTCGACGATACCGACCGCGCGCTGCTCGGCCTGCTGCGCGACAACGCGCGCGCCCCGGCGGCCGAGCTGGCGCGCAAGCTGAAGCTGGCGCGCACCACGGTGCAAAGCCGCCTGGCGCGCCTCGAGCGCGAGCGGATCGTGGTCGGCTACACCGTGGTGGTACCCGACGAGGCCGAGGCGGCGTTGGTGCGCGCCCATGTCCTGATCACGGCGCGACCCAAACAGAGCGCCGGCATCGAGGCGGCGTTGCGCCGCATTCCGGAAGTGCGCACGCTGCACTCGGTGAGCGGGCCGTTCGACCTGATCGCGGTGCTGGCCGCGGAGTCGATCGGTGCGCTGGACGCACTGATCGACCGCATCGGTGCGCTCGAGGGGGTGGAGCGCACCACCTCGGCCATCGTGCTTTCTACACGGATCGCGCGCTGAGCCCCGGGCCGGTTCGCGCCGGCGGTCAAGTTCAGCGGCTGCGGGCCGAAAGTGGCTGGAGACGCCGCAACCGCTGTGCCCGTGACCACCGCCGCCCCCACCATCGCCACCGCCGACCTCGAGATCGGGATGTTCGTGCATCTCGACCTGGGCTGGATGTCGCACCCGTTCGCTCTGTCGAGCTTCCGCATCGCGGACGCGAACCAGATCGCGACGATCCGCTCGCTCGGCCTGGCACGCGTGCGCTGGAGCCCCGAGCAGAGCGACGCCGCGGTGGGCGGGCCGGCCCCGGGAGCAGCCCCGGCGCAGGCCGCGGCCGATGCGCCCGCCGCCGAGGCACCTCCCCCCGACACCCTGACGCGTGCGGCCATCGCCGCACGCACGCGTGCCGAACGCGAGGCGTCGGCCGCGCACCGCGCCGGCGCCACGCTGGTCGAGCGCCAGTACGGTGAAGCCGCACGCGACTGGCGTGCCGCGGCCGACCTCGCGCTCGCCGACCCGGCGGTCGCTGGCCAGCGCCTGATGGCACTGTCCCGGGCGCTGGTCGACAAGATGCTTGGCGCGCGCGAGCTGTCCATCCGCGCCGTGGCCGCACCGCCGGGCGACCGCGCCAGCCACGCGCTGAACGTCGGCGTGATCTCGCTGCTGATGGGCAAGCTGTGCGGCCTGTCGGAGGCCGACCTGAACGACCTGGGCACCGGGGCGTTGTCGCACGACGTCGGCAAGCTCGAGCTGCCGACCAAGCTGCACAAGCACGACGAGGCCTGGACCAGTGTCGAGGCCGCGCGCTACCGCGACCATGTGGCGCTGGGCGTCGCGCTCGGCAAGCGCATGGGCCTCGCGCCTGGCGCGCTGCTGGTGATCGGCCAGCACCATGAGCACTGCGATGGCAGCGGCTTCCCGCAAGGCGTGGATCTGAACCGCATGAGCGTGTCGGCGCGCGTGGTGGCCCTGGTCAACCGCTACGACAACCTGTGCCACCCGGCCCAGATGGCGCGCGCGATGACGCCGCACGAGGCGCTGTCGCTGCTGTTCTCGCAAGGGCAGAAGCGCTACGACCCGGCGATCCTGAACACCTTCGTGCGCATGATGGGCGTGTACCCGCCGGGCTCGGTGGTGCAGCTGACCGACGACCGCTGGGCGGTGGTCGAGAGCGTGAACGCCGCGCGCCCGCTGAAGCCGCGCGTGACCGTGCACCTGCCGGGCGTGCCGGCCGACGAGGCCCCGCTGGTCGATCTGGCCACCGAACCGGCAATCGGCATCCGCCGCAGCGTGGCGGTGGGCCAGGTGCCGCGCGAACTGCAGGAGACGCTGGCGCCGCGCGCACGCTCCTGCTGGTTCTTCGAGTCGGCCGACGGCGACACGTCGACCGAGAAGCACAAGGAGTGCGACACCTGCCATTGAGGCGGGCTGTCGACGCGGTTGAGGGATCGCAAGCCGAAGGCTTGCGCGAGGCCCGCCTCGCTCCGTAAAGTTGGGGCGATGGAACATCGCCTCTTCCACCGATGAGCGCGCTGGCCGCCAGCGTGCAGGCGCGCCTGTCGGCGCGCGCCCCCGGCCTCGCGGTGCTGCTGCCCGGCGGACAGCGCCTGGGCGCGGCCGATGCGCAGGTGCAGCTGACCCTTTCGGATTGGGCCTCGCTCGCGCACCTGGCCACCGGGCAGGTGGGGCGCCTGGGCGAGGACTATGTCGAGGGCCGCATCGACCTCAAGGGCAGGATGCGCGACATCGCGGAGGCGGCCGGCAACCTGATCGACGCCGACCCGACGCAGCCCGAGCGCCAGGCCACGGGCTGGTGGCGCCAGATGCTGCGCAACAGCCGCTCACTGGCGCGCCACACGCCCGAGGCCGACGCCAAGCAGATCGAGTTCCACTACGACGTCTCGGACGACTTCTATGCCCTGTGGCTCGGGCAGCGGCGCGTCTACTCCTGCGCCTACTGGCGCGACGGCGTGCGCGACCTCGACGCGGCGCAGGAAGCCAAGCTCGACCACATCTGCCGCAAGCTGATGCTCAGGCCGGGCGAGCGCTTCCTCGACGTCGGCGCGGGCTGGGGCGGGCTGCTGCTGTGGGCGGCCGAGCACTACGGCGTCGACGCCACCGGCATCACGCTGTCGAAGAACCAGCACGCGCACGTGAACCGCGTGATCGAGGAGAAGGGCCTCGCGGGGCGCGTGCGCATGCAGCTGGTCGACTACCGCGACCTGGCGGAAGCGCAGCCCTTCGACAAGATCGCCTCGATCGGCATGTTCGAGCATGTGGGCCGCGCGCGCCTGCCCGAGTACTTCGCCAAGCTGATGCGCCTGCTGACGCCCGGCGGGCTGCTGCTCAACCACGGCATCACCGCCGGCGGCACGCGCAACAGCCAGCTCGGCGCGGGCATCGGCGACTTCGTCGAGCGCTACATCTTCCCTGGCGGCGAGCTGCTGCACATCTCGCATGTGATGGGCGTGATGGCCGAGACGGGCTGGGAATCGCTCGACGTCGAGAACCTGCGTCCGCACTACGGCCGCACGCTGTGGGCCTGGTCCGACGGGCTGGAGGCCCACCTGGACGCGGCGCGCGTCGCGAGTTCCGAACGCGTGGTGCGCGCTTACCGGCTGTACCTCGCGGGCAGCGCGATGGCCTTCGAGCGCGGCTGGATGTCGCTGCACCAGGTGCTGGCCGCCCGGCCGACCGGGCGCGCCGGCGACGGGCCGGTGCGCGGGGCACAATCGGCCTATCCTTTCACGCGCGACTACATCTACCGGCGTTGAGCCGGGGCTGGTCCTTCCGATGCTCTACAAGTTCAGGTCCAAGGCCGCGGGCGACGTGATCATGCTCGGTCCGAACGGCGACCAGGTGATGCGGCTGGTCGGACGCGAGCCGGCGCCCAAAGGCATCTTCGAGGTGGCGCAGATGTCGGGGCTGATCGAGGCGCTCGAGCAGGCCGTGGCCGCCGACGAGCGCGCGCGCGACGAGGCTGCTCGGGACGGCGGCGAGGCGCATGCCAAGTCGGATGGCGTGACGCTGCGCCAGCGCGTCTGGCCGCTGGTCGAGATGCTGCGCCGCTGCGAGGCGGCGCGCGAGGCGATCACATGGGGAGCCTGAGCCGATGAAACTCTGGAGCGACAGCTGGACCAACGGCGACCGCATCGACGCGCGTTACGCCGCCGGACGCATCGACGGCGCGGGGGTCGGCTTCTCGGACAACATCAACCCGCACCTCGCGTGGAGCGAGGTACCGGCCGGCACGCGGTCGCTGGTGCTGATCTGCCACGACTTCGACGTGCCGTCCAAGGGCGACGACGTCAACAAGACGGATCGCGAGATCCCGAGCGACTTGCCACGGGTGGACTTCTTCCACTGGCTGCTGGTGGACCTGCCGCCGACGCTGGCGAGCATCGCCGAGGGCGAGTTCAGCCGCGGCTTCACCGCGCGCGGCAAGCCGGGTCCGGCCACGCTGCACGGCGCGCGCCAGGGCCTGAACGACTACACCGGCTGGTTCGCCGGCAATGCCGAGATGGCCGGTCAGTACTTCGGCTACGACGGCCCGTTCCCGCCCTTCAACGACTCGCTCGTGCACCACTACGTGTTCACGCTCTACGCCTTGGGCGTCGCACGGTTGCCGCTCGAAGGCGCGTTCACCGGTGCGCAGGTGCGCGAGGCGCTGGCGGGGCAGGTGCTCGACGCCGCCACCTACTCGGGCACCTACACGCTGAACCGGCGCCTGCTGCGGACTTGAACGACGACGACGTCACGCGCCTCGTCGCGATCCGTCACGGCGAGACGGCCTGGAACGTCGACACGCGCATCCAGGGCCAGCTCGACATCGGCCTGAACCCGACCGGGCAGCGCCAGGCCGAGCGCCTGGGGCGGGCGATGGCCGGCGAGCGGCTCGATGCGGTGTATTCGAGCGACCTCGGCCGCGCCCACGACACCGCGCACGCCCTGGCGCGCCATGCCGGCCTGCCGGTGCAGACCGACCCGGCGTTGCGCGAGCGCGCCTTCGGCGTGTTCGAGGGCATGACCTTCGCCGAGATCGAGCAGCGCTTCCCCGACGGCGCGCGCCGTTGGCGCCGGCGCGACGCGGGCTTCGGCCCGGAAGGCGGCGAGACGCTGGGCGACTTCTACACCCGCGTGGTGACCGCGGTGGCAGGGATCGCCGAGCGCCATCGCGGCCAGCACATCGCCGTGGTGACGCATGGCGGCGTGCTCGACGCGCTCTACCGGGCGGCGGCGCGCATCGCACTCGACGCGCCGCGCACCTGGCAGGTGGGCAACGCCAGCATCAACCGCCTGTTGCACGGCGACCATGGTTTCACGCTGGTGGGCTGGGCCGACAGCTTCCACCTCGAAGACCCGGCGCTCGACGAAGGCACGGCCTGACCCGGTTGACGCCGCCAGCGTGCGGCGTAGAGTGCGCCCGCACGTCGATCCGCGCGAGAAAGGAGCCCGCATGGCCATCAAGCGCATGACCAAGGCCGACCACCCGCAGTCCTTCGGCGCCTTCAAGCCGGTGGGGCATGTGGTGGTGGCGATGCCCGACGACCCGAGTGCCGCGGCCGCGGTGCGCGCGTTGCGTGCCGCCGGCTTCGAGGCCGAGGATATCCTCGAATACACGGCCGCCGAGGAGAACGACGAGATGGACCGCATGCTGCAGCATGCGAGCGACCTCGCCGGCTTCGGCTACGAGATCAGCCTGATGCGGCGCTACCAGGAACTGGCGAAGGAGGGGGCGAGCTGGCTGATCGTTTTCGCGCCCGACGACGATCGCGCGTACAAGGTGGCCGACGTGGTCAAGGTTCACGGCGCCGTGATGGCCGAGAAGTACCACCGCCTGGTCATCGAAGACCTGCTCTAGAACAGCTGCTCGGCGCCGCCCTTGGGCGGCGCGACGCCCAGGTGCCGGTACGCGGCCAGCGTGGCGATGCGGCCGCGCGGCGTGCGCTGCAGGAAGCCCTGCTGGATCAGGTAGGGCTCGATCACGTCCTCGATCGTGCCGGCCTCCTCGCCGATCGCGGCGGCCAGGTTCTCGAGCCCGACCGGCCCGCCGTCGAAGCGGTGCACCACCGACTCGAGCAGCTTGCGGTCCATCACGTCGAAGCCCAGCGGGTCGACGTCGAGCATGGCCAGCGCCGCGTCGGCCACCGCCTTGTCGATGCGGCCCTCGGCCTTGACATCGGCGAAGTCGCGCACGCGGCGCAGCAGGCGGTTGGCGATGCGCGGCGTGCCGCGCGAGCGGCGTGCGATCTCGCCTGCGCCGCCGGCGTCGATCGGCGCGTTCAGCAGGCCGGCCGAGCGGTGCACGATGCGCGCCAGTTCCTCGGGCGTGTAGAACTCCAGGCGCGCGACGATGCCGAAGCGGTCGCGCAGCGGGTTGGTCAGCATGCCCGCGCGCGTGGTGGCGCCCACCAGCGTGAAGGGCTGCAGGTCGAGCTTGATCGAACGCGCGGCCGGGCCCTCGCCGATCATGATGTCGATCTGGTAGTCCTCCATCGCCGGATAGAGCACCTCCTCGACCACGGGCTGGAGGCGATGGATCTCGTCGACGAACAACACATCGTGCGCCTGCAGGTTGGTCAGCAGCGCGGCCAGGTCGCCCGCCTTCTCGATCACCGGGCCCGACGTGACGCGCAGGTTCACGCCGAGCTCGTTTGCAATCACGTGGCTCAACGTCGTCTTGCCGAGGCCGGGCGGCCCGAAGATCAGCACATGGTCGAGCGCTTCGCCGCGTCCCTTCGCCGCCCGGATATAGATGTCCAGTTGTTCGCGGACCGGCTTCTGGCCCAGGT
>DATLIE010000315.1:0-6249 GCA_035539635.1 Burkholderiaceae bacterium
ATCGGCGTGACCCGCAGCTCGCGGATCGTCCAGTCCCTGCGTTGGCTCATGTCCGCGACCCCGGCGCCCGCATCTCCGCCATGAGCTGCTGCGAGCCGGCGATCAGGATGCGCGCGTCCGAGCTCACGGTCACGAAGTCGAAGCCCTTCGCAATCCGCGCACGCGCCACGTCGCTGCGGCCGTTGTGCACGCCGGCGCGGATGCCATGCGCCTTGGCGCGCGCCAGGATGTGGTCCATCGCCTCGGCCACCGGCGGGTCGACGTCGTCGAACACCGGCTTGCAGCCGAGCGCCAGCGACAGGTCCGACGGGCCGATGTAGACGGCATCCAGCCCCTCGACCGAGCAGATGGCGTCCAGGTTGTCGAGCGCCTCCTTGGTTTCGATCATCGCGAAGATGACGACGTTGTCATTGGCCTGGGCCTGGTAGTCGGCGCCGAGCGCGAGCGCCGCGCGTACCGGGCCGTTGCTGCGCGCGCCGCGCGGCGCGTAGTGCGTGTACGCGACCAGGCGCTGCGCGTCCTCGCGCGTGTTGACCATCGGGCAGATGATCGCCTGCGCGCCGGCATCGAGCGTCTTCATCACGCCCGCCGGTTCGAGCCAGGGCACGCGCACCACCGGCATCGCCGGCGTGGCCGACATGGCCTGCAGCATGTGGACCATGTCCTGATAGTCGATCACGCCATGCTGCATGTCGATCGTCAGCGTGTCCCAGCCCTGGTGCGCCATCACCTCGGCCGAGAAGCCGTTCGGAATCGCGAGCCAGCCGTTGACGACCGCCTTGTTCTGCGCCCACAAGGTGCGCAGCTTGTTGTCTTTCATCGAGAGTCCTCCTTGAGTCGGAATCAGGTCACCGGCGCGGGATTGAACAGCACGAGCGCGTTGTGCAGCTTCCACTGTTCGGCCCAGGTTTTCTTGCGCCCGCTGGCCACGTCGAGCATCAGGCGGAACAGCTCCCAGCCCGCCTCCTCGATCGTGGCTTCGCCGTCGGCCACGCGGCCGGCGTTCAGGTCCATCAGGTCATGCCAGCGCCGTGCCAGGTCGCTGCGCGTGGCCACCTTGATGACAGGGCACTCGGCCAGGCCGTAAGGCGTGCCACGCCCGGTGGTGAAGACGTGCAGGTTCATGCCGGCGGCCAGTTGCAGCGTGCCGCAGATGAAGTCGCTGGCCGGCGTGGCCGCGAAGACCAGGCCGCGCTGGTCGCGCCGCAGCTTCTCGCCCGGGCCAAGCACATGCGCGATCGGCGTGCTGCCGCTCTTGACGATCGAGCCCATCGCCTTCTCGACGATGTTGGACAGGCCCCCGGCCTTGTTGCCCGGCGTGGTGTTGGCGCTGCGGTCGGCCTGGCCGCGCGCGAGGTAGGCGTCGTACCAGGCGAGTTCGCGCACGATGGCCTGCGCCACCTCGGGCGAGGCGGCGCGCGCGGTGAGCTGGTCGACCGCGTCGCGCACCTCGGTGTTCTCGCTGAACATCACGGTGGCGCCGGCGCGCACCAGCAGGTCGGTCGCGAAACCGACCGCAGGGTTGGCGGTGACGCCCGAGAAGGCGTCGCTGCCACCACATTGCACGCCGACCACCAGCTCGCTCGCGGGCACCGTCTCGCGCCGACGCGCGTCCAGGCGCTCCAGGTGCTCCTCGGCGGTGGTGAGGATCGAATCGATCATCGACTGGAAGCCGACATGCTTGTCATCCTGCAGCCGCACCAGGTCGAACTCCGCATCGGCACTGGCGCCGACATCGGCCACGTTGCGCTCGTCGACCAGCGCGATGCTGCCGGGAGGCAGCAAACGCTCGGGCTGCAGCTTCTCGCAGCCCAGGCTCACCACCATCACCTCGCCGCCGAAGTTCGGGTTCAGGCTGATGTGGCGCACGGTGCGGATCGGGATCGGCGCGTCGGGCGCGTCGATCGCGACACCGCAGCCATAGGTGTGCTCCAGCCCCACCACGTCGTCGACGTTCGGGTACTTCGGCAGCAGCTCGACGCGGATGCGCCCGATCGCGTGCTCGACGACGCCGGCCACGCATTGCACCGTGGTCGTGATCGCCAGAATGTTGCGCGTGCCGACCGAACCGTCCGGGTTGCGGAAGCCTTCGAAGGTGTGGCCGTCGAGCGGCGGCATCGGCGGCGGCTTGACGGTCGCCACCGGCAGGCCGTCGAAGCCGCGCGCCTCGGGCATGCGCAGCAGCCGCTCGTGCACCCAGCTGCCCGCGGCGATGGCCTTGGCCGCGCGCCCGATCACCACGTCGTAGCGCCGCACCTCGTCGCCCTCGGCCAGGTCCTTCAGCGCCACCTTGTGGCCCTGCGGCACCTTCTCAGTGAGCGTGGGGCCGCCGGGCAGCGCGGTGCCCGGCGGCAGGCCGCCGTCGTTGGCCACGATCGCGACGTTGTCGCGCTCGTGCATCTTGATGACGATCGGAGCGGTCACGGCATTACGAAGGCGCAACGGGGCTGGGTTATCACGTCGCCCCGTGGGCCTCGACGTACAGAGCGTACAGCGAGTGGCAGCTGGCCATGTACAGGCGGTTGTTCTTGGGTCCGCCGAAGCACAGGTTGGCACAGCGCTCGGGCAGGCGGATGTGCGCGATCGCCTTGCCCTGCGGGTTGAAGACCATCACGCCGTCCAGGTCCTCCGGCTTGCCGCGCAGCGTGAACACCTTCTTGCCGCCCACATCGCTGGCTTCGGCGTTCAGCGCCCCGTTGCTGCCCCAGCCGCACCACAGGTTGCCGTCGCGGTCGACCTTGAAACCGTCGAGCGCGCCGAAGTCGGCGGCGTCGATCAGCTTGGTCTTGTTCGACAGCGTCGCGCCGTCGGCGCCCACGTCGTAGGCCCAGATGCTGCGGTTGGGCGTCCCGCGCCACTCTACGACGTAGAGCTTCTTCTCGTCGGGCGAGAAGGCCAGGCCGTTGGGGTTCATGATGTCGGTGATCATCGCCGCCAGCTTGCCGTCGGCGCCCAGGCGGTAGACGTTGGTCGTCGCCTGCTCGGGGCGCGCACGCGAGCCCTCCCATTCGCCGTTGATGCCGAACAGCGGATCGGTGAACCAGATCGAGTCGTCGGACCGGACGACGACGTCGTTCGGCGCGTTCAGGCGCTTGCCCTCGAAGCTGTCGGCCAGCACCGTGATGCGGCCGTTGTCCTCGGTGCGCGTCACGCGCCGCACCACCGAGTGCTCGCAGGTGATGAGCCGGCCCTGCCGGTCGCGCGTGTTGCCGTTGGCGTAGTTGGCGTTGCGACGGAAGACGCTGAAGCTGCCGTCCTTCTCGTCGAACTTCATGATCCGGTTGTTCGGGATATCGGACACGAGCACATGGCCCGGCTCGCCGCTGCGCCCGGGGAAGTACACCGGCCCCTCGGCCCAGCGCATGCCAGTAGCCACCTGCTCGATCGTGCTGCTGTAGATGCGGTACTTGGCGAAGCTCGGGTCGAGGATCTGCACCGACGGGTCGGGGTAGCGCTGGTTGGGCTTGAACTCGAAGGACTGCGCGCGCAATACGCCGCTGAAGACGCCCAGGCTGGCGGTGACCCCGCCCCCGATCGCGGCCTTCAGCAGGCCACGGCGCAACGTCGAACGGCCTTGTTCTTCCTGCATCTCTCGTCTCCTCGTGATGGGCCGGCGGCCCGTTGTTGTCAGCGGACCAGGCAGGGCCGCTTCGGATCGAAAGTCCAGTTCGGGATCAGGTGCTGCATCGCTGCCGCGTCGTCGCGCGCGCCGAGGCCATGCTGTTTGTAGAGTTCGTGCGCCTTCGCCACCTCGGCCATGTCGAGCTCGACGCCCAGGCCCGGCTGCTTCGGCACCTGCACATGGCCGCCGACGATCTGCAAGGGCTGCTTCGTCAGGCGCTGGCCGTCCTGCCAGATCCAGTGGGTGTCGATCGCGGTCACCTTGCCCGGCGCAGCCGCACCGACATGGGTGAACATCGCCAGCGAGACGTCGAAGTGGTTGTTCGAGTGCGAGCCCCAGGTCAGGCCCCAGTCGCGGCAGGTCTGCGCCACGCGCACGCTGCCGGCCATGGTCCAGAAGTGCGGATCGGCGAGCGGGATGTCGACCGACTGCAGCGAAAGCGCATGGACGAGCTGGCGCCAGTCGGTGGCGATCATGTTGGTGGCCGTCGGCAGGCCGGTGGCACGGCGGAACTCGGCCATCACCTCGCGGCCGGAGAAGCCGCCTTCGGCACCGCACGGGTCCTCGGCATAGGCCACCACGCCGCGCATGTCGCGCATCAGGCGGATCGCATCCTTCAGCAGCCAGCCGCCGTTCGGGTCGAGCGTGATGCGCGCGTCGGGGAAGCGCTCGTGCAGCGCCACGATGGCCTGCACTTCGTCCTCGCCGCGCAGCACGCCGCCCTTCAACTTGAAGTCGTTGAAGCCGTAGAGCGCACGCGCGGCCTCGGCCTGGCGCACGATGGCCTCGGGGGTCAGCGCCTCGTCGTGGCGCACGCGGAACCAGTCGTTCGGCGCGTCGGGCTCCTCGCGGTACGGCAGGCCGGTCTTCCTGCGGTCACCGACGTAGAACAGGTAGCCCAGCATCTCGACCGAGTCGCGCTGCTGGCCTTCGCCAAGCAGCGCCGCCACCGGCACGCCCAGGTGCTGACCCAGCAGGTCGAGCAGCGCCGACTCGATGGCCGTCACCGCATGGATGGTGGTACGCAGGTCGAAGGTCTGCTGGCCGCGGCCACCGGCGTCGCGGTCGGCGAAGGTCTCGCGCACCGAGCGCAGCACGGCCTGCACGTTGCCGACCGGCTGGCCGACGACCAGCGGCGCGGCGTCCTCCAGCGTCTGGCGGATCTTCTCGCCGCCCGGCACCTCGCCGACGCCGGTGCGTCCGGCGCTGTCGGTCAGCACGACCAGGTTGCGCGTGAAGTACGGGCCGTGTGCGCCGGACAGGTTCATCAGCATGCCGTCGCGGCCCGCGACGGGGATGGCCTGCAACCGGGCGATGGTGGGCGAGGAGGCGGTCATGGCGGTACGGGACGTGGTCTGATGACTGGGGAGATCGTCGGCACAGCGGCGCGAGCGTCATCAGTCATCGTACAACTTGCGATTGGGCTGTCAAGCCGTGTCGCGCCGCCTCAGGTCGTGGCCTTGGCCGAGCGTCCCGCCATGCGGGCGCGCGGCGCGGGTTGCACCTGCGCGCGCCGCCGCCGTTCGCGGCTGTTGGCCAGATGGGTGCGCATCGCGGCACGTGCGCCCTCGCCGTCGCGCGCCGTGATCGCGTCGTAGATGTTCTCGTGCTCGCCATGCACGCGGCGCAGGAACTCGCGCCGCTCGTCGGTCAGCGGGACCGGCGCGTCCAGGCGCACACGCGGGATCATGCTGGCACCCAGCGCCGCCACCAGCTCGGCAAAGTGCGGGTTCTGCGTCGCCCGCGCGATCTCGAGGTGGAAGCGGAAGTCGGCCGCCACCGCGTCGCGCCCGGCATGCACCGCGGCCGCGAAATCGTCCAGCGCGGCGCGCATCTCGCGCAGGTTGCCGTCGGTGCGGCGTTGCGCGGCCAGCGCCGCGGCCTCGGTCTCCATGCCAATGCGCAGCTCGAGCATCGCGATCACGTCCTGCAGCGTGGCCAGCTGCTCGGGCGAGATGCGAAACGGCGCCGCGTCGCCGGCGCCGACGACGAAGGTGCCGATGCCATGCCGCGTGCGCACCTGGCCCGCGGCCTGCAGCTTGGACAGCGCCTCACGCACCACGGTGCGGCTGACGCCGTACTCGGCCATGATGGCCGCCTCGGTCGGCAGCTTCTCGCCCGGCGTCAGGCGGCCGTCGCGGATGCGGTCGCCGAGCGACTCGACCAGTTCAAGCGCCAGGTTGCGCGCGCGGCGCAGCGTCGGCGGGGATTCGGCTCGAGAAGGCATGCGGATCGGCGTAAACCCGGGTGGGGTGGCGTCTTGACGGCGCGCGGAGGATGGCGACAATCGCCACGGTTGTACGACAACCGATGACGACCGGTTGGGCCCGATGGTGCCGCAACCCCGGCATGCGATCAAGCCCACCGAATCCCGCCCACGCAACCGCCATGCTGTCCGCCCCCGCCACTGCGATCCGTTTCAAGCGCCTGCTGCTCACCGGGGCCGCCGGCAACCTGGGCAAGGTGCTGCGCCCGCGCCTGAAGGCCTATTGCGACGTGCTGCGCGTGTCGCACCGGCGCGACTTCGGCCCCGCTGGTGCCGGCGAAGAGGTGGTGCTGGCCGAACTGTCGGACCGTGCGCAGGTGCTCAAGCTGCTCGAGGGTGTGGACGCCGTCGTGCACATGGG
>DATLIE010000316.1:0-8006 GCA_035539635.1 Burkholderiaceae bacterium
CACTTCCGCTTCGTCGAACGCTCGCGCGTGCGCTGGGCCGAGGTGGACCTGCAGGGCATCGTCTTCAACGGCCACTACCTGATGTACTTCGACACCGCGGTGGCCGGCTACTGGCGCGCGATGGCCATGCCTTACCACGACACGATGCTCGCGCTGCAGGGCGACTTCTACGTGCGCAAGGCCGCGCTCGAGTACGAGGCCTCGGCGCGCTACGACGAGCAGCTCGAGGTCGGCGTGCGCTGCGCGGGCATCGGCACCTCGTCGATGCGCCTGCATTGCGCGGTGTTCCGCGGCGGCCAGCGCCTGGTGCATGGCGAGCTGGTCTACGTCTTCGCCGACCCGGCGACGCAGACCTCCAGGCCGGTGCCGCCGCTGCTGCGCGAGTGGTTCGAGGGCTTCGAGGCGGGCCAGCCGATGGTCGAGGTGCACACCGGCGACTGGGCGACGCTCGGCAAGGAGGCCGCAGCGATCCGGCACGCGGTGTTCACGCAGGAGCAGGGCATCGACGCTGCGCTCGACAGCGACGGGGCGGACACCGCGGCGGTGCATGTGCTCGCGCGCAACCGGCTTGGGCAGGCAGTGGGCACCGGGCGGCTGCTGCGGGGTGATGCCGGAAGCGGTCGCATCGGCCGCATGGCCGTGATCGCGCCGCTGCGTGGCTCGGCCGTCGGTCGCCAGCTGCTCGATGCGCTGGTGCAGGCCGCGCGTTCGTGCGGCGACCGCGAAGCGATGCTGCATGCCCAGGCCAGCGCGGTCGGCTTCTACCGGCGCTTGGGCTGGCAGCCGCGTGGCGAGCCCTTTGTCGAGGCCGGCATCGAGCACCAGGAGATGGTGCTGCCGCTCAGCGCAGCGGCGTGACCTGCACCGGCGGCCGGGCCGTCACCGGCCAGCCGTCGAGGTGAATCGTGCGCTCCTCGACCCCGCGTCCCAGCGCGTCGAAGCTGCGTTCGGTCAGGCTGAGCTGCCAGCCCTCGCCACGGCGTTCGCCGATCAGCACCGTGCTGCAGCGCGTGCCGTAGCGGCCGTCCGGCGCGGCGATGAACGCGGGCGACAGGAAGCGCTCGCGCGCCAGACCGATGCCCGTGTCGGGCAAGTCGCTGTCCTCGGCCTGCCCGCGGTCGGCCAGGGCGTCGAACAGCCGCTCCACCAGGGCCGGTGCGGCGTCGGTGTCCGCCAGCGCGCCCTCGATCGCCTGCTCGAGGCGACGGACCTTCGGCCAGGGCGTGCCGAGCGACGCGTTCGACAGCCCGTGCACGCCGGGCGCAAGGGGCTGGGGCCGCGGTGCGCGGTCGTCGGCCCACCACCAATGGCCTTGCCGCAGATCAGCGCCGATCAGGTTATACGGGTTGCACTGGCGGCTGGCGAGAGCGGGCCACAGCGATTCGGCCGGCGCCGCGCTGTCGAGCCACGCCGGCACCAGCGCGCCGCGCGAGGGCGCGTCCGCACGATGGCGCGCCGGGTCGCGCACGTTGGTCAGCATCGCGAGCCGGCCCTGCGACGACAGCCCCATCCAGGTACCGCCCGCCGAAAGGTCACGGCCGGCCAACAGCCAGGGGGCGTCAGGCCCCGGCTGCCACCAGTCGAGCCCGGCCGCGGGGCGCTCGAAGTGCTCGTCGCGGTTGGCCGCGATGACCAGCGCAAAGCGGGGGTGGGCGTCCAGCGCCAGGCCGATCAGGCACAAGGCGCGAACACCTCGACATGCCGCTCGTCGACGAGCCAGGCCGCCAGGACGGCGCGCGCTTCGGCTTCGATGCGCTGCTGCCATGCCGCCGAGACGCCGTCGGGTTGGCGGTAGATCTCCATCAGCGTGACCAAGCCGCCCGGATCCCGGTCGTCGTCGACGCGCTGCAACAATTCGCAGCCGAGCGCCGGATCGCTGGCGCGCCAGGCCGCATGAAGCGCACGCAGCGCGGCGGCCGCTTCGAGCCGATGATCCGCGCGCACGCGGTAGTAGACGAACAAGTGGGCGGGCAACGGCGGCGCCATCGACCGGGACACTCAGGCAGCGGCTTCGAGTGGCACGGGGTAGGGCAGGTCTTCGCGCTGCAGCAGCGGCCCGTCGGGCGCACCGAGGTGCAGGCGTCCGGACCCCAGCGCGGCGAGCTTGAGTTCGGCCAGCACACGGTGCCGGCCCTCGAACGACGCGCTGTTGGCCACCATCCCGGCGGGCTGCTCGCGGTCGTCCTCGTGGAAGATCTCCTGGCCGGGCTGGGCCGCAGCCTCGCTCGAGAACAGGAAGGCGCGGCGCTTCAGCGTGCCGCGGTACTGGCTGCGCGCAACGATCTCCTGCCCTGGGTAGCAACCCTTCTGGAAGTTCACGCCGCCCACCAGCTCAAGGTTCACCATCTGCGGCACGAACTGCTCGACCGTCGCGGCAACGATGCGCGGCACGCCGCTGCCGACCTCGAGCCAGGCCCAGGCGGCCGCATCGAGGGCGGGCAGCGCCGGGTCGCCGATCGCGAGTGCGCGCGGCACGCCGCCAGCCACCCCACGCGCATCCGGCAGGCGGATCAGCGTGCCACGGTCACTCGACACGCACTGCCATGGCTCGCCGGCCGCACGCGCCGTCGCGCCCGCCACGCCGAACAGGGGCAGCTCGGCGCTCGCGTCGGTCAACTTGCACTTGGCGCGCAGCACGAACATCGACAGGCGCTTGAGCGTGGGCGCCAACAGGTCGGCGCTGCAGGCCAGCAGCAGCTCGTCGGCGGCTGACCGCCAGACGACGAAGCTCGCGAGCAGCCGGCCCTTGGCCGAGCAGTAGCCGGCCAGGCGCGCGCGGCCCACCTCGAGGCCAATGATGTCCTGCGTCAGCTGCGCATGCAGGAACGACGCGGCGTCCGGGCCGGCGGCGCGGATCACGCCCCAGTCGGCCAGGCGCACCGCACCGTCGAAAGAAGCGGTCACAGTCTCGTGCATGGGCTGATTATCATGAGCCGCGATGAACCTTGATTGCCTCGGGTGATGCGCGCGCTGCGCTGGTTGCTGTTGCTGGTGCTGCTGGCCGCGACGGCTGCGGGTACGGCTGCCTGGTGGTGGTTGCAGCGGCCGCTGCCGCTGGCGTCGCAGACGGTGGAGCTCACGATCGAGCCCGGCACCTCGCCGCGCGGCGTGGCCGAGCAGTGGGTCGCCGCGGGCGTGCAGGCGCCGCCGGAGTTGCTCTGGCTCTGGTTTCGCGCCTCGGGCCGGGCGCACCTGATGCGCGCCGGCACCTATGCGATCGAGCGCGGCACCACGCCGCGCCAGCTGCTAGAACGCCTGCTGCGCGGCGAGCAGCAGATGGAGACGGTGCGCGTCATCGAAGGCTGGACGTTCGCACAAATGCGCGAGGCGCTGGCCGGTGCGCCGGGACTGAAGCCGACGACACGCGACATGACCGAGGCCCAGGTGATGGCGCTGCTCGGCAAGCCGGGCACGCCCGCCGAAGGGCGCTTCTTTCCGGACACCTACCACTACAGCCGCGGCGCGAGCGACTTCATCGTGCTGCGCACGGCGATGCGCACGATGCAGTCTCGCCTGGAAGCCGCATGGGCCGAGCGTGCGCCCGACGTGCCGCTGGCGTCGATGGACCAGGCCCTGATCCTGGCCTCGATCGTCGAGAAGGAGACCGGCATCGAGGCCGACCGCACCAAGGTGGCCGGCGTGTTCGCCAACCGCCTGCGCATCGGCATGCCGCTGCAGACCGACCCGACGGTGATCTATGGCCTGGGCGCCGCCTTCGACGGCAACCTGCGCAAGCGCGACCTGCTCGCCGACACGCCGTACAACACCTACACGCGCAAGGGCCTGCCGCCGACGCCGATCGCGCTGCCGGGGGCTGCGTCGCTGAAGGCGGCCGTGCAGCCCGCACCCGGCAAGGCGCTGTACTTCGTAGCGCGCGGCGACGGCTCGAGCGTCTTCTCCGACAACCTGGCCGACCATAATCGCGCGGTGAACCAGTACCAGCGCGGAGGCCAGTGAACGGGCGCGGCCGCTTCATCACCTTCGAAGGCATCGACGGCGCCGGCAAGTCCTCGCACATCGAGGCGCTGGCGGCGTGGCTGCGCGAGCGCGGCCATGCGGTGCAGGTCACGCGCGAACCCGGCGGCACGCCGCTCGCCGAGCGCCTGCGCGATCTCGTCCTGCACCAGCCGATGGACGCCCTGACCGAGTCGCTGCTGGTGTTCGCGGCACGGCGCGACCACTTGGCCACCGCGATCGAGCCGGCACTCGCGGCGGGCACCACGGTGCTCTGCGACCGTTTCACCGACGCCAGCTTCGCCTACCAGGGCGGCGGCCGCGGCTTCGACCGCGAGGTGCTGGCGCAGCTCGAGTCCTGGGTGCAGCAGGGGCGCCAGCCCGACCTGACGCTGTGGTTCGAACTGCCCCCCGCGCTCGCGGCGCAGCGGCGTGCGGCGGCGCGGGCGCCCGACCGCTTCGAGTCGCAGGACCTGGCCTTCTTCGAGCGCGTGCACGCGGCGTATGCGGCGCGGGCCGCCGCGCAGCCGGCACGCTTCGCGCGGCTCGATGCGTCGGTCGCGCCGGTGCAGGTGTGGGCCCAGATCGAAGCGGCGGTCACGCGCCTGCTGCATGCGCCATGAACCTGCCCGACCGGCTACCTCCCTGGCTCGAGCCGGCGCTGGCACGCGGCCTCGCGATGCCCGGGCATGCGCTGCTGCTGCATGCCCCCGGCCCGCTCGGGCAGCTCGAACTGGCCCTGACGCTGGCTCGGTCGGCCCTGTGCGAAGCGCCGACGCCCGACGGCCGGGCCTGCGGCCGCTGCACGGCCTGCCATTTGTTCGACAGCCGCACACACGGCGATGTGCGCGTGCTGGTGCCCGACGCCGTCGGCGTGCGCCTGGGCTGGCTGGCGGCGGAGGAGGGCGGTGATGGGAGCGGGAAGTCCAAGGCCAAGCCGAGCCGCGACATCAAGGTCGATGCGGTGCGCGCCGCGATCGACTGGGCCCACCAGACCAGCGCGCGCGGCCGGGCGAAGGTGCTCGTGATCCATCCCGCCGAGGCGATGAACGAGACCGCGGCCAACGCGCTGCTGAAAACACTCGAGGAGCCGCCGGGGCGCCTGCGCCTGCTGCTTACGGCAAGCGACCCGGACACCCTGCTGCCCACCGTGCGCAGCCGCTGCCAGCGCCTGCCGATCGCGTTGCCCACAGCGGCGCAGGCGCTGACCTGGCTTGACTCTGCCGGCGTGGCCCAAGCCGGGCGCCTGCTCGCGGCGGCCGGGGGGCTGCCGCACGCGGCGCTCGCGCTGCACGAGGACGGCATCGACGCCGACACCTGGGCGCGCGTGCCGGCCTGGGCGCACGGCGGCCATGCGCATGGGGTGTCCGGCTGGCCGGTGGCGCGCGTGGTCGAGGCGCTGCACAAGCTTTGCCACGACCTGATGCGGCTTGCGGCGGGTGGCGAGCCCCGCTACTTCGATGCCGCCGCGTTGGCACCGGCCTCGCGACCGGCGTTGCCCTCGATGGGCGCCCTGGTCGGCTGGGAGCGCGACCTGCTGCGGGCGGCCCGGCACGACGAGCATCCGTGGCATGTGCCACTGCGTGGCGAAGCGCTGATGGCGCAGGCTGCCGCGCTGTGGCAAACGGCACGCGCGGGGCGGCCCGGCGCCGGCAGACCATTGGATACACTGTCCGGGCGATGAGCGAAGCGACCACGCGTCCCCCGACCCTGCCTGCCGCCGCTGGCCCCGCGGCCGCTGCGGGCGGACGGCCGAGCGTGATCCAGCTCGTGTTCCGCGAGAAGGGCGCGCTGTACGCGGCCTACATCCCGCTCTTTGGCGACGGCGGTCTGTTCGTGCCGACGACGCGAGACTACAAGCTGGGCGAGGACATCTACCTGCTGCTGTCCCTGCCGGACGATTCGCAGCGGTACCCGGTGGCAGGCAAGGTGGGCTGGATCACGCCGGCCAACGCGTCCGGCGGCCGCACGCAGGGCGTGGGGGTGCGTTTCCCGAGTGACGAGAAGACGCGCTTGCTGAAGCAGCGCATCGAGGACCTGCTGGGCACCAGCATCCAGTCGTCCAAACCCACGCAGACGATCTAGTCGCCTGCGCGCACTAGACTCGCAGCGGCCGATGGCCCTGCTGCGATGTACGTTGATTCCCACTGTCACCTGACCTTCGACGGCTTGGCCGATCGCATCGGCGAGGTCCGCGAAGCCATGGCCCAGGCGTCGGTCGATCGCGCGCTCGTCATCTGCACGACGCTCGAGGAGTTCGATCGCGTCCACGGGCTGGCCAGCGCGTACGACAACTTCTGGTGCAGCGTAGGCGTGCACCCGGACAACGAGGGCGTGCGCGAGCCTTCGGTGGACGACCTGGTCGCACTGTCCTCCCGGCCACGCGTGGTGGCCATCGGCGAGACTGGGCTGGACTACTACCGTCTCAACGGACGCAGCGTCGACGACATGGCGTGGCAGCGCGAGCGCTTTCGCACCCATATCCGCGCCGCATTGGCCACGGGCAAACCGGTGGTCGTGCACACGCGCAGCGCGAGCGCCGACACGCTGGCGATCCTGCGCGAGGAGGGCCGGGGCGAAGCCACCGGGGTGTTCCACTGCTTCACCGAAACCGCCGAGGTGGCCCGCGCCGCCCTCGACCTGGGCTTTTACATCTCGTTCTCGGGCATCCTGACGTTTCGCAACGCGGAGGACCTGCGGCAGGTGGCGCGCTTCGTGCCGGCGGACCGGCTCCTGATCGAGACCGACAGCCCGTACCTCGCGCCGGTGCCGTACCGCGGCAAGCCGAATCAGCCGGCCTACGTGCCATTCGTCGCGCAGCAGCTCGCCCAGCTGCGGCAGGCGGACGTGGCGGCCATCGCGCAGGCGACCAGCGCCAATTTCGAGCGGCTGTTCCGGCCGGATAGAACATGATCAAGAACTTTAAATTTGCCATCTATCTATTTGTGGCGGTTTGCTTTTCGGCAGCCCATGCTGGAGCCTACGAAGACTTCTTTCAGGCCGTGAGCCGAGACGACGGACGCACGGTCCGACAACTGCTCGAGCGCGGCTTCGACCCCAATTCGCGCGACCCCAAGGGGCAGGCTGCATTGCACCTGGCGCTGCGCGATGAGTCTTACGCCGTGGCCGAGGCCCTGTGGGCCAGTGCGCAGCTCGACGTCAGCGCAATCAATGCCAGTGGCGAGAGCCCGCTGATGATGGCCGCGTTGCGCGGCAACCTCGGCTGGGCCCAGCGGCTGTTGCAGCGCGGTGCGCAGGTGCACAAGGAAGGCTGGTCGCCGATCCACTACGCCGCGACCGGTCCCGAGCCCAAGATGATTGCGTTGCTGCTCGACAAGGGCGCGCCGATCGACGCCGAGAGCCCGAACCGCAGCACGCCGCTGATGATGGCCAGCCGCTACGGCACCGAGGCCGGCGTGGACCTGCTGCTCGCGCGGGGCGCCGACGCACGCCGCCGCAATGACCTCAATCTGAGCGCGACCGACTTTGCGCGTCAGGGCGGGCGCGACTTTCTTGTCGAACGCCTGAATAAGGCAGCCACGCGCTAGCGTGTCAGCGGCATTCCGACACGCGGTGTGGTGCGCGGACGACTTCATTCGTTGAGGCTGCGTGACTACATTGAGTCACAGGGCTCGCGTTCGGGCCTTGCAAGGAGTGCCCATGCATGCGTTGAGCCACGCCGCCGATCCGTTCGGCATGTTGATCGATCCGGCAGCGATCCAGCGAGCGCTCGAGGGCTCGCAGCGCCTGGAGTGCCTGAATCGCCGCATCTGCCGGCCGCTCGATCGGGTGATGCCGCCGAAGGCCGCTGAAGGCGACCGCGCCGCTTCCGATGCCTCGGTGGAGCCGCAGTCGATTGACGATTCGGACGATTGAGCTTCAGACCGCGTCGGCGCACTATGTATAGATCGCGTTAACAACGGACGCGGCGAAGCGGTTATGTCAAACACTGACCGCCTCCAAAGCGAACGCTACGGATCTACGGTGCGCCTCCACATAGCAGCGCGCAGCCCCATCGGGCAGCACAGGGCCCATGACCCAGTGCTGACCCT